>CACONH010000001.1 GCA_902628495.1 uncultured Pelagibacteraceae bacterium | reverse complement strand
AAAGATTTATAATAATCCATGTGTTCTCTATCAACATTTGTTACTACAGCGTATGTAGATGGAACTTTTATAAAACTTCCATCGGACTCGTCGGACTCCAGAATACTCCAATCACTTTTGCCAAGTCTAGCTGAATTCTCTAATGAATTGATTACTCCACCATTAATTATAGTTGGGTCTAATTTTGCTTTTGCGAAAATAGATGCTATTAAAGAAGTGGTTGTAGTTTTTCCATGAGATCCTGAAACAACAATATTTTTTTTTAATGAAGTTATATGTGCTAAAACATCCCCTCTCTTATAAATCGGTAAATTTCTTTTTTTTGCCTCTCTTACCTCTATATTGTTTTGCTTAATTGCCGAGGAAATTACTAAGATTGTTGCTTTTTTAATATTAGATGAAGAGTGGCCTAAAAAAAATTTAATACGTCTTTTTTTTAATCTTTCTACATTTTTATTAAGAGATTTGTCGCTTCCTTGTACTTCAAAACCTAGTCCTATCATTATTAGAGCTAATCCGCTCATACCAATCCCACCTATTCCCACAAAATGTATAATTTCGGACTTTGCTAAGTTTATATTCATTATTTATATTAGATTATTTATTTGATTAGAGTTTTTAGCCCAATCATATTTTTTATGAAAAATATGCATATTTTTTTTTTTCTGAAATAATATTTTTTTATTTTTAATCAAGTTTGAAATAAATTTATATAAAAAATTTTTTTTAAAATCAGTTTCTCTTATTAACCAACCAAGATTTTTTTTAACATAGTATTTTGCGTTAAAAAATTGATGGTCGTCCTTAGCGAATGGGTAAGGTATAGCTAAAAAAGGTGTTCCTAAAAATACTAATTCGTTAATAGTAGATGCGCCTGATCTTGTTATTACAAAATCACTTTTTTTTATGATTTTATATAAATCTTTATCATATGAAAAAACACTAAAATTCATTTTTTTTGACAAATAAAAATTTTTTAGATCTTTTAAATTATTTATACTAGTTTGATGAAAAATTTTAATTTTATATTTTTTCGATAGCTTTATTAAGTCTTTATTAAATAAAGTATCGAATTTCTTTGCACTTTGACTTCCGCCTATTATTAATATTGTAAATGATTTTGATTTTTTTGTAGCTCTATATTTAGAAAGAAAAATATTTTTTCTGATTAAGGGTTTGATCACAAAATTTTTATACATCATATTTTTTGGTAAATTTTTTATTTTTCTATTATAAGTAAATATTTTATCACAATAATTTAATAATAACAGATTTGATCTTCCTATAACCATATTTGGTTCAAACAAAAAAATTTTTAATTTTAACATTCTGGCAGCTAAACAAATAGGTACAGACATGTAGCCCCCTGTAGATATTATTATTTCAATTTTTTTATTATTTAAAAAGAAGTATGACTTTAATATAGATAAGGCAAAAGAAATTATAAAAGGCACAAACAGTAATATATTTCTACTAAATTTAGGTAAATCTATTTGCTTAATTTTATATTTTTTTTTATTTAGATAAGTAATTCCTCTTTTATCAGTGCAAATGAAAATTTTATTTTTGTATGATAAGTAATCATATAAAACCTGTGCTGGAATTACATGACCTCCTGTTCCTCCAGTGCTGATGACAATTTTTTTCATAAGTTTAAATCTTTCTTTTCGTAAAATTTAGTATTAATCCTGCAAGTATTGATGAGCTTAATATTGAAGATCCTCCGTAACTTAAAAAGGGTAAGGTCATACCTGTTGTTGGTAGAAATCTAATATTTACACCAACATGAATTAACACCTGGAAAATAATTAATAATATAGATCCAATTAAAACAAGTTTATTTATATTATTTTTTTCAGACGGAATTTTTTTAAATACTTTAAATATCAAAAGTAAGAAAATGAATAAAATAAATAATATTATCAAAATTCCAAACTCTTCAGAAATAACTGAAATTACGTAATCTGTATGAGCCTCAGGGACACGTGTATTTAATGTTCCTTCACCAACACCTTTTCCAAAAAAACCTCCATCAATAATTGCATCAGTTGCTTTTTCTGACTGATAATTACCACTAGATTTTTTATCGAAAAATGCTGATATTCTATATTTGATATAAGAAAACTTAGGTAAATATATAATTAAATATCCTAATAATGAGATAGAGGCTAATATTAAAAAGTTGAATAAATAAAGATTTATGCCTGACACAAATATAAGACACAGCCACACACAAGATATTAATAAAGTTTGTCCCACATCAGGTTGTAAGACCAAAAAAAACAAAATGGGTAAAACAATTAATGTGCTTAAAAAAAGTTTTAGGTAATCATTAGACGTAAACCTTGAGCCAATAACCATTGATAAAAATATTATTAAAAAAGGTTTTAAAAATTCAATGGGCTGAAACCTTGGTATAATTGGAATATCTAACCACCTTTTTGAACCTTTAACTTCAATTCCAAAAATTGGAACTAATAATAAAGAAATAAAAAAGATAAAAAATATGATTACTCCTATTTTATAAATGTCACTTTCTGGGATTGCTGAAAAAAAAATTATTAAAGTTAAACCAAGAGAAATATAAATCAGGTGTCTTATGAAAAAATAGTAATTATTTGTACCAAACTTAGAAGATGCAATTAATGATGTTGATACTAAAGAAAAAAAAATACCTAATACAATTAAGGATATAAATAAAAAAAAAATTACTTTATCTAGATTTTTCCACCAATCGTAAATAAAATTATCGTAAATATTTTTATTTTCCATGTAATTTTATATTTTTTAATATTGAATTAAAACGTTCTCCACGATGTTCAAAATTTTTGAATTGATCAAATGAAGCAGCTGCAGGGCTAAACAACACTATTTTTTTATTTTTGTCTTTTTTAATGTCATTTTTTATAGCTATAATTGCTCTTTTCAAATTTTTCAAATACCTAAAATTTATCTTATTTTTAAATTGATTGACAAAATAATTTTTATTTTTACCAATTATATAAGCACAAATGTTTTTATAATATTTTTTTTCTAAAATGAATTTATCACCTTTTTTGAACAAACCACCAACTATCCAATAAATATTTTGATAAGTAGATAAAAGTCCATTGGTCGAAGAGAAAGTGGTAGATTTTGAGTCATTAATTATTTTTAAATTAAATTTATTGTAAACAATTTGTTTTCTAAATTTTAATCCTTTGAATGAGTTAAGAGATTCGAATATTTTATTGTTAGGTATTCTAAAAATTTTTGATATTTTATAAACGAAATGAATATTATTTAAATTATTTTTATCTAACAAATAATCATTATTAATATTTTTCTTAAAAAAATTAGCTTTGTTATAATTAACTTTTATAATTTTAGATTTAATATTTTTGTTTAATAAAAGTCTATTTATTATTACGCTATCCCGCTCTATAAGTGATAGTTTATTTTTTTCTTGATCACAAATTAGTTTAATTTTGGCTTTTGCATATTTTTTGAGGCTTTTGTGTCTCTCTAAATGATCTGCATTTAAGTTTAAAATCATCGCATAATCAGATTTAAAATACTTGCTATAAGATATTTGATATGATGATGCCTCAACTATAAAAATAGTATTCTTTTTAATTTTTTTTTCTTGTAAAGGTGATTTTCCAATATTGCCAACTAATCTAACATCTAATTTTTTTAATTTAAAAATATTATATAGCATTTGACAAGTACTAGATTTTCCATTCGTTCCCGTGATAGTTATTTTATTATTATTTGGGTATGTTAAGTAAAAAATATCAAGTTCAGTGATTACCCTACTCCAATTCTTGATTATATATTTTTTAAGATTGCATCTTTGAAAATCTATACCTGGGCTTAATATGATAAAATCAAATTTTAGCTTAATAATATTGTTTTTACTAAGGAAATATTTTTTGTTTTTTTTATATTTTAATGAAAAATCGTCATCAAAAATCTTAACATCATTTTTCTTTTTTAAAAAATTTAAGCATGAATGACCAGAAAGACCCATACCATAAATTAATATTTTCTTTTTTACAAAATCTATGGTTTGCATTATCTTAATTTTAATGTTGCAAGACCGATCATTGCTAAAATGAGAGAAATAATCCAAAATCTTATGACTACTGTAGATTCTGCCCACCCTTTTTTCTCAAAATGATGATGTATAGGGGCCATCATGAATATTCTTTTTCCAGTTAATTTAAAAGAAATTACCTGTACAATTACAGATACAGCTTCTAAAACAAAAAGTCCTCCTGTTATTGCTAAAACTATCTCATGTTTTGTTACTACTCCGACAGCACCCAAAGAACCACCTAACGCTAAAGAACCAGTATCGCCCATAAATATTTTTGCTGGAGGAGCATTAAACCATAAAAATCCTATCGATGCTCCGATAATTGCTCCACAGAAAACAGCCACTTCTCCAACTCCTTCTATGTAAGGTATTAAAAGATATTCAGCAAAAATTATATTACCTGATACATAACTTATAAACGCAAAACATCCTGCAACTAAAATGACTGGTACAGTGGCTAACCCATCGAGACCATCTGTTAAATTAACCGCATTAGATGATCCAACAATTACAAATAAGTAAAAAGGAATAAAAAACCATCCTAAATTTATTACTAGGTTTTTAAAAAAAGGAAAATATAAATTATTAGTCAATTCTGACCCTATGAATTGATATAAGATTATTAAAGAAATTAGACTAATAATTATTTGTATTAAAAATTTTAATTTTGACGAAATTCCAGACGAATTTTTTTTTTTTATCTTTTTATAATCATCAAAAGCACCAAGTGTTCCGAATGAGAAAGTTATAAAAATTAACAACCAATTGTATGGGTTAAATAAATCTGACCATAGAAAAACTCCAGCAAATAATCCAATTAAAATTAACACACCACCCATTGTAGGTGTTCCTATTTTTTTTATGAGATGTTCCTCCGGTCCATCCAATCTTATTGGGTTGGTAATTTTTTTTGTAGAAAAAAAATTTATAAATCTTTCACCAATAATAAAAACTATAATCATTGATGTAATAACTGCTAATCCAGTTCGTACAGTTAAAAAATTAAAAAAATTTAAAAAGGAGTAGGTATCTGAATAGTTAATTAATAAATTATAAAGCATTATAAATTTTTAATAATTTTGTTTAACCCTGTTGAATTTGATCCTTTTACCATTAAATAACAATTATTAGGTAGATCATTTTTTATTAATTTGTAAATATCCATTATATTTTTTACTACTCTCCCTCTAATTTGTGGTTTTAATTTGTTAAATGTATGTTTAATATGATCTCCATAAACGAAGATTTTATTTATATTCGAATTATTTAAATATCTCGCAATTTCGTTATGTAAATTTTTGGAATGTTTTCCAAGTTCCAACATGTCACCTAATAGTAAAAATTTTTTGTTATTATTCTTATAAAGAGAATCATATTTTTCCAAACTAAATTTTAAAGATAATGGGTTTGAATTATAGCTTTCATCAATAATTGTTATTTTTTTTGAACCTTTTCTAAAGTTAATTGTTGATCCCCGACTTTCAGGAATACAAAAACCAGAAAATAAGTTACGATTAAGTTTCTCGATATCGAAATAAACGCTTATTATGCTTATAGTCGCAAGTATATTTTCGATTTGATTAGATAAATTTTCTGAAACTAAGAAAGATTTTTTTTCTCCTTTAATTTTTAACTTTATTAGATAACCTTTTTTCCTTTTTTTTTTTCCTAAGAAAATAATGTCAGCATTAATATTAGATTTACTATATTTCATAATTTTGAGACCTCGATTTTTTGATATTTTTAAGAAATATTTATAATATTGATCATCCATGTTTATAACCATTGTTCCACCACTAACAATATTGTCTATTATTTCAGACTTAGCTTTAGCAATATGATTAAGATTTTTAAAATTTTTTATATGTGCATAAGAAATATTTGTTATTAAACCCAAATTTGGTTTAATCAATTTAGTTAAATAATCTATCTCTCCCTCTTTATCCATACCTGCCTCAAGCACAGAAAATTTTGCAGTTTCTGGCATGTTAAAAATACTCAATGGAACTCCAAATTTATTGTTGAATGAGTGTTTTGAAGAATAGGTTTTTTCTAATTTATTAAGACAAAATCCTGTTAATTCTTTTACTGAAGTCTTTCCTGCTGAACCGGTGATTGCTATTGTATTTGTATTCAAAGATTTCCTTAATATTGAGCTTGCAGTGTTTAATAAATTTAATGGATTTCTAATAAATTTTAATTTTGAATTTTTAACTCTAAAATTTGATATTGCTAAAATTGCACCATTGTTTATAGCCTCAATAGCAAACTTGTTTCCGTCAAATTTTTTTCCCTTAATCCCGAAAAATATTGAATTTTTGTGAATACTTTTGGAATTGATTGATACAGAACTTAAAGTTTTTTTTTTATTAATAATTCCGTAACCAAAAATTTCATTTAAGATGTTTGTTTTAATTGATTTAGATAAAATTTTATTTTTTTTTTTTATTGCATTTAAAATTTCTTTTTTATCAGAAAATTTATTTTGTTTTTTATACTCTTGGTAATTTTCATGTCCTTTACCTGCTACTATCAAAATATCTCCTGATCTTAATTTTTTAATTGCTACATTTATTGCTTTTACTCTAGATGGAATTTCAAAAAATTTTTTTGTTTTTAAACCCTTTTTAATTTGATTTCTTATTAATTTTGGACTTTCTAATCTTGGATTGTCATCAGTAAGATAAATATCGTCACAATAATTTCGTGCTACTATTCCCATCATTGGTCTTTTTTCTTTATCCCTATTACCCCCACAACCAAAAATTAAATTAATTTTACTTAAAGGGAAATCCTCTTTTATATTTACTAGTAAAGTCTTGAGCGCATGAGGTGTATGTGCGTAATCTATTATAACTTTGGCTTTATTTTTCAAATTTCCAACCTTTTCAAATCTGCCGTCAATTGGTTTAATTTTATTAATTGATTTTAAAATATTATCTATTTTTAGGCCTGATAGATAAGCAGCGATTATCGCAAACATTAAATTTTTAATTTGAGTATCTCCGATAAGTGTCGTTTTGAATGAATAATTTTTATTCTTTATTTTAAGATTAATCTTTTTGTGGTCGTTCATTTTTTGTATTTTTTTTATGTAAATAAATGATTCTGAATTACCTAAGGTATACTTTTTAAAATTTTTTTTTTTTGAAATTCTATTTAATATATTTGACTCTTTAATCTTTTCTTCAAAAATTACATTACCTCTCAAATTTAACAATTCATTAAAAAGTTTAAGTTTTGAATTAAGATAATCTTTAAAAGTTTTATGGTAGTCAATATGATCTCTAGTAAGATTAGTAAAAATAGCAGATTTAAGTTTTATGTTGTTTAATCTGTGTTGTTTTAATCCATGGCTGGAGGCCTCTAAAATCACATTTTCAATTTTTAATTTCTTTAATTTCTGTAATATTTTATGAATGTTTACAGGGTCAATAGTTGTATTATTAGTTTTTAATTTAAATTTTTTTGTTAGTACGCCAAGTGTTCCGATTGAGGCTACCTTTTTATTATTTAAAACTAATATTTGCTTATAAAAATTAGCTACTGATGTTTTTCCATTTGTACCGGTTACGGCTATAATGTTTTTTGGTTTTGATTTATAATATCGACTGGAAGCTTCAGATAACAATTTTCTGGGGTCTTTATATTTAAGAAACAAAATTTTATTTTTATTAAAACCCTCAAATCTTAAGTTAGAAATAATTACCTTAGCTCCATTATTAATTGCATTATCTATGTAATTGCTGCCTTTTGTATGATTGCCATTAATTGCAAAAAAAATATCGTTTTTTTTGCAATCTTTGCTGTTAAATCTTATATTGTTGAAATTAATATTTTTGTATTTTTTTTTTATATTTTTTAAAACTTTGCCCAATAACATTAATTTAAAATCTTAGTACTTTGTGGCTAAAATAGGTCCTATTTTATCAATAATTTTCCCCGCTATTTCAACTGAAGTCCATCCGGCTGTATTAAATGGCGTTCCTTCAAAAGAACCAGGTTTGTTTCGATATTTATATACATAATCTTTTGATAATTTAGTATCCTCTAACAATATAACCAAAACGTATTTGGGATCTGAGATTGGAAAAACTGATGCAAAAGTATTAATTTTTTTGTTTGTATATAATCCATTTTCAACCAATTGTGCTGTACCTGTTTTTCCTCCTATTTCGTAACCCTCTACATCAGATAAGCTAGCTGTCCCATCAGTTACAACTTTTCTTAAAATAGGGTTTATTTTGGCACTTACATCACTATTTAGAATTTTTTTTCTTTTAGAAACATCATATTTTTTTTTGATCAAAGTTGGATTTACTTGATAGCCACCATTTGACAAAATTGCATAACCCTTTGCTAACTGAAGTGGTGTAGTAGTTATTCCATGTCCATATGATACTGTTTTAAGCCTACAGTCACTCCATGTAAAAGGTAGTGGCATCCCCACTTCCTCAATATCAAATTCCATCTTGTTTAAAATTCCAATAAGGCCCAAAAATTCTTTCATTTTTTTTTTTCCTATTATTTGACCAATTTTTACTGATCCAATGTTGCTAGAATTTATTAAAATATCCTCTACAGTTAAGTCTTTTGGCAAATCTTCATCATATTCAGAAATAATTCTTCCACCACATTTCATTTTTTTTTCCAAGTTCATAAACATGTCGTTAGAAGAAATTAAACCATAATTTAAACCAGCTGCAATTGTGAATGTTTTAAAAACCGACCCAAGTTCATAGACACCTTTTGTTGCACGATTTATATATTTTCTATCAGATATACTTTTTCTTTGATTTAAATCAAAGTCAGGAATTGAAACTAGTGATAATATCTCGCCATTATTTACATTCATTAGTATCCCTGTTCCACCTATGTTTTTAAATACATTTTGTGCATTTAATAATTCATTTCGAATTATAAACTGCAATTCTTTATCAAGGGTTAAAACAAGTTGTTTTCGACCATCTTTTAATTTGTTATCGAAAGTCTTTTCTATACCGGAAATACCATTATTATCATTATCGATCTGCCCCAGAAGGTGAGAAAAAAGATTTTTGTCTGGATAGATCCTGGTTATTTTAGGTTCTAGTCTGATTGATTTTTCTCCTAAAAGTTTAATTTTTTCAAATCTTTCAGGTGTTACTTGTTTTTGAATATAAAAGAATTTTTTTCCATAAAGTTTTTTTTTAATTTCTGATATATTTTGTTTTGGAAAAGTATATTGTAATTTTATTAATAGTTTTTCTTTATCTTTAACTAATTTTGGATCAATTCCAACATTTATAGTAAGTACAGATTTACTTACATAATTTCCATTTCTATCAGTTATGTCAGCTCTATTAATTTGATTAGAGATATAAATTCTTTTTTCGAATGTTTTTGATGACAGATATATAATTCTAGTTGAGTACAAAATAATTATAATAAATATCACTATAAATATGAAGGCGACTCGGTTTAAATCTATTTTGAATTTACTACTATTGAAATTATCTAAATCCAAATTCGAACTGTTAATAGTTATTTTATTAAAATCATTTTTATTCATTTTGAGATAAATGTTTAAATTTACTGAGTTCTAAAACTTCTAAATTATCAAGAAATTTATTTTTAAATTCAAATAATTTTTGAGGTGATCTGAGATAATCGTTCTGCAATTTAATAATTTCTTTTTTATTAATCAAAATTTTAATTTTTTCATTTGAATTAAATATTTTATATTCTAATTCTCTTGTAGAGTTTTTAATAATTGATGTTGTTATCACCAAAAAAGTAATTATAAAAACTAATACATATTTTTTCATAATTTTAGAGATAGTTTTTCAATTTCCAGTAAATTTTTGAATTTTCTATATAAAAATTTTGTATCTATTTTATTTGTGTTGTTTCTTTTAATCGATCTCAACTTAGCTGATCTTGAAGGGGGATTAATTTTAATTTCTCTACTTGTTGGTGTAATTGCTTTCTTGTTAATTATGCTAAAAGCTAATTCCTCATTTTTGTTCACAGGCAAATATCTTGATACCGATCTATGGGTTGAAATTGTATTAAAAAAAAATTTACAGATTTTGTCTTCTATAGAATGAAATGTAACGGTTACTATAATTCCCTTATTTGAAATTAGGTTGCTTGATTTTGATAAGGCGATAATTAATTCACTTATTTCACTATTAACTATAATTCTCAATGCCTGAAAGACTTTAGTTGCTTTATTTTTTTTTGTAAATTTTTTTTTAGATGAGTTTATTAAATTAACAAGACCTTCTGTATCAATATTTTTAATACCCCTTTCTTTAATTATTTTTTTAGCTATAAATTTTGCATTTCTTTCATCACCAAAATATTTAAATATTCGCTCTAAATCTTCCGCTTGAAGTCTACTAATAACATCGTGAGCTGAAAATTTGTTATGGCCCATTTTCATATTCAATTTACCTTTATGATTAAATGATAGACCCTTTGATTTATCTTTGATCTGACTATATGAAAAACCTAAATCAAATATTATACCATCAATTTTTTTTGGTAATTTAATGTTATCAATTTCACTGAATTTTTTGTTATGAAACTCAAATCTATTTTTAAATTTTTGCTTAAATTTAATTGCTACCTTTGTAGATTCAGAGTCTCTATCAAAAGCGATTACTCTTGTATTTGGAAATTCTAATATTTTTTTTGTATATCCGCCTTGACCAAAAGTACAGTCAATAAAGGTGCCACCATTCTGAGGGGAAATAACACTTAATACTTCATTAAGTAGTACCGGGTAATGTAAATTTTTATCCGATACAATGGTGACACTCATCTATTTTTTCAAAGACCATTAATTTCTTTGTCTTCTTAAAAATGCAGGTATCTCTAATTCATCTTCTTCAGTGTCTGGCTCAGTATCTTTGTCGATTTTTTCACTTATAATCTCACTGTCAGAATTAAAAAGTTGTGGGCTTTCTTCACTTAATTCAAAGTTTTCTAATCCGTTAGAATTTTCGATGTGATTAGTGTCCTGAGTTGTTTCTGATTGTTCCTCTAAGTTTAAAGGGATTTCTTCATCGGAGCTAGAAGTATTGTTAATTTCGTTCAAAGTATTATCTAGATTTACTCTATTTACGGCCATATTTTCATCGACCATTGAATTAAACATTTCTGTTTCTGAATTTTTATATTCATCTGTATCTATTTTAAGTGCATTTGCTCCACTTGTGCTTGCTATTGTCTCAGATTTAATTGAATTTAATTGAGAATTATTATTTGTGATTGAAAAATCTGAATAACCAGGATTTCTATTTTGAATTCTATGAACCATATTAATTACTGATTTAGATTCTGGTTGTTGACCGTCTAGTGCTGTCGCTACAATAGAAACTCGAATTTTACCCTCTAGAGTAGGATCAATAATTGAGCCGTTTATTATTTCTGCCTCACTATCAACTTCTGATCTGATTTTATTTACAATTTCATCAACTTCAAACAAGGTTAGATCATCTCCCCCTGTTATATTTATTAATAATCCTTTAGCACCTTTTAAAGAATAGTCATCAATTAAAGGATTGTTCAATGCAATTTCTGTTGCTTTAACTGCTCTGCCCTCGCCTTCTGCCTCTCCTGTACCCATCATTGCCTTGCCCATTGAACTCATAACAGTTTCAACATCAGCGAAGTCCAGGTTTACTAAACCATCTTTTACCATTAAATCAGTTACACTTTGCACTCCGTGTCTTAAAACACTATTTGAAAGTTGGAAAGACTCTGTATATCTTGTTTTTTCATTAGCAATTTTAAACAAGTTTTGATTTGGAATAACAATTATAGTATCGACATGTTTTCTTAATTCATCTAAACCCTGTTGCGCTCTTCTCATTCTAGATGAAGATTCATATAAAAATGGTAAAGTTACAACTCCCACAGTCAGAATATTCAATTCTTTCGCTGCCCTAGCAATAATGTGTGCAGCTCCAGTGCCAGTTCCGCCTCCCATACCTGCTGTTATAAATACCATGTTGGCACCTTTTAATAAGTCTATAATATCATTTAAAGATTCATTCGCCGCAGCTTGTCCTATTTCATGTTTTGCTCCAGCACCCAATCCTTTAGTTACATTTAATCCGATTTGTATTCTGGTTTTTGCTTTACTTGTTTTAAGATCCTGCGCATCTGTATTAACAGCTACAAACTCAACACCCTCAACGCCTGCATCTATCATCTCATTTATTGCATTACCTCCGGCTCCACCTACACCTAAAACTAATATTCTAGGTTTCAATTCTTTTATTTCAGGCACTTTAAAGTTAATAGTCATATTTCCCCCTTTTTATTTATTAAATTTTTGCTCCCATTTAAGGCTATTTCTATAAACATTTGATTTTCTTTTTGCGGTTGCCTTAAATTTTTCATAATTTGTAGGCTCCCATATTTGAAAAGTTTTTCCTTGACCTACAAATAACATGCTACTTTTAATTTTTGCATGTTTTAAAAGTTTATCTATTATTGAAATTCTGCCTTCACTATCAAATTGTAAACTGACACTTTCTGAAAGTATCGAGGTCGCAAAATAATCTTTTTTTTCCTCAAATGGATTTAGTGAGTCTATTGCATTAGAGATTTTTTCAATTCTATCTTGAGGCCATGCCTCTATACAATTATTATTAAACGATGGATAACATATAACTCCATTGTAACCTAAATTTGAAAGATACGATCTATAGCTAGCAGGCACAGATACCCTTCCTTTTTTGTCTAATTTGTTTTCGAAAGTAGATAAAAACATAAATCATATTTTCCATTATTCCCAAATTTGGGAATAATTGGGATATTATGGGTTTTTTAATATACAGTCAATAGTTGTTTTTTGATGAACTCAAAATAAGAACAAATTAGAAACTTGTTAGAAAGTAATGATGATGCCAGATAAAATATAAGCCGGGTTCTGTCATTTAAACTTATCATTTATCTAGGCCTTAAGTCTCCTTAAAGCTCAAGCAACCAACCCTGATGACTAGCCAAAGACTGCTTACTGCTAATAGCAATGTCATCTCTACTTGGTCTTGCTTCCAGTGGGGTTTTCCATGCGCTCATTGTTGCCAATTAAGCCGGTGTGCTCTTACCACACCTTTTCACCCTTGCCTTGATAAGGCGGTTTATTTTCTGTGGCACTATCCCTAGGGTCGCCCCCGCCAGGTATTACCTGGCACTGTGTCCTTGTAAAGCCCGGACTTTCCTCTTTATAAATTCATAAAGCGATAAGTCATTTATCTGGCAATTGGAAAATATATTATTTTTTTAACTTTTCAATATTAATTATAGCTGTTTTTAACTAAATTTTTTGAGATTTTTAAACATTCAAGGTCTGCTTTTCCATTAATCAATTGTGGTCTAAATCTTCTTTGAAAAGCTTTTATTGCAAATGAAATTGAGTTAAATTCCTTTTTTTTTAGGAAATAACCAATTTTTATCAAATTATTTAAAAATATTTTTTTTTCAGCATTATTAGTTTTTTTAAGCCTGAATTTTTTTATAATTTTTTTATCTAAAGAATGCCATAAACCGATACGATACTTTGATAAAAATTCCCATGGAAATTTTTCACCAGGATCTTTTTTTCGATCTGGAGCAACATCCGAATGTCCTAAATATTGCTCTCTTTTTATATTATATTTTTTTGCTAATTTTAACGATAAATATTTTACAGAATTTATTTGTTTTTTATTAAAACTTTTGTAACCGTGTCTATGACCAGGGTTATGTATTTCAATTCCAATTGAATATTTATTTAGCTTTTTAAGTTTTTTCCAGAATGAGATTCCAGCGTGCCATGATATATAAAGATCTGGTACCAAATTAATTATAGATCCGTTTTTTTTAATAAAATAATGACTGCTTACTTTAGAATTTTTACTAGATAATCTTTTAAGTGCAGATTTTTCAGTCTTCATTCCGGTGTAGTGAAAAACTAGAAATTTTATATTTTCTTTTTTTCTTTTATTTAAATCAAAATTTGGTGAGTAAAATTGTCTAATTTCAATCATTTACCCCTCTTTTTACCATATAATGTTATTTAAATTATCAATTTACTTTGCTAAAATATAGACTATAGAAACTTAAATGATTAAGAGTTTAAAGATTGTTATATATGCTATCACAATACAATTTTTAGTTGTATCATTCTCATATGGGGAGGAAAAAGAAGTTAAGGATTGTTTTGAAAAAATAAACCGAGCAACTTTCGCATTCAATATGGCTTTAGATAAAGTCTTATTTAGACCGGTTGCTAAAGGTTATAGAAAATTACCTTCACCTATTAGAACTGGTACTAGCAATGCTTTAAATAATTTGTCTAACTTGGTTACAATCCCAAATAATATATTACAAGGTGATTTAAAAGCAGCAGGAAATAACACAATACGTTTAATTATAAACACTACGATTGGGATAGTTGGAATATTTGATCCAGCTGATGTTTTAGGTTTTGAAAAATTAGAAAAAGAAGATTTTGGTCAAACATTTGGTGCAATGGGTATTGGAGAGGGTTGTTACTTAGTGTTACCAGTAATTGGTCCATCTACTGTTAGGGATGCAGTTGGATCATTGATATCTATGAGCGGTGGAGATGCATGGTATAACGTAACTGTTAAAAACGACACACAATATTTTAAAGAGTCAGATTATTATTATTCAAAACTAACTGAGGGTGTAGATTTTAGGGCAAAAAATTTAGAGTCTTTTGATAGCTTAGAAAAAACCTCTGTAGACTTTTATGCAACTGTAAGAAGTTTATATCTTCAAGATCGAGATAGAAAAATTGAGAATCTTAAAGTTAAGACTGATACTTTGGATGACAGTGATTGGGACTCTTTAGACAAATAAATAGTAAAATATGAGAAATTTTGGAATAAGAATAACAATCTTAATATTTTTTTTTATTAGCCTAACTTCAAATTCAATAGCAAATATATCCTCTAGTTTTATTAATGATATAACTAGTAAAGCTAGTAATATTTTATCCAGTCAAGATACTATGGAAGTTAAAATCCAAGAACTTGTTAAAATTGGAGAAAACTCAGTTGATATAGATGGGATTGGTTTTTATACTTTAGGTAAACATAGAAAAAGTCTAAATGAAGATCAAAAAGATCAATTTAAAAAGATTTTTAGAGAGTATTTTCTTAAAAGTTTTTCAACAAGATTAGTTGAGTATAAAGAAGCAAAAATTGTTGTAATTTCAGAAGATATAAAAAATGAAAAATATACAATTGTAAAAAGTAAGCTTTTAGCAACATCAAACAGACCAGAGATTTCAATTGATTGGAGAGTTTATACAAAAAATCCATCAAAACCTTTGATAAGAGACCTAATTATTGAGGGACTTAGCTTAGCTAGAACTCAAAAAGAGGAATTTAATTCTATAATTATAAATAATAACGGAGATGTGAATGCTCTTTTTACAAGTCTAAGAGAATTTAATAATAAGTAGTTTTAAGCAAAATAGATCGATTAATAAGTTATTTTTATCTAATTTAGATTTTTGGTGGGCCCGCCAGGACTCGAACCTGGGACCAATACATTATGAGTGTACTGCTCTAACCAACTGAGCTACAGGCCCTTTTATAATTTTTTTATATCAAAAAAAAAGTTTTTTCAATTTTAATATTTTGGTGGGCCGTGTTGGTTACGCTCCAACTACCCCTGCAATGTCAATGCAGTACTCTACTATTGAGCTAACGGCCCTGTGTTATATTTTGAAAATATCATTTTTATTTTCTTTAATGAAAAAAATATTGGTTTTTTCATTCACTGCATACAATATTGATAAGTTTAAAATAAACAAGCTTATATTAAAATCGCTAAAAAAAGCCCCGGATGGCAGCAGTGGTAAAAAATTACTAATTAAAAAAGTAAATGCCCCAATTTGTAAGTAATTTTGTGAACCAATAATTTCCCTCAAATTCTTGAAAATTAACTTAAAAAAAATATAAAGTAACAATATTATCCCAACAAAACCATGCTCAGCTAAAAATTCAAAATATATTTGATGAGGATGAGTTGTGCAAAAATAATCATTTTTTTTAAATTTATTTTTATGACTACATGTTTCAACTCTATAATTTTTGTTACCAACTCCAGTTAAAGGATTGTTTTTAAAAACTTCGAATCCTGACTTATAAAGTTTTATGTAAATGTTATTTTCAAAATATTCTAAATTCTTTTCTGCATAAATTTTGGAAAAAATCTGGCCGATGTATCTATGTTTTAGATAATCAGAATTATTTACCACTATCATGATTAAAATTGGTAAAACTATAAAAAAAGTAATTTTCGATTTAAAATCAAATATATCAATTAGACATACAAGTAAGATTAATCCAAATAAGACTTTTAAGGTATTTGATCTTTCACCTGTAATTAACACTGCAGAGAAAAATATTAATATTGTTATTAAAAATATTATATTTCTATATTTTTTATTTTTTAAAACGTTTAATAAATATCCTAATATTATGAATATAAAACCATTTATAAAAGCTCCTGCAATTGGCTCGTCTTTAAAAAAACTTACGATTCTCTCACCATGGGGTTGGGGAACACCATTAAGAGAAGTCGCACCCCAACCAAAAATATTAGCACCAGAAAATCTTTCAAAATATACATCAAAAATAAAAATTAAAAATATTATCGTCCAAATAAAAAAAATTTTTGCGCTCGTTTTGATAGCAAAAAATATATAGTTAATTGCTAAAAAAAATAATACAAATCTAATAAAACCTAAATTTCTATAAATACTGTTTTCAATGCTTAAAGATATAATAGTATTAAATACAAGATATAAGTATAAAAATGTCAATAACCTAACTGTTTTATCTTTTAGCAAAAAATTGTAATGCTTAAATTTTAAGAAAAAATATAAATATATAGCAGAAGTTATTACTATATTTATAAGTGATATGGACGGACCAACAAGAACAGATAGTGGAAAAAATAACAGAAGAATAAAAAAGATTTTATTTGATAAATTGATCATTGACTTATAGATAGTAATCGAATTTGTGATTATTGTATAGGATAGTAAGATAAATTTAGAAAGATATTTTTGATTTTCTGTTGTAATTCTTTAATAAATAAATATCTTGTTTATAATTTTCTATCAAACTTATATTGTATGCTTGCAATCAATGAAACATAAAATACTAGTATTTATGCCTTCAATAGAAGGAGGGGGTGTAGAGAAAAATTTTTTCTTGGTTTGCAATTATTTAGTTAATAAAGTTAATACTTTGAAAGTACTAACAGTATCTAAAAAATTTAAAAAAAAGTTCAATAAGTCTATAATTCTTATAACTCCATCATCAAAAAAGTGGGACAACTTTAGTAGAAGAATAAAATATTTCATTGCAATTTTGTTATTAATAAAGGAAATTGTAAAAAATAGGGATACGATCATTTTTGCATTTCAAGCCAATATTTACTGTATATTAATTTGTAAATTTTTTTCAGTTAAAGTTATAGCAAGATCGAATACAGCACCTATTGGTTGGTCAAAAAACTTTATAAAAAGATATATTTTTAAAAAAATCCTAAGCTTGTCAAATATTGTGATGGTCAATAGTTTGCAGTTCAAAAATGATCTAATGAGAGATCTTAATGTAAAATCGAAATGTATTTATAACCCTTTAAATAAATATGAAATAGTAAAAAGATCAAAAGAAAAATCTAAAAAAATTTTTAGTAAAAAAAACAAATTAAAAATCATCAATATTGGTAGATTTACAGATCAGAAAGATCAATTAACATTTTTGAAATCATTGAACAACCTTAAAGATGAAATAAACTTTGAGGCATGTATAATTGGTAGGGGAGTTTTAAAGAGTCAATTACAAAAATATATTTTAGATAACAAATTAAGTAGATTTGTTAAAATCATAAATTTTGTTGAAAACCCGTATCCATTTATAAAGCAATCAGATCTATTTGTTTTAACTTCTAAATATGAAGGTCTTCCAAATGTTTTGTTGGAGGCCTTAACGCTAAAAAAATTTATAATATCAAGTTCGTGTCATACTGGACCGAGAGAAATTCTATTAAATGGAAAAGGTGGATTACTATTTAAAGTAGGTGATCATAAAGAACTTGCGGATAGAATTAAATATTATTTTTTTAATAAAAAAGAATGTAAAAAATTATTAGACAGATCTTTCAAATCATTAAATAGATTTGATTATAAAAATAATTTGTTTAAATATTATAAACTAATTGACAGTTTAAAATCATAATTCTAGTAGCTTATTAAGAGTTAAATAGTGTTTAAACATAGTGTGCTTGCTTGTTTTTTTTTTTAAAATTACTTTATCTGCAAAAACTTTTTCTTTATTTAAACTAGAATAATTTATTAAACTTTTTAGGAGACTATCTTTAGAATTACTTTTAAACATTATTCCATTTTTACCGTAATTTAAGAATTCTTTTGGTCCATTTGGACAATCGCTTGAAATTATAAAGGTGTTACAAATTGCTGCCTCTATCATTACAAAACCCACCTCTTCCCATAACGAACTTAATACAAAAATCTCACTATTTTTCATAAAATTATAAACATTTTTTTTAAAACCCAATAAAAAGATTTTTTCTTTGAGCCCTTTATTTTCTATTAATTGACTTAATTTTTTTTTATCTTCTCCTTCTCCTAATATAAAAAGGACAAAATCATCATTGATTTTAAGAAATTCTGAGAATTCATTTATTAAATATGAAAAATTTTTTTGTTTAGTTAATCGTCCAACTGATAAAATAACTTTTTTATTTTTGATTAAATTAAACTCAGTTGGTAAATCAACTTTTTTTTTTAAATTTTCAATTTTTATTATTGCATCTGGTAAATAATGCAATTTTCCTCGATCGAATAAATTTAAATTTTCCAAATCTTTTTTTAAGTCTAAAGTTGGGAATGTAACGATATTTATTTTTTTTGAGGATAATCTCCAAAAAAATTTTCTCATGATATTTAATTTTGGATATCCAGATATTCTAAGGATAAAATCTGTGTTAAATTTAAAAAGATTTAAAAGTGTTAAAGGTAGTGACGTAATTAAATGTAATATAATTTTGTCAGGCTTTTCTTTTTTTAATAAAAAGAATAAAGGAAAGAAAGATAATAAATAAATAATTATGTAAGAAAATCTACTTCTAATAAAACCTTTTTTAGGTAAAATTTTGAAATATTTGAATTTAAAGTCAATTAGATTTACAGAATTATCTTTTAACATTTTCCGGTATTCGTCCCATTCTCCACAAACATTAATTATTCGAACATCATTATATTTATCGTATCTGGATAAAGAAATTGCAGAGTTAATTGTGGATATAACTGTGCCTACTCGATCCAAACATGGAGACCAATAAAATATTTTTTTTTTCATTAGTATTTTTTAACATTAATTTATAAGATTAATGTAAAAAAATACTTTAGATATATTAACAAAGATAATTATGGAAAAGTTTACTAACTTTTTAACAGAATTTAAGAATAGATCGAGACATCACTCAAAATTGACCAATTTCATAGTTCCTGAACTCATAAAATTTAATGACTCTACTATTCTTGAATTTGGTGTAAGCGAAAAATGTATGTCAACAGAGTTATTTTTGAATTATTGTGAAATTAGAAAATGTAAATTATTCTCAGTAGATAGTATCGATTATTCAAATAAATTCTCAAGTGATAAATGGAAATTTATAAAATCAAGGGATGATGATTTTAAAAACGTCATTTCACATATACCAAAAAAAATGGATTTGATTTTACTAGATACAATACACGAGGCTAAACATGTTGAAAAAATACTTTATTATTATTATGATTTTTTAAAGAAAGATTGTTGTTTCTTTATAGATGACATAAGTTGGCTACCTTATTTAAAAAATTCTGATAAAAATCGTTTTTATGCAGAAGTAAATAATTATGAAACATTCATTAAATTACTGGAAATATATAATAATAATCAAACAAATTTTAATATCGAATTTACTTTTGAAGGTACAGGTATTTGCAAAATTAAAAAATTGAATGATAATAAACTTAATGATCCAAAAAAAATTAAGTCTCGAAACTTTTCGATTAAAAATTTAGTGCGTAAAGTCATCAGATAGATGAAATTATTTTTTTTGCACGCCAAATAAAATCCTCTTTGTTAGCAAATTTGTAGGCATTAAACCTTAACTTATTAAATTTATTAATATTAAACTTAATTTTATTTATTTCCTTTAACCAAGCAACATGGCTCTTGCTGTCATTAATTAAAATCGAATTTATATTGTGTTTTAATACTTCTTTGATTACCTTAATATTCGAACAAATTATAAGTTTACCTGTGATCATGTAATCAAATATTTTTAATGGGGAAGTGTATCTTAAAATATCCCCAACATCTCCGGATACCGTAATTTTATTAGTATAAGGCAATAAACATATGTCTACATTTTCTAGCTTTTTTTTTATTTTAGAATAAGGGATATAGTTTTGAAAATGTAAGTTTTTTGACGAATATTTATTTTTTAAATCCTCAATATCTTTTTTGCTACCTCCATAAATGTAATATTTATTATTTTTGTCTATTTGGGATAGTTTTATTAACATATCAAGTCCACGAGATTTATAAATTGAACCAAAATATCCAATATTTAAATTTTTATTTAAATTTTTATATTTATTAAATCTTAATTTTATTGATGAAGCATTATGAAGAACTAATAATTTGTCTTTACTTACAAAATAAGATTTATGATATTTATGACTAAGGGATTTTGTTGTAGTAATAATTTTTAAAATATTTTTATTATTAAGATACTTTAAGTATTTAACTAAAAATTTGACTATTCTACCTTCAATTTGAATATCATCATGAATTTCTAAAACATGAGCTTTTTTAAAAAGGCACAATAATAAAGAAGTAAAAAAATTTCTAGTAATATATAAATTTTGGTTTTTGTAGTTAGAAATCAATATAGAGAATAAAGAATATAAATAGTAATTCACACCTGTAGGAAATTTTTTAAAATATTTAATTCTTTTAATTTTGAACTTACTTTTAATATCATAAAAATTATAATAATTTTTACCTTTATGTCCTGTATCAGGTAACACCAGATTAACTTTGTGTCCAATCTTACTTAGAGCTTCACAAAGTTTTGCTGTTTGCAGACTACTTGCATTTTTGGAAGGTGCTGCAGAATTTGAAATATAACAAATATTCATCTGGGATCTAGAATATACTTATTTAATAAATTTTTATCTAATTTTTTTATTTTAGGTTTTAAATAAGCCATCCTACCAACCTTTTTAATCTTATAAAAGTTTTCGAGAATAGAGTAGTGTGGCCTATTAAAATAATCGTCTAATAAAATTTTTGTTTTAATTTTTTTTTTTTTTAATATCAAAAATATGAATAACAAACATGCTACTCTGAATCTACCATCTATTAATATAAAATCGGGAAATTTTTTTTGGTTTGAATAAAATTTAATAGATTTAATATAATTTAAAAATTTTTTTTTTTGTACAAACAAAGGATAAGAATATTCCCCTACAATACCAATATTTATAAATTTGATTTTGTTGCTTTTTGTAATTTTTTTTACCTTTTTATAGAATGATTTATCTAATTCTATTGATATATAATCTTTTTTTTGTTCATGTGCATAAATAGTTGATGAACCTGAGCCATATTCAAAGTAATATTTAGACTTTTTTAATAGATTTTTAAAATAATAATTTGCTACATGGCTTCCAAAATTAATAGATTTTGAGATTTTTATATTTGTTTTATTTTTAAATTTATTTTTAAACCTTCTTAAATTTTCAAAAAATATCATATAGTTATTTTAATTTTTCAAATCTTTTAAAATCATCTATAGTGTCAAATTCAGCCCATTTTAAATTTTTTAGTAAAGGGTAAACTGTGTATTTTTTTTGAATTAAAATCATTAAAAAATTTGTAAAATCAACTTTTCTATTTTTTGAAAGAATATTATCTAAAAGTTTTAAATTATTAAAGTCTTTCAGAATATTTTGAGATAATTTTGTAATACCGACAAATCTTCCTGAAATATTTTTTAAATTATTTGTTTTTTTTCCAAGCTTAACAATTTTATTATTTTTAATTAATAATTCCTCTAAATCACTTTGGTAGTTTTTTTTTAATTTCCATTTTTTTAACCAATCACTGTCTATTAAAGTTACTATCTTTTTTTTTGATTTTATAATTAGCGACAAACATTTTTCATCAAATATTATATCTGAGTAAATAATTAAAACATCACTTTTTTTTGGAATTTTTCTTAAAAATAAATTAAGTGAGTAAACCATATTAGTCGTTTTATAATTTTTATTATGAACATAATTATATTTATTATTTGTTTTATTTTTTATTAGGTTGCTCTTAAAACCAGTTACAATAAAAATATCGGAATCTTTAAATTTTTTTTTTTTTAATAGTCTAATATTCTTTTCTAAAAGTGATTTTTTATCCCTAAATGTATAAAGACACTTTGGATATTTTAGCCCAGTTCTTTTACCTGAGCCGGCACATAAAATTACAGCTTTCATTATTTCATTAACAATTTTATTATTTTATTCAGTATATTAAAATTATTAGCTCTCTCTGGGTGCCACATAACCCCGTATATTTTTCTTTTTTTATGTTTAAACATTTCAATATTGTTATCTTTGTCAGTTGCCAAAATATTAAATTTTTTTGATTTTGAAATAATGTTTATTCCATAATTGTGGTAACTATTTACGTTATGTTTAGATTTTCCAAATATATTTTTTTTCATATAGATATCATGATTTTTTTTCATATGTCCATTAATTCTGTGAATTTTTCCTCCAAAAAAATTATTGATTACTTGCATTCCTCTGCATACTCCTAAAATTGGAATGTTTTTTTTGAGACCATAAGAAATTGTATTTTTTTCCACTAACAGTCTGGTCTTTGTGTATTTATCTTTTTTAATTACGTCGTTCCCTCCAGGTAAAATTATTAAATCTACATTATTTATGGTTCTTAAAATTTTTTCTGATATTTTTTTAGAATTAGGTAATTGATAAAAAACATAATTTTTTTTTTCAAAATAATTGATCCAATAATGGTCAACAAAATCTATATAAGTTTTATAATATTTTTTAAAATTAGATGTTATTAGAATATTCATTATTATCTCATTATTAATTGTTTGTTTTTACAATTTATTGTTATTAAAGAATTATTTTTTATTTTTTCAAAATTGTCGTTTCCTAACCCTATAATCGCTGGAATATTTAGTTCTTCACATCTTATAGACATATGCGAATTTACTCCGCCGTACTTAGTGACTAACCCAGCAATTCGCTTTGAAAAAATCCAATCAAAACCAGGATCAGCATTTTCAATAAGTATAATTTTATTAGAAAGGCTTAAATTAGATTTTTTATTTTTTAATTCTACAACTTTTCTTGTTATTATTTCACTTGTCACAAAATTAGGCTTAGTTAATAAGTTTGAAGCAATAAAGAAATCATTAAAATTAGTTATTAAATAAGGCAATTTAGATTTCCTGTTAATCAAATCAAATTTTTTATGATTTATTATTATTTTATTTACTAAATTATTTCTATTTTTTTGTGTTAATTTAAATATATTTTTTAAATCAAATTTTGAGAATTCATCCTTTGATATATTATAACATTTTAAATAGTATTTTATAATTTCTATTAAGTCACTTAAAGACCTTGTAAATATAAATTTTGAATTTTCCCTTAATTTAATAGAAACTAAGCAAAATTTTATTAATTCATTATGTCCAAAAGTAAAATTATTTTTTTTTAAAAATATATCAATATTTTTTTTATCACTTTCATTTATTTTTGGAATTTCAAATTCTAGAGAAAGTAATTCATTTATTTTTTTTATTCTTCTTATTTTTAAAGAAGAATTATACCTTTTTACATTTATATCATATGTTCCTGGTCTTAAATGATAAAAATAATTCTCAAATAATCTCTTATTTTTGTTTGTTTTTTTGTTTTTTTCTAAATTTATGTAAAAAGCTGTAATTGAATTAATAGAATTAATCAATTTTAAGTAACTGGTTTTACGAATAATTTTTTTTTCAAATAATGAGTTCAAAAATTTTTTTCCAATAAATGCATATCTTGCATAAATAGAGAATGGAATAATTCCATTTTTTTTAATATTCTTAATTAAACTTTGTAATTCAAATTTTATTTTGTTAATATTTTTTTTTTTTAAGTTATCTAATAATAGTTCTCTATCTCTTTCTAATTTAATTAGACATTTATTTAAAAAATTGCCATTATTATTAAAATTCAAAATTTTTTGATTAGTAAAATATTGTAAATTTCTTAAATATTCATTTTTTTCTTTATAATTTAAAAAATTATATTTTTTTAAAACTTTTGAGTTTGTAAATGCATCATAACTTCCATCCGAAATGTCAAATTCAATTTTATCATGTAAATATGGTTTTTTAATTAATTCATAGGACCAATGGTTAACTATTTTTTTTGCCACTTTATTTTTAACAGAGTTTGGTAAATAAGAGTAAAAACTAAGTCTAGCATCAATAAATGGTTTTCCAGTAAATTTACACATTAACGATCTGTCTACTGTTTTGTAACCTATTTTTTTTCTTGCTTTAAACCAACTATCTTTAGTAATTAACTCATGGTATAAAGAATAAGCTAAATTATTAGGTTGATAACCAATCATTTCTACTGGATTCCAATCTGGCATCAGTCCAAATATAGAATATTTGCCAAATTTTTTGTTTATTGAATTTATTTTTATAAAATTTTTTTGATTTTTAATAAGATTTTTAAAAAATAGTTTTTTTTCAAATTTTTTCCAATTTCTAGTAGTAGATATTGGTCTTATCTGAAAAATATTGACTACCCCCTTTTTATTAATTGCAAACTCAATATCAATTTTTGCATTTTTAATTTTATTTTCTATTTCTTTAACCGAATAAATTATTTTTCTAAATATATTCGATCGTAGTCCACTTATATTTTTTTTAAATATGTGTATAACTCTTCCGCCAGTTTTACTCCCAGACGTAACAGTATTTGTTAAACTTGAGCTATCATCATAGTTTATTACATAATAATCTGAGCCGTCTTGAATACAAAAATTTGTGACTACTCCGCTTAATTTTGAGCAAAATAAATAATTCTGAAAAATAATTTCACTCTGATTAATTATAAATTTATTTTTAGATTTTAATTCGTATTGTTTAACAAGTTTATTAATACCTAAAATTAAATTTTTTTTAGAATTAATTACATTAGTTACACCTTCAAACTCTCCAGCCATAGATTTATTTTTGTTATCTTCAAGAAAATATGATGATCTGATACAAATTTTTTTTGATAGATTTTTTATTAGGAAGTTTAAAATTTTTTTTTTATTCTTTTTAATTTCCTCAATCTTATATTTATAAAAAGTAGGAATATCCGACTTTTTCAAATTTAATTTTTTTAGTTCTATTAAATTTTTTGCTTTTGAGGAAAAATTCATTTAGTTTTAATCTATAAGAGTTATATTTGTCTAAATATTGTCAAATTTTTATATAAATCAATTATATTATAAGATGAAAACAGTTATAGTTTTGGGTACAGGTAATAGCGGTGCTGGAGCAATTCATGACTATCTTTTATCTAGAGAAGATTTTCAAAGCCCATTTGCTGGTAAAGAATTTAGGATTGTTAATGACCCTGATGGTATTGATGAATTATACAATTCATTATACAAAGACTTTTCTTTAAATGGGTGTTCTAATAAAATAAATAATTTCGAAAAATTTATAAAAAATACATATAAATCGAATTATAACAAAAAACATAAAATTTATAATAAGAACTTAATTTATTTAGCAAATAAGTTTATAAAAAAGATTACTTTTATAAAATTCAATGGAAGTCCACAGTTTTATTTTGATAAAATTTCTTTTTTTAAGAAAATTAATTTTTATATAAACAGGTTCCTTCTAAATAAAGACGCAAAAGAAATAAATTTATTGAAAATGATCATTCCATGTGAAGAAAAATTATTTCTAAAATATGCTGAAGAATTTATATTTAGTATTTACCAAAATGATGAAAAATTTAATAATGAGAAAAATGTTGTAATTGAGCAAGGAGGTAATTTTTTAGCTCCTGTTGACTCAACAAAATATTATGGCCAAAATAGAAAAGTAATTTTTGTTAGGAGAGATCCAAAAGCCATATTTTGGAGTATGAAAAGACGGAAATCATTAAGTTATCCAGGGGAAGATGTAAAAAAATTTGTAAAATGGTATAAAGAAGTATTAAATAAAATTTCAAATGTAAATTATGAAAATGTAATTCAAATTAAATTTGAAGATTTTTTTCAAAATTTTAACATAGAAAAAAACAAATTGTCTTTGAAATTAGAGGTTGATACAAATTGTAAAGATAATTTTGATATTAATCATACAAAAAAAAATTTATTTAAATTTAAAAAAAATCTGTCTAACTCAGAAATAAAATATATTGATGATAATTTGAATTAATGGAAAAAGAAAAAATCATCTACATCGCTGAGTTTTCTTTACCAAATATGTCTGCATATGCAGTGCATGTTTTAAAAATGTGTGACAATTTTTGCAAACATGCAAAAGTAGAATTAATCATACCATATCAAGAAAACTCATATTATTTCAGAAAAATTAAAAAAGATTATCTCCTAAAAAAAAGATTTAAAATCAAATCCATTTTTTCATACAAAAGAAAAATAAACTTATATACTAGAATTCTTTTTTCTTTAAAAACTTATTTTTATTTGAATTCGAATAACTATAAAATGATTATCTCGAGAGCCATAATACCAAGTTTAATATTAGCTATAATGAATAAAAAAAATATTTTAGAATTACACTCAGAAATGACAGGTTTAACAAAGCATTTATTTAAATTCTGTAATTTGAAATTTATAAACAAAAATCTTAAGTATATTCTTTTACACCACAAATTATTAGATATTCTTAAAATTAGAACAAAAAATTTTTGTATCTTAGAAGACGCAGTGGAAAAGAATGATTTTGATAAAATAAATCCAAAAACAAAATTATTCACATGTGCTTATAGTGGCAGTTTTTCTAAAGGAAAAGGTCTTGAGACAATATACTCAATAGCAAAAAAAGCCCCACAAATTAATTTTGATATATTTGGTAACATAAAAACTTTAAATAAAGATATAGCATTAAAGAAAGTTCCAAAGAATATAAGATTTAAAGGTTTTTTAAGCTATAAATCGATTTCTAACATTTTGCCAAGATACAAAGTATTATTAATGCCATATCAAAAAAATGTTGGGGTATTAATTAAAGAAATTGATGTAGCCGATTATTTTTCCCCACTTAAATTATTTGAATATATGGCAACAGGTAGAACTATAATTGCTTCAGACCTAAAAGTTTATAGTAGAATTCTTAGAAATAATTATAATTCAATAATTTTAGACCCAAAAAATACTAATAAATGGATTGAGACTATAATTGAGATATTTAGTTCTAAAAAATATGATTATCTAGGGAGAAATGCTAAAAAAGATGTAAAAAAATATACATGGGAAAATAGAGTGAAAAAGATAATAACTTTTAGCGACTTATTTTGATGTATTTTTATAACCAACACAAAACGTTAATAACTTTACTCGTATTAAGTTTTATACTTTTTTTTATTAATATCGATTTTCAAATAACAAAATTTGGAAAAGTTTTAAAAAATCAAGACGGTTCAGAATATCATGGAATAATTAAATCACCGCCAGAATTAAAGATATGGAAAAAAGCATCAGAATTTAAATCTGATATTTCAATAAAAAATTTACAACCATATGAGTTTAGACATCACTTCTTACCCCCAAAAATTTTAGGTTTGTCATCGACGATCTTTAAAATAGAATTTTACGATCATAAAAAAAATATAAATATAAAAAATCTTAATTATTTTTTTTATTTTCAAATTTTTTTTTACTATTTATGTGTAATAGTTTTTTATTTAAAATTAACTAAAATAAATATAAAAAAATCTATCATTAATATTACAGTTTGTTTTTTAATTTTTGAACCTACTATCAGTCAATATAACTCAACTATATTTGGTGAAACTATTTTTTTTTCATTATTGATTTTGATATTTACATACCTAATTGACTTGCCAAAAAAAAATTATAATTATTTTTTATTAGGACTCCTTTTTGCTATTTTATACTTGCAGAGATCAGTTGCAATGTTTCTTATCGTTGTGCCTATTTTAATATTGTTATTTAAATTTAGATATAAAAGCATCCTTAAAATACTTTATTTATTAACCCCATTTTTAATCGTATTGTTATTATTGGGTTCTTTGAATTATAAAAGATCAGGCATTTTTTATTTTTTACCTACACAGACAAAAGACAATTTATATAATTATTTTCTTCCAAAAGTAGATGCAAAAATTTTTAATATCACCTCATCTGAGTCAAAGAAAAAATTGATGAAAATTAAAGATAATTTTGTAATCAAAAATAATCTTGATCTTTCTAAGGAAGGTGATCGTATTGTTTTTTATAATTTCCAAAAAAATAAAGCTATAAACACAATGATGGATAATAAATTAATCACTTTTGAAAAAGCATTAATTTCATCTTTTCATTCTACTTTATTAAATCCAATGGAAATAGTTAGCACAAGGATTAAAGGTAAAGATTACTATAAAAGTGAGCTTCATCAAAAAAATATAAAGTATAGAATTCTTTACAGTTTTTTAATTTATTTAATTATTTTTATCGGTTTTTTTTATTCTATCAAAAAAAAATACATAGCACCTCATATACTTCTATTGGTTGGAATTTATTTTTTTGTAATTTCTAGCTGGGTTGGATATACAAGGTATTTTGTTCCTACATTATTGTCTCTATGTCTATATTTTGGATTTGGGATAGATTTTATTTTTTCAAAATTAAAAGGAAATTATAGTAATAATGTATAATTATATTTATTATCTCTTTTTATTATTTCTATCTTTTGAAATTATTTTATATTTTTTAGTTCGTTTTCTAAAAAGTGATTTTCAATGGATTATAACTAAAAAAGATGAATTTCCTTTTAAATCTAAATTTGAGTTTAATAAATTTTTCAAATATAGTTTTGATAAAAAAACAGGATGGGATAGAAAAAAAAATACATCTGGATTCGAAATTTTAAATGGCAGAAAAACCTATTTTAATATTACAAATAATGGTTTTAGAAATACCCCATTAAAAAATAAAAAATCTTTAATTTCTGTATTTGGTGACTCTTATGCTTTTTGTAGATATGTGAATGATAACAAGACCTGGGAGACTGCGCTGGAAAAGAAAATTAAAAGTTGTGTTAAAAATTTTGGAGTTGGAAATTTTGGACTCGATCAAAGTTTCTTAAAGTATAAAAAAATTAAGTCCACTAAATCAACAAAGTTAATTATTTTTGCATTTGTCCCTGAAACAATAGTAAGAATAAATTCTTATTGGAAGCATTATAGTGAATTTGGAAATAAATTTGGCTTTAAACCTTTTTTTAAACTTCAGGGCGATCAATTAGTTTTAAAGGAAAATGTTTTATACAAAAATATTAAAATTAAAGCTCTTAAACAAAAAATTTTTAAAGTTAAGAAGGAAGATTTTTTTTATAAATCAAAATTTAAAAGTTATATGTTTAAATTTCCTTATACAGTATCTTATTTAAGATTTTTTAGAAGGAACACAATAATTTTTTCAAATATGTTAACTTTTAAAATTTTTAAATTTTTGAATTTAAAAAATTATAGAAAATTCTACTCAAAATCTTACAACAAAATTATGAGGGATAATATTTACCAGGCTAATGAAATGTATTTTGATAAATATTTCTCCTTCCATTTAAAAAAGATGATGATAAAAATTAACCAATCAGTAAAAAAAAAAAATAAAAAATGTATTTTTTTAATTTTACCCCAATATCATGATATTATTTTTATAAAAACAAAAGCTAAAAACTACCAAACTTTTTATGATAAACTCTATTCTAAAAGCCAGTTAAACATATTAGATACTACTAAATATTTTTTAATTGAGAAAAATTTACATGAACTATATCTAGAGGATAATTACGGTGGTCATTTGTCAGAAAAAGGAAATAAATTTATTGCGAGACAATTATACAAATATATCAAACAGAATAAATTTTTATGATTTTATGGTTTACAGGAATTTCAGGAGTAGGAAAAACCTTAATTGCTAAAAATATATATAAAATTTTAAGTAAAAGAAAAAAAAACCTAATCCATGTTGATGGAGATGTTTTTAGAAAAATGCTCGGTAATGATTTAGGTTATACCTTAAAAGATAGAAATAAAAATGCTGAAAGAATAATTAATTTTGTATCTTTTTTAGAAAAACAAGGAGTAGATGTTATAGTTTCTGCAAACTTAACATCTAGAAAATATAGATTATATTGTAAAAAAAAATTTAGCAAATTTTTGGAAGTAAATATTTCCTCAAATTTTGATATTTTAAAAAAGAGGGATAAAAAAAAAATATATAGTTCAAAAAATTTGTCCAATGTTGTTGGATATGGTATCAAAAATTTCAAAAGTAACACAGCATCACTAAAATTAATTAATAATGGATCAAAAAGAGATTTTTTGAAAAACTGCTATAAACTTATAAAAATTTTTAAACAAAAATAATATAAATAGGAATGACAAAGAGATTTAGAGACAAATGTTATTTATATTCACCTGAACACCGATTTTTTCATTATTTTTTTTATGCTGATTATGTTTTTCAAATTAAACAATTAGTAATCATTAATGATTTAGACGCTATAAATGAAAATACTTGTGAAATAATAGTAGATCAAAATTACCTTTCTAAATTTGTAAATTTTAATTTTAAAAATTATGATAAAGAGTGCAATATCTTATTATCAAATGACGGAATTGATTACGAAATTCATTCAAAAAATATAGAAAAGTTAAAAAATACTTTTAAAAAAGTAAATATTTTTTCTTTGTCAAACTTTTTTATAAGCAAAAAAAGCACCATAAGCCTTAATAATTATAAATTTCAAAAAAGAAGAAGTTTGAAAAAAATACTAGGAATTAATTTACTAAAAAAAATAAAGTATTTTTATCCAATTTTTTACTCAATTTATAATTTTATCGCTAATTTTAAATACTCAAAGAATTTAATATTTCAAAAAAAGATCGTTTTTGTTGGTAAAGCAGATAGCGAATCTTTAATTAAGGTTTTGGAAAAACATTTTTCTTACAATAGAAAAATTATAGTTAATTTTTCAAATATTTTTCTTCATGGTTGTAAGATAGATTGTCTTAACCAAGTTTTTGACTTGTTTTATAAAACAGAATTTGAAAATTTAAAATTTCATTTTAAATATCACTTGGTAAATCTAATTGTTAGAACAATCTTAGTTAATCATTTAAAAAACTTTGAATGTTTTTACCATAAGATGAATGCTAAAATACCTTTGGATTTGCTGCACTCAAATATTTATAATAAATTAATAATGCTTGATCTTGGGAGTAAGGTTGGCAACTCAAATGTTAATAGTAGAAGCTTACTTATTAATCGTTTTTATAACAAATCTAAAATAAAAATAAATTTTTTTTCTGATAATACTGATTACAATAAAGAAGATTTTTTTAAAAATAGGCTTATTTTATTGAAGAATTCTTTGAATTATATTTTAAATTTTAAGGAATTTAATTGTTCAATTGAAATTCTACAAAATGAATTAATAAAAATGGACAGATTTTTAAGATAATAAAAACTTAATTTTTGTTTAAATCTATAATCTTATCACAGTCTTTTAGATCATTAACATTATGAGAAATTATTATTATTGTTTTAAGTTTAGATAGGTTTTTAATTTCTTCTAAGATTATACTTTTTGTATCTATATCTAGTGAATTAAAGGACTCATCAAAAATTAAAATTTGTGAGTTTTTGTACAAAGCTCTTGCAATACTTATTCTTTGTTTCTCTCCTCCTGATATTTTATAGCCAAGTTCACCTACTAATGTATTTATGCCCTCATCTAACTTATTAACAAATTTGTTTAGACCAGATTTTTCTAAAGCATCATTTAGTCTAACTTTATCTATTTTATTTAAATCTGTTTCAAAAGAAATATTAGTATAGATCGTATCGTTAAATAAATTATTTGATTGAGTTACATATCCAAAAATTTTTTTCCATTTTTTATCATCTACATTTGCAGACATATCATTCAATTGGATATAGCCACTCTTGGGCTTCAATAATCCTGTTAATAAATCAACTAAAGTTGATTTTCCACTACCTGAGGCACCCACTATACCAATAAATGATCCTTTTTTTATTTCTAGATTAAAATTTTGGAATACGTTCTTTTTCTGATCATATGAAAAACAAATATCATTTAAATTAATTTTTTCAAATTCATAAGCCTCATCTAAATCTGTTTCTTCTTTATCAACATTCTCAATGATTAGTCTTGTATCTTTTAACTCAAAAATAATTTCATCATTTGATTTTTGAAGTTGATTAATCCTTTGTGCTGAATAAATGATTTTATTTATAGATGGGACCATCCTTACTAATATAATAGCAAGAAGCGCTGTTTTAGGCAAAATTTCACTCATTGATAATTGTGAATTAAATAAGTTTAAATTTATGTATAACAATATTCCGATAACAAATAATAACTCAAAAAACACCCTAGGGTAACTTCTAATTATGTAAGCTTTTCTCTGGAATTCTTGGAATAATGTTTCCTCTTTATTAAAAAAATTTAAAAAATATTTTTCCTTGTTAAACAATTTTATCTCTTTAATTAAAGAAAATGATTGCATTAACCTTTTAAGAGACTCTCCTTCTCTTTCAAATGAAAACTGACCATATTTAATTAATAATCCTCTAAAAATTATAAAATAAATAAATGAAATAATAGCAATAGTAACAGCTATAAATAATACTAAAACTGGATTAATTGTAGTCATAAACATTAAAAGAAATATAAATAAAACAAAATCATTTATAAATGTCATGGTCATTCTTATTGCTGAAATAATTGAGGATGTTGATGTATTAATATTTCTTACTAATTTAGCACTATCAGAATTGATATGAAATAAATAATCATTATTTAAATAAGACCATAACACAGTTTTTTTTAATCTAATCTTAATATTTCTTTCAAATGTTTGAGACCAATGAATAACAAAAATAATAAATGTATTTTTTAATAAAAACATAGATAATATGATTAAAGAAATTAAAATAACTTGATTAGAACTGTCTAAATATTTTTGTATAAAATTTAATGAGAACAAGTCATTATTAAATACTTCTGTGTTATCTCCAAAAATTCCTAAAAGGAGTGGATATAAAGATCCAATGCTTAAAGTTTCTAAAATAACCTGAATAAATGCAAAAAAAATAAACATTAATGACTTTTTTCTTTCCTGATTAGTCATTATTTCCCAAAGAGATATAAAATTTGAGATTAAGGTGTATTTTTTGTTCATTAATAATTATAATAATTTTTGTACCAAGATAAAAATTTACTTATTCCTATTTTAAAGTTCGTTTTTGGTTTGTAATTAAAATCCTTTCGTAATTTTGAGATATCAGAGGCAGTTCTTGTCATGTCCCCTGCTTGTGCAGGTACAAATTTTTTAATTGCTTTCTTATTTAACTGATTTTCTAATTCATTAATAAATTTGGTGACATTTATTGATTGTCCAAAACCTATGTTGTAAATAGAATTATTAGATTTTTTTCTTTTATTGTTTTCAAATACTTTTATAACACCATCGATAATGTCATCTATAAAAGTAAAGTCTCTATAATTCTTACCATTGTTAAAAATTTCAATTGCTTTATTTTTTAATATTGATTTCGTAAAAATCATTGGAGCCATATCAGGCCGACCCCATGGGCCATACACTGTAAAAAAACGAAGACCAACAACTTTTAATTTGTGAAGTTTGTTATATGCATTAGCAATCATCTCATTAGAAATTTTTGTTGCAGCATAAAGTTGAATTGGATCATTTATATTAAGATTTTCTTTTAATTTTTTTTTTTTTATTCCTCCATATACACTGCTAGAGCTTGCATATATTAATTTTTTGACATTATATTTTACAGCTAGATCTATAATATTATGAAAACCGACAACATTACTTTTGATGTACTTTGAGGGATATTTTAATGAATATCTTACACCCGCTTGAGCTGCAAAATTAAAAATAGTATTAATTTTGTTGTTTTTAAAAATATGTTCTAAATTTTTTTTATAAGATATATCTATTTTTTTAATTTTAATTCTGTTTTTAAATCTTTTTTTCAAAAGTATCGCTCGATCTTTTTTTAAATTTATACTGTAATAATTATTAAAATTATCAATACCAATAATTTTAATGCTTTTGAATTTTTTTAATAAATTATTACAAAAATGAAAACCAATAAAACCTGCGCAACCTGTAACTAGTATATTCATTTATAACCTAAAAACTGAGTAACTTTTATCAAAGACTCCCTTAAGGTCAAAAAATAATTTATTATTATCACAAAGACTTAGTATTTTTTTTACATTCATTTTTATGAAATAATCGTGTTTTACAGCAAGTATAACTGCGTTGTATTTTTTTTTGTAATCTAATTTTCTTAAAATATTTTTTTTAAAGTAAATTAATTCCTGATCATTTCTGGCAATTGGATCAAATAAATCTACTTTATCAACCTTATTTTTTAATTGTTTAAAAATTTCTAAAATTTTTGAATTTCTAACATCATTGCAGTTTTCCTTAAATGTATAACCTAGGATTAAAATTTTACTTTTTTTCAATTTCATCCCTTTTAATCTAATTAATCTAAACAAATTCTTAATTATGAAGTTATTCATGTATTCATTTGTTTTTCGTCCTGCTAAGATCATGTTATTTTTATTTAAACCAATTTTTTTAGTTAAGTAAGACATATAATAAGGATCTACACCAATACAATGTCCTCCAACTAAGCCAGGTTCATAGTTAGAAAAATTCCATTTAGTTGCAGCAGCTTTTAAAACGTCTTTGGTATTAATATCTATTCTGTTAAAAATCATGGATAATTCGTTCATTAAAGCTATATTTAAGTCTCTTTGAATGTTTTCAATTACTTTAGCAGCCTCGGCGGTTTTAATATTTTGAGCAACATATATTTTTTTAGTAATTGACCTGTAAATTTTTTTTAATTTTTTTAAACTGGTTTTTTCAGATGAGGATATAATTTTTGTAGTATTATTTAGTTTATGTTTAGAAATACCAGGGTTAATTCTCTCGGGACTATAACCAAAATAAAATTCTTTATTCAATTTTAGGTTAGAATATTTTTCGATTATAGGTATACAAATTTCTTCAGAGCATCCTGGGTAGACAGTAGACTCTAATACAATAACTGGTTTTAATTTACTACCTTTTATTGCATTACCAACAATTTTACTTGACTGTTTTATGAAATTTAAGTTTGGATTTTTGTTTTTAAAAACAGGGGTTGGCACACAAACAATATAAACATCAAAATTTTTTAATTCACTTTTTTTATTTGTGACGTTAAAATTTATTTTTTTTAATTTTTTATTAGATACTTCACCTGTATAATCTGCGTTATTTTGTAATTGATCAATCTTTTTTTTACTGATATCAAAACCAGTAACATTAAATTTTTTTGTTAATGAAAATAATAAAGGTAAGCCAACATAACCTAATCCTATTACACAAATTTTCATAAATTTACAGTAAACGTGAAATTATTTTTACAATTTTAGAAGCTGCTTTTCCGTCTCCATATAGCCTATCAAAATTTTTAGATTTTTTATAAAAAAATTTTTTTTTAATCAAATTAAAAATTTTATCTTTGTTATAGTCTACAGATGTTACATTAACACCCATTTCTCGACCATTTTGTCTGCTTCCAATGTTAATACTTGGTACCCCTAAATATGAGCATTCGCGAATGGCTGTACTTGAATTACCTAAAATCCCTGCACTTAGATTAACTAATTCTAAAAAATGTTCTGGTGCCATATTCTTCACAAAAAAAATTTTACCTAGTTCCTTTTTATTTAATTCCCTTTTAATCCGTAAAATTTTAGATATTTCAAATGATCCAGCATCAGAATTTGGCCAAAACCAGATTGTTTGTAAATTAGATTTGATAATTGCTCTATAAGTTTCTAAAATTTGATTTTTACCTAAACCATACTCGTTTGTAACAGCGTGTTGCATAACCACTATATATTTTTTTGAAAAATCAATTTTTTTTCCAACTCCATTATATGTTTTATGAAAATCAAAACTCAAATTTGACCTATTTCTAACTCTTTTAGCTAAATCAATTGATGGGCATCCAACTTTATAAATATGTGTTTTTTTTTTTAATATTTTTTTAAGCCTTATAGAACTTTTTTTAGTTGCTGGAAAATGATAATCAGATAAACAAGATATTGCATCACGAACTTTATCGTCTATATTTCCTGAAATTTCACCACCTTGAACATGCGATACTAATATATTTTGATAACTTGCAGCTATCACTGGAGCAATTACCTCATATCTATCGCCCATGACCATAATCATTTTAGGTTTTAATCTTTTAAATAAGCTCGAAAACTCAATTATTGCCATCCCTACTGATTTTGAATTATTTGCCAAATTTTCATGCTCTATATTATTATAGATTTTCTCGTAAACTCTAAAACCATCATTTTCAATTTGTCTATCCAGATTTCCATATTTTTCAAGAATACTTGAAGAAGAGCAAACTACTTTGAAAGAAATTTTTTTTCTTTTAAGTTCGATCAAAATTTCTTTAAATTTCGAGTAGCTACTTCTGGAGGTAATTATTATAAATATAGTATTTTTCATTTTACCAATTGTAAATTATTTTGCCTTTAGAGTCTTTTGAAGCAAATCTACCTTTATAATAATCTCGATTTAGTAATTCACTTTCAGATAATTCTCTATAAGGACTCCCACACATTTTTTTTAATAAATTTTTTTTGTTTTTAAAAATTTTTTTTAGTTCATTTTTATTTTTTTTTGCTTGATTTACCAAATTTTTTAATTGATTAAAATTTACTGAGACAATCCCATCTCTTGTTTTGTCTTTTTTCAAAATTGTAAAATGTCTCTCAATCATTGTTGCTCCATATAATATTGCAGCTAAACTTAATTGATTTCCGTCTTTTTCTGGTGATGAATGGTCACTTATACCAACATTGTAATTAATCTTTTTGAGTAGCTTTATTCTACTCAAATTTGCTTCATGTAATGGTGTTGGGTAAATTGAAATGCAATGTAAAAATGTAAAATTTTTTTTTCGTTTTTTGAGAATTTCGGCGGTTTGAATAATTTCTCTTAAATAAGTTCCACCTGTAGAGATAATTAAATTTTTCTTGGTTTCACTTAACTGTTTAATTAAATTAAAGGATGAACAATCAAAACTTGCAACCTTAAATGTATCAAAATTAAGTTTATTTAATTCTTTAATTCTATTTAACGAAAAAACTGTTGTCATAGGTTTAACATTGTACTTAAAACATAATTCAATAAAATAACTTTGATCTCTTAAACTTAAGTCTAAATTTTTTAATCTATTATATTCCTCTTTAAATGGTCTTCTGATCACTTTTGTAATTCCACCTTCAATTAGACCTTTTTCGAACCTCGATCTTTTTGTTAAATCTTTAGATTGCATAGATTGAATTTTAACATATTCAACACCTGCTTCAGCTGCTGCAGCTACCATTTCACCCATCAACTTTTTATCTCCATTATGATTTTGGCAAAGTTCAGCTATAATTTTAACCATGGAATTTAAATTTTTTTGCCAATTTTCTTGTTCTTTTTAAATCGTCTAAAGTATCAATATTAAAGTGTTGATAGTCTATTACATGAAAAATAGTTTTTTTTAAATAAATTTTTTTTTCTTTAATTAATTGATTTGTTTTGAATATGTAAAATATACCGTTCCTTTGGTAAATTTCTTCAAGTTGTTGTCTTGCAATAATGTTTTCACCTTCTTTTTCGTAAAGTTTTAAGTTACCTTTTAAATTGATCAATATTTTTTTTGGATGATATTTTTTCGAGACCTTATTTACCGACCAACAACTGTTAGCTTTTTTCTTTACTATTTCAAAGCAAGATTTTTTTAAATCATTTAACTTTCTAAATGGTGAGGTAGGCTCTAAATAAATTAGGTAATCAAATCTTGGTGTAAGTTTTTTAATGACATTTTCAATAACTTTATAAGCGGAAACATAGTCCTTGGAAAGATGTTTTGGTCTAACAATATAATTATAATTTTTTTTTTTACATTGGTTTATAATTTTTTTATGATCAGTGCTTATTATTATTTTATCTACAAAAGTACATTTTTTTGCAAATGAATATGTTAGATCTAATAAAGTTTTTTTTTTAATGATTTTTCTTATATTTTTAAATCTAACACCTTTACTACCACCTCTTGCAGGAATAATAGCCAGAAAAGATTTATTAAGAATCATTAAAATTTTAAATATAATGATTCAGTATTAAAATTACTCAATCTTGTTTTTCTTTCTTCTCTTTTTAATTTATTAATTGAATCATCCTTATAAATGCTATCATTTGGATAACTCGTTGTTGAAACTTCCTCAAATATACATGGCTTATTTAATGCTCTAAAGTTATGCCACACACCTGGTTTTATTAATATTGTATCACCTGGGTAAAGTGTTGATTTTCTTCCATTTAAAGTACTTTCAAGGGTTCCAGAAAGAATTTGAAAAGTTTCTTCTTTCAGTCGATGTTTATGCAGAGGATGTTTTTGATTTGAAAAAAGCAAAACTATCTTTTTGGCATATAATCTATTAATGCAATTAAATAAAAAACATCCATATTTTCTAAATCTATTTATTCCATAATGATGTGAAATTTCTAAATCAAAGTTATTACCTAAATTAATTTTGGTAGATCTAAGTATTATCTTTGCTTCATTAATGTAATTGGTAAGGTTCATTAGTTTTTTTTGTTCAACAATCTTAATATCATTTTTTTTAATTGGATTATCTTTTTTTAGATCTTTCAAGACTCTATGAGATTTAAGTTTAAAGCTAAATCCAGATGAGGACATCTGATTTGGCATTTTAGGAAAAGCAAAGTAAATATTTTTCTCTGATAAATATTGGTTTTTTTTCAAATCTTCTTTAAGATAGATTCCTCTTTCTAATGTAGAAAGGGTTTGAGTTTCTAGTTTAGTAACAATTTTCTTTGACTCGTTTCCAATAATTTTTCTAGCATCCTGCATTTTTTCTAAATATTTTTCAAATAATTTTGGTGTAATTGAATATTTATTAAGCTTGTATTTACTTGAGTTTACTCCTATATGTTTTTCAAATATTCTTGCTCCTAGAGAATAAGCTATCGGTCCAATAAAAAAGTTTTTTGGATCTTCATGAGTGGACCATCCAATTTGTAATTGATTATTAAATCTAGATATCAGCTTACTGATCGTATGTAATTCACTATTTTTTGGATCTGTTGGATATATGCTTACGCAGTGCATTATAGCAAATTTTTGATTCTTTTTTTCAAAAAAGTTGAATATTTTATCTATATCCTTCATTGATCTTCCGCCAGTAGAAACAATTTTGGGAATATTATTTTGTGCCGATCTCTCTATTAACGACCAATCATTTGAACTAACGCTTGCAATTTTTAAAAAATCAAATTTGAGATCTTCAATTAAATTAATTGAAATTTCATCAAATGGAGTACAACAAGTTTTGACACCTTTTTTTTTTATATAATTAAATAAAGATTTAATTTCTTCTTTAGAAAGTCTTGTAGAAGAAAATCTTCTAATATACTTATTATTTTTATCTTTTTTGAATTTTTTGTGAATATAAGTTTCTAAATCTCTAAATTGAAATTTAATACATGCATTAATGTTAAATTTTTTTATTACCACAGAAAATTGATCTACAATCTTTTTTGCATGTTTTAAGTCACCAAAATGATTATTAGCTAAGTCAAGTACAAAAAGGTTGTTAAAAATGTTTTGCATTTTTTAATGTTCTACTGATTTTTTTCATAACTTCAATAGAATATTTTATATTTAAAGGAGAATTGTTGTATTGATTTTGATTTTTTATATTCAAGATATGATATATTTCTTTTTCAAACTCAGAACTTCTATTTTTTTTAAAATTATATTTTTTTTTAAATTTTTTATTTTGATAATCAATACAATCTAAATTTTTAGTAAATGAATTATGCCAAATAATCTTAGTTTTTGAATTAAAAAAAATTATTTTTTTTTGGGGGTTGTCCTCTAATAAATCAGTTTCTAGTACTAAATTTATTTTACTATTTGAAAATCTCAAAACTGATGCAACATCATAAGTTGGTTTATTTTCCATGTCCTTAAAAAAAATATTACTGTTGAAGTCAAAATTTTTAATTTTGAGTTTTTTCAAAATATATATTGCTAGATGTAATCCATGAGAATGTTCGTGTATGGCTCCTCCTCCTTTGCTAATATCACCTAGATATGTGTCATACTCGTCTTTTAACCAGAAATGAGCTCCCAGAATACCCTTGAAGCTCTCTTGCCATTTTATCGATATAAAAATTTTTTTTTGTTTTTTTTCTTTTTCAATTAAATATAAAAATTTTTGAAATGATTGTGAAACAGAATGATTATAACCACAAAACAAATTTTTTTCATTTTCTAATTTATTATAATTTTCTAAATAAGAACATAAGGGTTTTTCAATTAATATTTTATCGTATTTAAACATTTTTTTACATTTATTTAACAATTCAATATGCGTTTTAGGAGGTGTGCCTATAATAATTAAATCAAAAAAAATATTTAATTTATTAAGATTACTATTACTAATTTGATTTATATTTTTATTCCATTTTCCATATCTTTTTGGGTAAATTTTTTTTTTCATCCTTTCTAAAGCTGCAAAATTTTTATCTGTTATATATACTTTATGACCAAGTTTTATACTTGCATATGTCATGTGATTTCCTATGGATCCAGCTCCAAAAATTAAAATATTTTTCATATATAATTTATATTGTACTTTAAAAGTACAATATAATTCAATTTATTTTATGATACAAAATAAACACATTAAATATTTTACTCTTCAGAAAAAATAATTAATATTATAATTTTACATTTTAAATTAAATATAATATTATAAATTTATAGATATGATCTCTCAATTAAATAAAAATTTAGGAATAACTTTATTTAAAAATCCAAATACTTTAAATTACATATTATTTGATAAGCTTTATTCTTTGTTTGTTTTAAAAGACAAAACTACTGAAGATGAAATTGCAGAGTATCACAATAAAGGATTTGTAAAAACTAATTATACTTCACCAGAATTAGTAGATTTTGTAAACAATAATATAATTTTTCCTCAAGAAAAAAATATTAAAGATGGACTTTCAAGTTACCAATTTCCGATCGACAAGCATTATCGAAAAAAAATATTAGAATTATTTACAAGAGATTACGGAGATTTAATTAATAAATTAGAGAAGTATTATAATAATAAAATTGCAATATCTGAAATTCGTGTAAAAAGGAATTTTCCAATTAATGAGAAACCAGAATATTACAAACAACAATTAAGAGATAAATCTAAAGAACCATATAGTAATTACTATCATGTAGATTATTATATTGGTACTTATTTTAAGATGTTTATCAATCTTCATGATGTAAATGAAAACAATGGCCCCTTAAATATTTATGATATTTCTTCAACAAAAAAGTTTGTACAATTAAATAATTACAAAAATAGAAACAATTATAAAGTGCAAGATCTAAAAGACAAATTATATTTAAACACTGGTAAAAAAGGTCAAACAGTGATTGCTAATACGACAAAATGTTTGCACAGAGCTGGAAATGTCCGCAAAGACAAAAGAGATATAATTTTTGTTATGTTCGGAGTTGTACCGGAGAAAATTAAAAGCAGCAATTTAAATAGTAGTCTTGATTATTACGAAAAGCAAAATCCAGAGGATGTTTGGACACATACTGGTAAATTCACAAAATTATTTAAACCAAAAAATTTAAGATCAACTATTAAATTATTGTTAAAATATAGTAAATCAAAGTTAATTTAAGTTTAATTAAGCTTTTTTATCATGCTCCAAGGTGAATAATCCTGGTAAATATTCTTTTAATTTAAATTTATCTTGTTGGTAATTTTCAGTTTCTACAATTTTTCTCACAAAATTATTAATTTCATTAAAAGTTAAAGATTGAAATTTTTGTTTTGACAGAGTCATACTGCCAGGATCTTTTATATAATTTAAAGTGCTACGTTTAAACATCTTTAATTTGTACAAAATTTTTTCTAAAGTTGGCGAAATAATATTATAATCTTTACAAAAAAATTCGTCGTGAAATAGTGTGTCCAATATTAGACTGACAGAATTTTTATCCATAGCATTTTCAATATAATTCTTGATTTCTAAAATATTATTTTGATAAATTTGTTTTTTTTGAAAATCCTCTTTTCTAAAATTTAACAGAAAATTAATTAGCTTCTGATTGTCATCAAAAATATTTGAAACAATCTTAGGAATCTTAAACTCAATATCTGGATCCTTAAAAACATTTAGTTGAATTGGCTGTACTCCCATCATGTATGCCTCAATTGAAGTGGTACAATTATTTTGAATAATTAAATCTGATGCTAATATCCAGCTATTTGTTGAAAAACTTGAAGCTAACGAGACATTAGACATGCCTCTGACCAAATTTTCATAGACAGAAACTTCCTCTCCTGGATGTACTAAAATTATTAGTTTTTTGTCTTTTGCAGATTTGTTAAATAATCTTATAAAATCAAAAAAATTTTTAAGATTTTTTTCCTCATGTTTTATTGATTTTTTACAAAGTTGAATTGTTTCTTCTGATCTAAGCAATCCTTTTTTTAATTGAGAATTAAACCAACTTTCTACGCTTTTTCTTTTTACATAATTAATTTTAGCAAATTTTGTCGTGAGTAAAAAAAAATTACCGTAATTTTTTTTTATATTTTCAACTTCATTTGAATAAAATTTTTTTGCTCTACTTTTTATAATATCAAAACGAGGATTACCTGTTACTAAAAATTTTTTTTTAAAATCTGGAAATAAAGTATTAATATCAGAAAAATGATTTTTTCCCCAAGTAAAAAAATAATCAAGGAGTTCTAATCCCTCTCTGGTAATTCTTCTATGAGTAAATTCTTTGTTAAAACACATAAGTCCTTCTTCATCTAGAAAAAATATTTTGTGTCCTAATTTCTTTAATTCTCTAATAAGTTTGAAATTTGAAGGACCTATGCTTTTAGTTATAAAATTTCCTGGTGGTATTTTGTTGAAAAACTCGCTAAATCTGTTTTTTCTTCCAAGTGTAACTTTATGTCCATTCACAGCAGCAATAACAGCAAAATAAATTCGTGCATTAAGCTCCCTTCTTTTAATTTCAATGGGTAAATATATGTTAGTTTTCATCTAAGTTGTCTCTATTAAAAAAATTTTTTTTCCAATTTGCTTTATAAACATTTTTTTTACACTTTTGTAATATAAGTTTGACAATCTAATTATTTCTTTGACTTTTGATAGATCAAATTTTCCAATCTTATGAAGTGAATATTTTTTAAAATTAGACTTTGGTTTAAATAATTTATCCTTTAAGACCACCATTCTGTCTCTTAATGAAAATTTTATGTTTGACTCTTTATTTTCCAATAATATTTTCTCATCTATTTTTTTTACTTTTTTCATAATTATATTAAATGAATTAACATCTGAGATATTTTCAATATAATGTTTAATTTTTTTTGTGCGGGATTTAGTCCAATAATTTTTATCATATTTTAAATTTTTTTTGTTAAATTGATCAATTGTTTTGAAAGATTTTCCTAAATTTGAAAATAGAACATTAATTTCGTCTTTCATTGGATAAGGTTCAAAAGATATTACTTTTTTTTTTAAAAAGTAAGCCTCAATACCCGTACTACATCTATTTTGAATCACAAATTTAGATCCCAATAACCAAGGGTATAACTCATCATCATAAATAACTTTAAAGTTTTTATTTACAAATAAAGTTTCTTTCCAAATTTCAGGATCTTCGCTTGGGTGAGGTCTAATAATAATGTTGTTATTTGGGTAAATTTTACCAATTTTTTCAGGTATTTTGATAAAATTTTTAAAAATTTTTTTTGAAGTTGAAATATAGTTTCCGTATATATTTTTTGGATATTTTTTCTTTTTTCCCTCGTAAAAATTTACATTTCCAAATCTAGAACAAATTAAAATATATTCTCCATATTTTTTTTTTAAATTAGCTGCTTTTTTAGCAAATATGTTTTTGTATGGATTTTTTAATAATTCAAATCTTGGAACACCAGTCAAAATTAATTGATGCTTTTTAAATCTCTTAATTAAAGTTTTGTAATGTCTTGTGCCGCTAACAAAAAAATAATCTATATAATTTTCAATTCCTTTATCACATTTCAAACCAAAGTATTGCTTATCATTTGGATATGTTAATGACTCTTCGTCAAAACAAAATATTACATGTCCTTTTGTTTTCCATTTTTTAAATCTGTCAATAGAGCCTTTCATAACCCCTTTTTCGATAATCAAACCTGGAGGAAGAGCATCTATTTTTTTTCTAAATTCATTTTTTTCGCCAATAAGAACCTTGTGACCCTCGAAGGCCAAAAATCTAGCAAGTATAGTTTTATGGAATAATTCTCTATTTGCGTTTTCTATTATTATATAAATATTCATTTATATAAGTTATGAATTTTTTTTAATTTTTTTTTTTAATAACATGTTTATATATATTGCTAATTTTAAATATACAATCTTAACAGTTTAAAGTATACATAGCTAAATAGAGGTTTATAGATTTAATTTAATAAATAGACTTGATTGATGATGACTTTTATACAAGATTTATTTTCATTTATTAAATTTAAAATTCTTCAAAAAAAATTTAAAGTTGGTTTCTTCTGTGAAAATAGGAACATTCAATCATATTTAATTCCATATATTAAAAAAAAGGCAATAAAGAAAAAGATATTTGTAATAAGCATTGAAGATATAGACTTAAGAAAACTTGATAATATTTCTTTATTTACATTCAAATCAAAATTTTTTATAGAAATTTTTTTTTTAACTTTGAAAGTTAAGTACTTTTACTCTTCTACACCAGATCTAAATAACTCTTTATTTGTTAAATCTAGATTATTTGGTTGTAAATATATATATTTACAGCACTCTCCTGTTAGTATTATAAAAGCTTACAACAATAAAGCGTTTGATTGTTTTAATGCAATACAGGCAATAAATAAATTTCAATATAATGAAATACATGAAATTAACAAAATTAAAAACTTAAATATAAAAGCATTCAAAAGTAAATATGCTTTTTTTAATCAAAAAACTCTAAATGAAAATAAAACTAAGTATGATGTTTTAATAGCACCTACTTGGAAAAGTAATTTTTATAAATTAAATTGCCATAATATTCTAATTAATTTTTTAAATAAAAAAAAACTAACTTATAAATTGAGACCACACTATATGTCGTTAAGAAAAAAAGAGGTTGATAAAAAATCTTTAATAAATAACAAGGTTAATTTGGATGAAGATTTTAATATAAATTTTGATGACTTCAAATTTCTGGTTTCTGATTGGTCAGGTATTTTTATTGAATATTCTATAATTAAAAAAATCAAGCCTTTTTTAATCAATTCTACTCAAAAAATTTTAAATTCTAATAAAGACAGTTATAACTTTTCAATTGAAGAAATATCAAGAAATCAATTAGGCAATACATACAATATTGATGAAATAGAAAAACTTGTAGATGATATCTTAATTTTGAGAAATAATAATTCCTATAACAAAAATGATAAAGAGCTAATTGACAATTTTTATAAAAAATATTTTTACTGAGTTGTGCAAACAAAACTTTTAAATTTAATTAATTATTTTAAACATTTTATTAGGTTTGATAAGTACAGAAAAATAAGAAATAAAGTAATCAAAATAAACTCAAAAAAGAATAATTTATATGATTATGGAGAAAGTTTTTTTTATCAAGATATGCCTTGCATAAATTTACCGGGCTTAAGAAATACTTATAAAAGAATTGAGGTTTTGGATCTAAATAAATTGTTATTTTCAAAGAAATTCTTAGATATTGGGTGCAATACTGGATCCATTATTTTAAATTTAAATACAGATTTTAAAATTGGAGTAGGCATAGAATATAATTCAAAATTAGTTGAAATAGCAAGAACAATTGCAGAGGAAAAAAAAATTATTAACACTAAATTTCTCGCTGAAAATTTTTTAACTTACGAAATTGATGAAATATTCGACGTTGTTTTATCTTTAGCTAATCATTCAACATTTGATAAAGGGATAGATGATACAAATTTATATTTTAAAAAAATCGATAAGCTTTTAAAAAATAATGGGATTTTAGTCTTAGAGTCACATTCGCCTCTTTATGAGCCGCCCAAAAAATTTGAGGAAATAGTGAACAAATATTGTAAAAATTATAAGATTTTGAGAAACGGAATTTATAAATTTGGAAATTTTTACGATTTAAATAGAAACTTTTATATATTAAAAAAAAATGAAAATTAGCCTTATCATAGAAGATGGCCCTATATCCAGGTGTTACATTAAAATTTTTAAAGATTGTAAAATTAAAATTCAAAATTTAGTGTATTTAGCTGATGATAGTTTTTATCCCAATTTTATTAAATTGAGAATGATTTTTAATCAGAATAATTTTTGGCCTTTAAAATTTCTTAAAGAAGAAAAATTTAAATGCTTAATCTATCAAATAGAAGATTATTTTGATTATGAAAAAGGGTTTTGTGAACAAATGTATAAGTATGAAAATATAAATTATATTTATAAAAATTTGATAATTTCTAAAAACCGAAAAATAAATTCAGTTGAGAATATAAAACTAATTAAAAATATGGAAGAAAATATTTTCATTAATTCTGGCAAACAAATTTATAAAGAGATTTTAGATTTAGACAAAAAGTTTATACATATACACCCAGGTGATTTACCTTCCATAAAAGGTGCAGATGCATCACTATGGCAATTAAAACACTGGGGGGATTATGCTGTATCATGTTTTGTAATGAATAAAAAAATTGATGAGGGTAACATTTTGTATAAAAAAAAAATTAAATTTCAAAAATTTAAATTTGATATTTTTTCACAATTAGAAACTGATGAGATTTATAGATTGTGGTATAGCTTTTTTGATCCACTTTTAAGAGGTTTTTTGCTTAGAGAATTAATAATTAATAAAAATGATTTGATTAGTAATATATCTGATATTCCAAAAAAACATAATGAAAACAAAAAAAGTAATTATTATTCTTTTATGACTAAAAAAGAAAAACAGGAAGTTTTTAAATTAATTTTTAACTAGTAAAAATTAATTTATCTGGTAAAAATTCTCCATGAAATTTTTATTTTTTTTTACTTTACTTTTTTTACCGAATACATCTTTCGCGTATTTAGATCCTGGTACAGGCGGCGGAATAATTCAAGCATTATTAGCTTTTTTTGGGGCAATAGCATTTTATATATCTTATCCATTTATAATTACAAAAAAATATTTTAGAAAATTGAAAGAAAAAATATTTAAAAAGAAAAATGAATTCGATCAAAAATGATTATTTAAATTTAGATAATTTAAATAATTATAGCTCGATTTTTTCATTATCTTTTATCTTAACGGGAAATTACGTATTTTGGAGTAACTCGTTTTTATATAAACCATTATTCAATATATTAATCGAGTCTTTATTTTTATTAATATTTTCATTTATTTTAATAATATTAGTTATAAAAATTTTTTCATTTTTTTCTAAAGTTAATTTAAATAAAGAAATTATTTTATTCTTAGAACTAATTTTTTTTTGTTGGCTAATAACCCAAGCTATAAAAGGTTTTTTCTTTTTAGCTAACGCAGAAACTTTACCTCAATTTATTTCTAGCACTTTTTCTTTAGTCACTAGAGGTGACGTTGAATTACAGAATAGAATAGTAATTTTTACCATCCCTTATTTTCTTGTTTTTATCTCTCTATTTTTAGTAAGGAACAATTTAAATAAAGTAATTAGAATGTGTGTTTCTATAGGATATATATTTTTAATAACGTCGCTATTCATCTTCTATGAAAGATACACTTCTTTTGCTTCAAAACCAATTAAAGTCAGTCAAAATATTGATTTAAAATATATTAACAAAGATAAAAAGGTAATATGGTTTGTTTTTGATGGTTTTGATCCATTAATAGCATTTGATAATGAAGAGTTGTCTCCTGATTTAAACACTTTTAGTAATTTAAGAAAAAGTTCTTTTGAACACAAAAATGCTTATCCACCCTCAAAATATACAAGTGTTTCAATGCCATCAATGCTAATTGGAGAGCATCCTATAGGTAGTAATGTTATAAAAAATTATAAAATTCATCTTAATACAAATTCTGGATTGATACCTTTTGATTTTGAAAACACAATTTTTGGTCAATTTAAGAAATTAGGTTTAACTAGCGCTATTTTTTCTAATGTATTTCCATATTGTGTTTTTATGCCAGAAGTAAATAATTGTTTATCGCCTACTGATCAAGATGATAGTCCACCAGAATATTTTTGGTATAATGGAATTTCATTTATATATTCAATAAAAAATAAATTTGATCTTTTTTCAAGATTAATAAATAAAAAAAAAAATTTAGAAAAAATGGAAAAAAATAAAAATAAATTAAAATACGAGTATGTTTCCGATATAAATATACTCAAGAAAATATCACCAAAAATAGATATGGAAAAATTAGATTTTTTTGATGGAAGAGATTGTTGTAAAGAAGCTTTTAGTTATTCAGATATAAAATTTCATATGGAAAATTTAGATAAAAATTTAACTTTTATTCATCTTTTTCCTCCACATACTACAGGTGAGAATAACGATTTTGCAGAAAGTGTATACGAGGTAAGCACAACTTTAGATGGCCGAGCCAAAGGTTTAGGTTCTTACATTTTAAACTTAAAACTTACAGATTTATTACTAAACAAAATTTTAAAAAATTTAAAAGAAAAAGATAAAAAAGATTTGATGATAATTTTGTCATCTGATCATTGGTACAGAGACAAAGATAAAAGAACAAGAAGATCTTATCCAGCATTATTTATTGTAAAGATTTATGGTGATAATTCAAAACTAGTCATGACGAAAAATTCAAGTTTATATAATGTAAAAGATTTAATTATGAATTTTTTTGAGAATAGAATTTCATCTCACTCGGAAATCAAAGATTTTTTTGAAAGAAAAGATTTTTTTAAAACTTTTGTGTTAAATTGATAAATCTTCTTCAAGTATATACTTTAAATTATAAAACTTTCACTGTCTTACTTTTTTATCTGTAAAATAATTACACACCTAAAAAACTTTTTTTTATCAATTTCATTTCCTAGATCCCCAGCATGATGGTTAAAAATCACTCTTTTTATATTCGGTTTAAAATAATTAATTAGTTCTTCACTATTATTTAAAGACTCTTTAGTTAATTTTACATCTGGTTTATGAGAAATTCCTACAGCTATATAGCCATCATTTTTAGTTACTCTTATCATTTCATTTACAGCTTTCTTAATTTCATTTGTATAAACTAATACCCATCCACAAAAAGTTATATCAAATTTATTTTCCTCATATGGCATGCTGAGCATATCACCTAAGCTTATTAGTGATGAATAAGACTGAATATCTAAAGCGGTAATATTTCTCTTTAAAAATCCATGTTTTATAAAATTAAAAATTTCACTTTCAAGTCTTGGACCAATAGAGAGAATTTTTTGATTTTTTAAATTTAAATAATCTATAGATTTGAATGGATGAATAAGTAAGGATGATCTTTGTCCATTAAATTTTTTTCTTACCATAGAAAAAAAGTTAAATAAGTTGTTACCTTTAAGATGTTCTGTATTTCCCTGTAAAGCAGTTACATTATTTCTTTTAGCCATTCCATGATCTGAACTTTCTATCGGGTATAAGGTCTTAAAACTTTTCCTTATATAATAAAAATACAAAAATCTGGTGTAACTTATTAATCCAATTGACATTGGAATTTTAAATATAAATTTTAAGATCTTATCGTACATTTTTCTTTACTTTCATAAATGCATAAATTGTTTTTTTTTTGCTAGGTTCTGAAATTATTTTTAAGTCTAATATATCAAAATTTAGTTTAAAACTAATAAATTCTAAACTGGCTTTAGAATAGATATTATAATGGAGTGAAACTAAAGAGCTATCATTTTTTTTTAAAGCTCCATATATATGGGGAACTTCGATATAAATTATTGCACCATTTTTTAAAATTGACCTCAGTCTAGTTAAAAATTCAATTGGTTTTTCTATATGTTCTAAAACTTTATTTAATGTAATAAAATCATAATAATTTTTTTTTTTAAAAATATTTTTGTCAATATTTTTTATAGCAACGTTTGTTTTTATAATTTTCTTATTGGATATATCTGGCTCAAAAGAAAAGAAATTCCATTTGTAACGATTTTTAAATTTAAGTTTAATAAGTTTAAAAAGAAAAACACCTAAACCGGCACCAAAGTCTAATAACTTAGAATGTTTTCTTGTTTTGGATAAAAATTTTGCTACTCTTTTAACTCTATAATAATTATCAGAATCTTTATTTGTTAAATTAATAATATTTTTAAATCTTTCTTCTGGTGTTAGATTAGGAAAATCTATTTTAAAATAATTCTTTGAAATTTTCTGTAACTTTTTTTTATTTACTAATTTTTGGACATTAAAAAAAACTAAACAATCATTGCATTTATACCAAAATCTTGTGTAATTTTTAGCATTTACTTTAGATGCAATTTCAAACCTATCTCTAGTTTTAATAGTAAGTTTTTTTATTGTTTTTTTAGATTGGCATAAGTTGCATCTCATAAAATCCTTCTAGGTGAAATTTAATTTTAATTCAAATTTTTTTATTGTTAGCCAATTTTTTAAATTGTGTAATATTTGATTGTATTAATGTCATATCCTTTTTATTTATAATTTTTTTTATAATCATTTTTTTACATATAAAATTGTATATTGGCCGCTTAAATCACCTCCTCTTAAATATTTTTTCATTATAAGATACTTTTTAAGAAATTTTTTAATACTGTTTTTTGATTTTATAAATTTTGGCAATCTTTGTTTTAGATCTAAGAAATTTATATCTTTTTTATTATATTCTTCTTTTCTAATAGTCTGTATTTTTATTTTTCTGAAACCAATTTTATGTAATATTTCCTTAACTTCTTCAGGATAAAAGTTGTGAACATCAGATAGTGAAACTGTTGAATTATAAAGCATTTTACAAGTAAGTAAAATTATACCTCTAATATTATAATAATTTGGATGAGAAATTACTAAAATGGCATTTTTGCACATCATTTTCTTTATTTTTTTAAGTATCAATTGAGGATGTTTGATGTGCTCAATTGTTCCTAATAATAAAATCAGATTAAATTTTGATTTTGTTTTAAATTTATCGATATCTGATTTGATAAATTTAATTCTTTTATCTTTTAAATATTTCTTTGGAGGTTGGATCCAATCTACAGCTAAATAATTTTCAAATTTTAAATTTTTAATCTTATTTATATTTTCTAGATTACCACAACCTAAATCAAGAACATTTTTAAATTTTTGTTTTGTCTTAGAAAGATCTTTAGAAATTATCTTGAAAACATCATCTGACCCGAAAAAATACTTTATTTTACTAGTTTTGATATTTTTGTAGAAAGTTTTAAGTTTTTTTTTAATCATAGTTGATAAAATTTTTTTCAGTGCATAAATCAAGCCAATTGAGCTATTAGTACTGGTCAGCTACATGCGTTACCGCACTTCCACACCCAGCCTATCAACGTGGTGGTCTACCACGGCTCTATGGGAAGAACTAGTTTTGAGGTGAGTTTCCCGCTTAGATGCTTTCAGCAGTTATCTCGTCCGTACTTAGCTACCCGGCACTGCAGCTGGCGCTACAACCGGTCCACCAGTGGTACGTCCATCCCGGTCCTCTCGTACTAGGGACAGCTCCTCTCAATTCTTCTACACGCATAGCAGATAGGGACCGAACTGTCTCACGACGTTCTGAACCCAGCTCACGTACCACTTTAATTGGCGAACAGCCAAACCCTTGGGACCTGCTCCAGCCCCAGGATGTGATGAGCCGACATCGAGGTGCCAAACACTGCCGTCGATATGAGCTCTTGGGCAGTATCAGCCTGTTATCCCCGGCGTACCTTTTATCCGTTGAGCGATGGCCCTTCCACTCAGAACCACCGGATCACTATGACCGTCTTTCGACTCTGCTCGACTTGTCAGTCTCACAGTCAGGCAAGCTTATGCCATTGCACTCCACGAACGATTTCTGACCGTTCTGAGCTTACCTTCGCACGCCTCCGTTACTATTTGGGAGGCGACCGCCCCAGTCAAACTACCCACCATACAATGTCTTGATGCCGGATAACGGCAATCAGTTAGATGTCAAGAAAAACAAAAGAGGTATTTCACTGGCGACTCCACAAGAGCTGACGCTCTTGCTTCAATGTCTCCCTCCTATGCTAAATATGTTTTTCCTAACACCAATGTAAAGTTGCAGTAAAGGTGCACGGGGTCTTTCCGTCTAACTACGCGAACTCCGCATCTTCACGGAGAATTCAATTTCACTGAGTTGATGTTGGAGACAGCGGAGAAATCGTTACGCCATTCATGCAGGTCGGAACTTACCCGACAAGGAATTTCGCTACCTTAGGACCGTTATAGTTACGGCCGCCGTTTACTGGGGCTTCAGAAATGAGCTTGCACCCATCGCATTAACCTTCCAGCACCGGGCAGGCGTCAGACCCTATACATCCACTTACGTGTTAGCAGAGCCCTGTGTTTTTGATAAACAGTCGCTTCTCCCTGGCTTGTGCCACCTTTAAATGGTTGCCCATAAAAAGGTCTTCTTTATTCCGAAGTTACAGAAGCATTTTGCCGAGTTCCTTCAACATCATTCTCTCAAGCGCCTAAATATACTCTATTAATCCACCTGTGTCGGTTTAGGGTACGGTCTAATGATGGAGCTATTTCCTGGGACTTTTTCGCAGCAAGTTCAATCCATTAAGAACTTACAACTTACAAAATCCGTCACTTCCATCTGGTTAAGGAATATTAACCTTATTTCCATCGACTACGGCTTTCGCCCTCGCCTTAGGGGCCGACTAACTCTGCGCGGATTAACCTTGCGCAGAAACCCTTGGATTTTCGGCGATAAAGTTTTTCACTTTATTTATCGTTACTTATGTCAGCATTCGCACTTCTGATACCTCCAGAATCCCTCACGGGTATTCCTTTACAGGCTTACAGAACGTTCCGCTACCAGATATAATTTTTAAAAAAAATTATAAATCCACAGATTCGGTATATGATTTTAGCCCCGTTACATCTTAGGCGCAGAAACTCTATTAGACCGGTGAGCTGTTACGCTATCTTTAAAGGATGGCTGCTTCTAAGCCAACCTCCCGGCTGTTAAGGAATTTCCACATCCTTTCACACTTAATCATAATTTTGGGACCTTATCTGGTGGTCTGGGCTCTTTCCCTCTCGACCATGGACCTTAGCACCCACAGTCTGTCTGCTGAAGAACAATGTTTAGCATTCGGAGTTTTATTAGGTTTGGTAAGAATCTCTTCCCCCTAGCCCATTTAGTGCTCTACCTCTAAACATCTATTTATTCAACGCACTACCTAAATAGTTTTCGCGGAAAACCAGCTATCTACGAATTTGGTTGGCCTTTCACCCCTTACCACAAGTCATCCAAAGACTTTTCAACGTCAACTGGTTCGGTCCTCCAGCAAGTGTTACCTTGCATTCAACCTGCTCATGGTAAGCTCATTCGTTTTCGGGTCTAATTCATTAAACTAATCGCCCTATTAAGACTTGCTTTCGCTACGCCTACACCTAGATGGCTTAAGCTTGCTTAATAAATTAAGTCACTGACCCATTATACAAAAGGTACGCCGTCACTCTAAAAAGAGCTTCGACTGATTGTAGGCATGCGGTTTCAGGTTCTATTTCACTCCCCTAATAGGGGTTCTTTTCACCTTTCCCTCACGGTACTAGTTCACTATCGGTCACTAAAGAGTATTTAGGCTTAGAGGGTGGTCCCCCTATATTCGAGCAAGATTTCACGTGTCCCGCTTTACTCAAGAACAAATTTAAGCATTACTTTTACTGGACTATCACCATCTTTGGTTAGCATTTCCATACTATTCAAATTTTCTTAAATTCATTGCTGGCCTGTTCCGCTTTCGCTCGCCACTACTAACGGAATCTCAATTGATTTCTTTTCCTCTGGTTACTTAGATGTTTCAGTTCTCCAGGTTGTCTCTTTAAATCTATGTATTCAATTTAAAGTTACACATAAAGTGTAGGGTTTCCCCATTCGGAAATTTTCGGATCAAAACTTGCATACAGTTCCCCGAAACTTTTCGCAGTATACCACGTCCTTCGTCGTCTTTTAGTGCCAAGGCATCCGCCACACGCCCTTAAACGCTTGATTTATGCACAGAAAAAAATTCTGTGTTTGAATCAAATTTTGTTGGAATGTTCATCTTTTCGAACATTCTTGATTGTTCATCTATTCGAACAATCGGATATAGATATTGATAATTATTAAAATATTTACAAATAAAATAGCTAAGTGTTTCTTGGTGGAGGATAGCGGGATCGAACCGCTGACCTCCTGAATGCAAATCAGGCGCTCTCCCAGCTGAGCTAATCCCCCAGATAAGTTTGGTGGGCCGAGATAGACTCGAACTATCGACCCCACCCTTATCAAGGGTGTGCTCTAACCAACTGAGCTACCGGCCCTCATTGTATTTATAGAGAAACACAAAAAAAATAAGAAGAGAAATGCGGACGGTCAACATTAGCCTGTTAAATATTTAGAATAAAATTATTAAATAACTTTATTCATCCTTAGAAAGGAGGTAATCCAGCCGCAGGTTCCCCTACGGCTACCTTGTTACGACTTCACCCCAGTCGCTGACTATACCGTGGTCAAAGTTTTTAACCTTTGCCTTAAGGTAGAACCAACTCCCATGGTGTGACGGGCGGTGTGTACAAGACCCGGGAACGTATTCACCGCGGCGCGCTGATCCGCGATTACTAGTAATTCCAGCTTCATGTACTCGAGTTGCAGAGTACAATCCGAACTGAGGCATTTTTTTAGGATTTGCTTAACGTCGCCGTCTTGCTTCCTATTGTAAATGCCATTGTAGCACGTGTGTAGCCCAACACGTAAGGGCCATGAGGACTTGACGTCATCCCCACCTTCCTCCAGCTTATCACTGGCAGTTCTTTCAGAGTGCCCAACTAAATGATGGCAACTAAAAGTGAGGGTTGCGCTCGTTGCGGGACTTAACCCAACATCTCACGACACGAGCTGACGACAGCCATGCAGCACCTGTGTTTCGTCCGGCCGAACCGAAAACTTTAATCTCTTAAAGTCGCGACGAACATGTCAAGTGTTGGTAAGGTTCTGCGCGTATCTTCGAATTAAACCACATGCTCCACTACTTGTGCGGGTCCCCGTCAATTCATTTGAGTTTTAACCTTGCGGTCGTACTCCCCAGGCGGTGTGTTTATTGCTTTCGCTGCGACACTGAAAATAAATTTCCAACGTCTAACACACATCGTTTACGGCATGGACTACGAGGGTATCTAATCCTCTTCGCTACCCATGCTTTCGTTCCTCAGTGTCAGTAATGATCCAGAAAGCTGCCTTCGCAATTGGTATTCTTTCTAATATCTACGAATTTCACCTCTACACTAGAAATTCTGCTTTCCTCTATCATACTCTAGCTAAAAAGTTTTGATGGCAGTTCCAGAGTTAAGCTCTGGGATTTCACCACCAACTTTTTTAACCACCTACGAACTCTTTAAGCCCAGTAATTCCGAACTACGCTAGGTCCCTTCGTATTACCGCGGCTGCTGGCACGAAGTTAGCCGGACCTTCTTATTCGGGTACAGTCATTTTCTTCCCCGACGAAAGAGCTTTACAACCCAAAGGCCTTCTTCACTCACGCGGCATCGCTGCATCAGGGTTTCCCCCATTGTGCAAGATTCCCTACTGCTGCCTCCCGTAGGAGTTTGGGCCGTGTCTCAGTCCCAATGTGGCTGATCATCCTCTCAAATCAGCTATTGATCATAGTCTTGGTAGGCCATTACCCCACCAACAAACTAATCAAGTGCAGGCTCATCCAATGGCGCATAAAGCTTTCTCCGTAAAGACTTATGAGGTATTAGCACAAGTTTCCTCGTGTTATTCCTCACCATAGGGAAGATACCTACATGTTACTCACCCGTCTGCCACTAAGTATTGCTACTTCGTTCGACTTGCATGTATTAGGCGTGCCGCCAGCGTACGTTCTGAGCCATGATCAAACTCTCAAGTTTAAAAACGGCGCACACTAGCTTCCATATAAATCTAAGAATAAATTTATATGTATTTGAAGTGTGTACGACAAATTTTGGTAACCTTAACCGTCCACACTTCTCTTCTTAATTTCACGTTTAAAATAGCTAATTAGGGTAAAACCTAATAATAACAATAATTTTATTGTTTGGAAAAAATGCTTATAGTACAAATAATCACTAAATCAAGAATTTTGATTGAAAAAATCTCCAAAAAAATCAATAAAATATGGGTTTTTTGATATAAAAACTGGTGAAAATAAAATAATTAAAAAAAATGAATTTTATTCAACTTAAAATTGTGAGTATTGTTAAAAAGAATCTTGAAATTTTTTTATTAATATTTCTGTTGATAATCACTGTATTTATTACTCAATTTTACAATTTTAACACCAAAAAAATTGAAAAAGATTATTTACAAATTTTTAGAAACTCCTATTTCAAGAAAACTGTCAACTACTTCTTTACTAATTTAAAACCAAAATTCGAGAATGTTGAATATAAAATCAAAACTGGAGATAATCTTGTAAATATCTTGGATAATCTTTCTGTAAATGAAAAAGAAATAAAAAAAATTGTTAAATTGTTGAAAAATACCGAAGCACAAAATTTAATAGAAAATCAAACTTTAAAACTAACTATAGAAAACAACGAAAATTTTAAGGGAATTTCTAACATTTTAATTCCAGTATCCAAATCAAGAAAATTGGAAATATATAAGGAATTAAAAAATAACGAATTTGTTAAAAGAGAAATAGTAACAAATCTAGAAAAAAAAATTATATTAAAAGAAGGTGTAATTAAATCGAGTTTATATAGAAGTGCAACAAAAGAAAATATCGATCCAAATATTATAATTGAATTTGCAAGGCTTTATGGATTTCAAGTTGATTTTCAGAGGGATATCAGAAAAAATGATTCGTTCCAAATTATCTACGAAATATTTGTAGACGAAAACGGAAAAATATTTGAAAATGGGAATATAATTTATGCAAACTTAATGTTGCGTGGACAATTGAATCAACTTTATTATTTTCCAAAAAAAAACTTTGACGGGCATTATGATGAAAACGGTAAAAGTGTTAAAAAAGCTTTAATGAAAACCCCAATTAATGGAGCTAGATTATCTTCTGCTTTTGGTATGAGAAAACATCCAATACTTGGTTATAACAAAATGCATAGAGGTACTGATTTTGCAGCACCTGAAGGTACTCCAATAATGGCATCGGGGGACGGAGTAATTATTAAAGCGGGTTGGTGCGGAGGAGGAGGAAATTGTGTGAAAATAAAACACAATAAAACATACCAAACTGTGTATGCACATATGAAAAACTTTTCTAATATTTCAATACCAGGTAACAGAGTTAAACAAGGACAAATAATTGGTTATGTAGGTTCAACTGGATTATCTACAGGTCCTCATCTTCATTATGAAGTCATTGAAAATGGAAAAAAAATTAATTCTCAACTTCTTAAACTTCCCCCAGGTAAATCATTAGATGGCACAAGCAGAAAACAATTTGAAATAGTTAGAATAAAAACAGATGTTCTTAAGTCTGATTTGGTAGCAAATTTTTAATTTGTCTCAATAGAATTTTGTATTTTTTCTTTTTGTTTTTCTTTTTGTTCAATTGAAATTCTTAAAAAATGATCTGCGTATTGATAATAATTTTCAGACAGAATTTTATCACCATTAGATAAAGCTTCTCTTGCAAGCTCATTGTATTTCAAAATTAATTTATCTACGTTACCATTATTACGATTATTTTTTCTTCTATAACCATTTTCTCTATTACCTAATTCTGGATTAAGTCTATTAATATCATTTGATCTTTTGAATGATCTATCTTGCATACCTCTGCCTCTAGATCTTTTATGATTATTTTTAAAAGGTCTCATATTTTTTTATGCAATTTTTGTGGATGTTATACATCTGTCGAGGTTAGATAAATCTTTAGTTATTTTGTTTATATAAAATTTATTTTTTTTTAGTATATTAATCATTTTGTATTTTTGATCACTGCCAATTTCAATAATTAATTTTCCATTAATCTTTAATAATTTTGAAGATTTTTTCACAACCTTAATCAGTATTTCAGTTCCGTTTATTCCTCCGTTTAAAGCTTTTGTAGGTTCATACTCGCTAACGCCCAAATATTTAAGTTTATGTTTATCAATATAGGGAGGGTTACTAAGTATTAAATCATATTTACCTGAATTTAAATTGTCAACATCTGTTTTGAAAATATTAATCCTATTTTGAACATGATGTAATTTTGCATTGATTTTTGCTATTTTTATTGCATTTTTACAGCAGTCAATACCAAATGCAGAACAATTAATTCTTTCTTTTAAGACAGATATAATCAAACATCCGGAGCCTACACCAATTTCTAAAAGCCTTTTTTTTTGATTAGTTGATATAATATTTAAAGTTTCTTCAACTAAATGTTCAGTTTCTGGTCTTGGTATAAGAACATTTTTATTAATATAAAACTTATTTTTCCAAAACTCCTTTTTTTTTAAAATATATGCAATTGGCTCCTTAGCTTTCCTTCTGTTTATTTTCAATAAAAAGTTGTTGTAAGTCTCATTATTAATTACTCTTTTAAGGTTTAGTATTAATCTTTCCTTTGAAATATTCAGACTATCAGATAACAAAAGCTCCGTATCTATTTTGTAACTATTTATATTATTTGTTTTCAACAAATTATAACCATTTTCAAGAGCTTGGAATAAATTCATTTCTCTAAACTTTTAAGTTCTTCTTCTTGTGCATGCAAATTGAGACTTTCAACAATTTCATCAAAAACTTCACCCTCCATAAATTCCACTAATTTATGCAATGTGAGATTTATTCTATGATCGGTAACTCTACCTTGTGGAAAATTATAGGTTCTTATTCTCTCAGATCTATCTCCAGTTCCAATTTTACTTTTTCTATCTTTGGATCTCGCATCCTCTATTTTTTTTCTTTCATGCTCATAAATTCTTGACCTTAGAATCTTTAGCCCCTTTTCTTTATTTCTAATTTGTGATTTTTCATCTTGTTGACTAACAACTATTCCAGTGGGTATATGTGTGATTCTGACAGCTGAGTCGGTGGTATTAACACTTTGGCCTCCGGGTCCACTGCTTCTAAAAACATCAATTCTCAAATCTTTATCATCAATTTTTACATCAACCTCCTCAGCCTCTGGTAGAACTGCAACGGTAGCGGCAGATGTGTGTACTCTACCTTGCGTCTCTGTATCAGGAACTCTTTGTACTCTATGAACTCCGCTTTCGAATTTAAGTGAGGAATAAATATTTTTCCCTTTTATACTAGCTATCACCTCTTTTAATCCACCAGCATCACTTTTGGAAATACTTATTATCTCTAAGGACCATTTTTTTTTATGACTCACTTTTTCATACATTTTGAATAAATCTGAAGCAAATAAACTCGCTTCAAGCCCTCCTGTCCCCGCTCTAATTTCTATTATAGCATCTTTTTTATCTGCATCATCTTTTGGCAACAAAAATAATTTTAATTTTTTTTCATTGAGTATTTTATTTTTTTTAAGTTCATCTAGTTCTATCTTAGCTAATTCCCTCATTTCTTCTTCAGATGAACTATCATTTATTATTTTTTCTAAATCTTTTTCTGTTTCATAAAAATTCAAAAATTCTTTTGCACAAATTAAAATCTCATTTAAATCAGAGTATTCTTTTGAAATTCTGGCAAAATTTTTTTTATCTACTTTGTTAGATGACAATTCCTTTTCTAATACTTCATGTTTAGAGATAATTTCTCTAACTTTTTCAACTGGTATCATGATTTACTTTTTATTCAATATCTCAGCTTCTTTTTTTTCAATTAGAGAAACTATTTGAGATATGATTTCATCATTTTTTATTTTTTTGTTTTGAATTCCGCTGAGATAAAGCATATTGCTATCCTTGCCACCTCCAGTAATTCCAATATCTGTTTGTGATGCTTCGCCAGGTCCATTTACAACGCACCCGATTATTGACAAAGTTATAGGAGTTTTTATATGTGATAATTTTTCCTCAAGAGTTTTTACTGTCTCTATAACATTAAAACCTTGTCTAGCACAGGATGGACAGGATATTATTTTGACACCTCTTGAACGCAAATTAAGTGACTTTAAAATTTCGTTACCTATTTTAATTTCTTTAACTGGGTCATCCGATAATGAGACTCTGATTGTGTCACCTATACCCTCAAGAAGCAAAACACCTAGGCCAATAGATGATTTTACACTACCCGGTATAAAACTACCTGATTCTGTAATTCCAAGATGTAATGGATATTCTGTTTTCTTTGATAATTGCCTGTAAGCTGCGATTGATAAAAAAACATCAGAAGACTTAACGCTAATTTTAATCTGTTCAAAATTATTATCTTCGACTAGTCTTATGTTTTTTAATGCGCTTTCTACCAATGCCTCAGGGCAAGGCCCTTTATATTTTTCTAATAAATATTGTTCTAATGAACCCGCATTCACGCCAATTCTTATAGAACAGTCATTATACTTAGCTGACTTGATCACTTCTTTTAATTTATCTTTTGTACCTATGTTACCTGGATTTATTCTTAAACATTTTGCTCCATTATCAGCAGCCTCGAGCGCTCGTTTATAATGAAAATGTATATCAGCAATTATCGGAACTTTAGAATGTTTACATATTTCTTTAAGTGCTTTAGTGGAATTTTCATCCGGGCAGGATACTCTTACTAGATCAGCCCCTTCGTTAGAAAGATCTTCTATTTGTTTAATTGTTGCTTTAACATCAGTAGTCAACGTATTTGTCATAGATTGAACTGATATAGAATTTGATCCTCCTATTTTGACATCTCCAACATTAATTTCTCGTGTTTTTCTTTTTTGTATATCTCTGTAAGATCTTAAACTCATAAACTACTACTTAATTTAAATTCTTGGTGAAGTATTTCAACAGATTTTTTTAGGTTTTTTTTGTTAATTAAAACTGATATTTTAATTTCAGAAGTAGATATAACTTCTATGTTTATTTTTTTTTTGGCCAAAGCCCTAAACATCCTGTAGCTCACTCCAGGCGTTGTTATCATCCCAACGCCAACAATTGAAACTTTTGAAACATTTTTATTTACAATTAATTTTCTAAAATTGATCGACTTATTATTTTCTAAAAGCTTACGAGTTTTATACAAATCCTCTAATTTAATGGTAAATGTTAAATCTGTTTCTTTACTGCCTGCTGATATATTTTGTACAACCATATCAACATTTATAGAATTTTCATAAAGAGGTTTAAAAATAGAAGCAGCAATACCTGGTTTATCTTTAACACCAAGTAAAGTCAATTTTGCATCATTTTTAGTAAAAGAAATTCCTCTTATTATGTTTTTTCCAGTTATATTTCTTTTTTTTGTTATTGTAGTTCCACTTTTTTTAGAAAAAGTTGACTTAACGTCTATTTCTATTCTATTTAGTCTTGCCTCTTGAATTGATGCTGGTTGCATCACTTTAGCACCTAAAGATGCCATCTCTAGCATTTCCTCATAGGAAATTTTATTTATTTTTTTTGCAGATTTAGTTAGATTAGGATCAGTTGTGTAAACACCTTCAACATCAGTATAAATTATACATTTTTTAGCATTAAAAAATTTTGCACATAATATTGCGCTCGTATCTGAGCCACCCCTTTCAAGAGTAGTAATTCTAAAATCGGAATTTATACCTTGAAATCCTGTTACAATTGGAATTCCACCTGATTTCAGATATTTAATAATTTTAGTTTTTTGTATTTTTATTATTCTAGAAGAACTGTATTTACCCCTTGTTATAATGGGTAACTGCCATCCTAACCATGACCTTGATTTATAACCAAGTAAATTAAGTTTACCTGCAATTAGGGCACAAGAAATTTGTTCACCTGTTGATAAGATCACATCTTTTTCCTCATTTGGGAAGTTTTGAGAAATTTTTTTTGTTTTTAATAATAACTGATTTGTGACCCCACTCATGGCTGAAGACACAACAATTACTTTATATTTTTTTTTAGCGTAAGAGGCGATTACTTTAGCCACTTTTGTAATTTTACTTAATGTTCCTACAGATGTTCCACCAAATTTTAAAACAATTATTTTCATTGAATATTTAATTTAAATTTTTATATTTAGATAAATATTATCATAAACAAAAAGTCAACTATCAATGAAAAATAAAACAGTTAATAAAAAGGAAATTGATAAATTTTCAAAGTTAGCCAGAGAATGGTGGGATCCAAATGGAAAATTTAAACCTTTACACAAATTTAATCCGGTGAGACTCGATTATATAAAAAAAAGTATATTGAAAAAATTAAAAAAAAGAGACGATACTTATCTGAAAAATGTAAAGATTTTAGATATTGGGTGTGGTGGGGGACTTCTATGTGAGCCACTCACGAGATTAGGTGCTCAAGTTGTTGGAATAGATGCTTCAAATAAAAATATTAAGATTGCTAAAATTCATGCAAAAAAGAGTGATCTGAAAATAAATTATTACTGCACAACGCCTGAAAATTTTAATTATAAAGAAAAATTCGATGTTGTATTAAATATGGAGATTGTAGAGCATGTGGAAGATGTAAATTTATTTTTAAAAGAAAGTTCTAAATTTTTAAAAAAAAATGGAATAATGTTCATTGCAACCTTGAATAAAACATTAAAATCTTATTTTTTTGCAATCTTAGGCGCGGAGTATGTCTTGAGGTGGTTACCAATTGGTACTCATGATTGGAACATGTTTGTTAAGCCTAGCGAACTTGTAGAAATATGCAAAAAGAACTCTTTAATGTTGGAAGAAATTCTTGGTGTAAAATACAATATTATTTCTAGAGATTGGGAACTTTCCACTGATAATAACGTAAATTATATGGCGTTGTTTAAAAAAATTTAGTTTTTTTTATCATCTATCCAAGGGAAAGAGTGAGTTTCAATACCTTCATCATGTAATTCATTAATCTGCTTTTTTGTTGCATTTCCATAGATACCTTTAGTTTTTTTTCTATCAAAGTGTATAGACCGAGCTTTATATGCAAAGTCGTCACCAACATTTTCAAAATTATTTTTAATAAAATTTTGAAACTCCAAAAATTTTTTTCTAATATTTTTATTTTTTTTAATTTTAATTTCATTTTTTAAATTTTGTTTTAAACTTAAGATATTAGGAGCCATAGGATTTTTAACAATCTTTTTTGAATTACAGAAATGACAATTTAGAAATTGATTTTTTTTTAATTTTTCAAATTCTCGTGATGAAGAAAACCAACTATCAAATGAATTTTCACAATTTTTACATTTCAACCGATATTTAATCATTTTCTAAGTCCTATAATCAGAATTAATTTCTATATATTTTTTTGTAAAATCCATTGTGTAGCAAGTAAAGTTTTTTTTTCCTAAATTAACATCTAAAATGATTCTTATTGAATCATTTTTCATATATTCCTTAAGATTATGCTCTGAATAACTTTTGGCAATTTGACCTTTTTCAAAAACTTTATGCTCACCAAACATTAAATTTACTGAACTGATATTAAATTCTGCATCATTTTTTCCTGCTGCCATCATTATTCTTCCCCAATTAGGATCTTCTCCTGCAATAGCTGTTTTTACTAGAGGAGAATTTGCAATTGAAAAAGCTATTTTTTTTGCATCTTCCTCGTTCTTGCACCTAATAACATCTATTTGAATAAATTTTGAGGCCCCCTCGCCATCGCTTACAACTCTTTTAGCTAGATTTAATAAAACATTATTTACCGCTTTATCAAAATCTTTGAGTTTTAAGTCATTTGCATTATTGATATTTTTATTTTTTGCTGTTCCTGTGGAAAAAAATGTTATCATATCATTTGTACTTGTATCACCATCACAAGTAATCGCATTGAAAGTATCATTAACATTTTTTTTTAATATCTTTTTTAAAATACCAGAAGATAAATTTGCATCTGTAAAAATATACGATAATGTAGTTGCCATATTTGGAAAAATCATTCCAGAACCTTTTGCAATTCCGTAAATTTTAACCTTTGTATTACCAATTTTACATTCTTCCATTGCCAACTTAGGTTTTAAGTCAGTTGTAAGTATACTCATTGCAGATTTAATCCATAAATATTTATTTTGAGTATATTTTATTTTATCAACTAAGTTTTTTATAGATGACTTAATTTTAGCTAATGGAAATGTTTCTCCTATGGTCCCTGTGCAGCCAAATATTATATCTTTGGGTGAAATTTTTTTTGGGTTGTCTTCATCAGATTTTTGTTTATTAGATAATAGTTTTGCAGCTTCCTCGGCAATTTCTCTCAAAGAATTGAAACCTTTAGAGCCGGTTAAACAATTTGCATTGCGCGCATTAACTATTAGTGCTCTTATTCTTTTACTCTTAATTGATAAATTCCACTTTATATTTTCTGAAATCACTTTTGATTTAGTATATACAGACGCATACTCTGCCCCATTTCTGAAATAAAATAGAACAAGGTCATCCCTATTATTGTTATATAAATTTGCTGATGTGACAGAAATTGATACCCCATCTAGGTGATCTAGGTCTTGAAAGTCTGCCATTTTTGACTTGTCTTTTTTAGAAATCAAGAAATTGCTTAAATTTAGAGCCATAATATTTAAATTTATTAGTTAATAACTATATAATTATTTAATTATTAATGTATATCAAAAATTAAAAAATGCTTAATCCTATTAGCTTTATCAGTAGAATTTTTAAAAGTAGTAATCAAAATGAGATTGATAAAATCAAATATTTATTAAATAGAATAAATGATCTCGAAAAAACAATTTCAAAATTAGATGATGAGGAATTTCCAAAAAAGACAAAATTGCTGAAATCAAGACTTGTGGATAAGCCTTTTAATGATGAAATAATATGTGAAGCTTTTGCTCTTGTAAGAGAGGCATCAAGAAGAAAAAGAGGAGAAAGACATTTTGATGTTCAGATACTTGGTGGATTAATCTTACATCAGGGTAAAATTGCTGAAATGAAAACTGGTGAAGGTAAAACTATTACGATTGCATTAGCGGCATATTTAAATTCTCTTAATGGTAAAGGTGTACATATTGTTACGGTCAATGATTACTTAGCAAAAAGAGATTGCGAGAATATGTCAAAAATTTATAATTTTTTAGGAGTAAGCTGTGGATACATAAACAATAATCAAAATGATGATGAAAGACTAAAAAATTATTCATGCGATATAACATATGCAACTAATAGCGAACTTGGTTTTGATTATTTAAAAGACAATATGAAACTCTCGATAAATCAAATTGTTCAACAAGATCGTTATTATGCAATTGTTGATGAAATTGATTCTTGTTTAATAGACGAGGCCAGAACGCCTCTTATCATATCTGGACAAGCAGAGAATATGAGCAAACAATATAAATCTATAAATAATTTTGTAAAAAAATTAAAAGACTCAGAATACGAGATAGATGAGAAAGATAGAACTATAATATTATCTAACAAAGGTATTGACAAAGTAGAAAATATTTTAAGTGATGCAGGTATACTAAAAAATAATAATTTTTATGATCCTTCTAATCTTCATATAGTCCATCATGTAAATCAAGCGTTGAAGGCAAATTTTATTTTTAAAAAGGATAAAGATTATGTAATCGAAGATCAAAAAATTAAAATAATAGATGAAATCTCAGGAAGAATATTAGAGGGTAGAAGATATGCTGACGGATTACATCAAGCTATAGAAGCAAAAGAAAATGTAAAAATTGAAATAGAAAACCAAACTCTTGCATCAATCACTTACCAAAATTATTTTAAATTATATAAAAAACTTGCGGGCTGCACTGGAACAGCATTGACAGAGAGTCAGGAATTTTACGAAATATATGGTTTAAAAGTAGTTTCAATACCTACAAATAAAAACATGATTAGAAAAGATCATAATGACAAAATATTTAGGACTGATGAAGAAAAAAAAATTGCTATTATCGACTTAATAAAAGAATGTAATGACAAAGGACAACCAGTTTTAGTATTTACATCAAGTGTAGATAAATCAGAAATTTACTCTGATCTCTTAAGAAACAAAAAAATTAAGCATACTGTTTTAAATGCAAAAAATCATGAGAAAGAAGCTGAAATAATTGCAAATGCAGGAAAATTAAATTCAGTAATAATTACGACTAGTATATCTGGAAGAGGTGTTGATATCCAGCTTGGTGGTAAAAACGAGTATTCTAATAATAGTGACAACAATAAAGTTATTGATGAAAAAGAAAAAGTTAAATCTTTAGGGGGATTATATGTAATAGGAACAGAAAGAATGGAGTCAAGAAGGGTTGATAATCAAGCGAGAGGTAGATCTGGTAGACAGGGAGACGAGGGAAGCTCAATTTTTTTTGTAAGTTTGGAGGATGATTTAATGAGAATTTTTGGATCAGAGTCTATAAACAATATGTTAGAAAAACTTGGATTAAAAGATGGAGAAAGTATAGAACACCCATGGATTAACAAAGCATTGGAAAGAGCTCAGCAAAAAGTTGAGGCAAGAAATTTTGATATAAGGAAATCCCTTCTGAAATTTGACAATGTTCTTAACGACCAAAGACAAGTAGTATTTAGTCAACGAAAAGAAGTTTTGAGCACTGGGGAAATAACGAAGTTTATAGACAAATTGCTTGATGATGAAATTGAAAATATCATAATTGAAAAAAATAAGTCAGTTAGCTTAGAAAAAAATAAAATTTTGAAGAGTAAGTTTGAAGTTCTACTTCAAAATAATGATAACGATTATTTGAATAAAATTTTAAGATCTAATCAAAGTGAGATTATTCATGCTATTAAAGAAATTTTTTTGGAAAGAAGGAATCAAAGAATTAGTAAAATTTCTGAATTAGGTAATAAGGATCTTGAGAAGAAAATATTTTTACAAATAATAGACTTAAATTGGAAAAATCACATACAATATCTTGAACAGCTTAGGCAAGTGATAGGTCTAAGATCCTATGGGCAAAGAGATCCATTAATTGAATACAAGAAAGAGTCATTTGAATTATTTGAAAGATTGTTGGAAAAAATTAGACAAGATACATTAGCTATACTTTTGAATATTCGAATTGAAAATAACACAAAAAGACCAAAAAAAAGCTATTAATTTAAAAATTAAAAATTCTAACTTGTTAATCAATCAAAGTATAACAATAATTAAAAAAACCGTCTTAATTTAAGTTATAAAATATAAAAAATGTAACAAAAATTATAAAAATTAAAATATATATATTAATTTTATTTACTATGATTTTATTTTTGATAGCGGCAAAATTTTTGACACTGTTAGAAAATAATTTTTCAGACGATAAAGAGCCGCTGGATAAGCCTTTTTCCCTACCAATATTTAAAAATTTATTTTTTCTATGGGCAATTATATCTTGTCGTGTCATATCTTTTAATTCGCCTAAATTTATTTTTAAAGATTTCTTTAAATTTAAAAGTGTTAGGTCTTTATCCCTATGAGCGCCTCCACTTGGCTCTAAAATAATTTCATCAATAATTTTAAGTTCCAACAAGTCCTTGGATGTAAGTTTCATAGCTTTGGCAGCTTCAAGTGTTTTTTTAGGGTCTCTCCAAAGTATAGACGCACACCCCTCGGGTGAGATAACAGAGTAAATTGCATTTTCAAACATCAAAATTTTATTAGAAGATGCTAATGCAATCGCGCCTCCAGATCCACCTTCTCCTATTATTATTGATATAGTTGGGACACCCAATGACAAGGAACATTCAATCGATTTAGCTATTGCCTCTGCTTGTCCTCTCTCCTCAGCGCCAACTCCTGGATAGGCTCCAGGTGTATCTATAAAAGTAATAACCGGTAAACCAAATTTATCTGCAATTTTCATTAGTCTAATTGATTTGCGATACCCCTCGGGTTTCATCATACCAAAATTTCTTTCGATCCTGGACTCAAGATCATCACCTTTTTCCTGTCCTATAACTAAAACAGACTGTCCTTCAAAAGTAGCCAACCCTGCAATAGAAGATTTGTCTTCGCCAAAAAGTCTGTCACCAGATAAAGGAAAAAAATTTTCAAAAATATTTTCGATAAAAAACTTTGATTTTGGTCTTTCCTCATGGCGGGCTACTAAAGTTGTCTGCCAGGGGTCAAGATTAGAGTAAATTTCTTTTAATTTTTTGTTAAGATCTGATTGTAATTTATCAATTTTACTTGTATCAACCTCAGAAATACCCTCTTTGTTATAAGGATCTTTTAACCTATCTAACTCTAACTCTATATTTTTAATATCATTTTCAAAATTTAGATAGTTTTTCATATATCTTAATATTCATTATATTTTAAAAAAGGCAATAAAATGATTGCGTTAATAATAACAGAAATAAACCTTGTAAATACGGAATAAACTAAAATATTATAACCTAATAAAATAATGATTAAAAAAAATGATTATCAAGTTGTTGGAAAATTATTTGTTAGCAAATTACTCTATAACTTTGTCGGCAAAGAGCTTTTAAAAAACACTAAAATCAAATCGAAACACTTTTGGTCTGGTTTTGAAAAATCTATTAATAATTTAAGAGAAAAAAACGAAAAATTACTCGAGATTAGAGGGCAGCTACAAAATTCTATTGATCATTGGCATATTAAAGATAAAGGAAAAAAATTTAGTTTAATTAAATACAAGAAATTTCTTTTAGAAATTGGTTATTTAAAGAAAAAAATTCCAAACTTTAAAATACAAACAAAAAATGTTGACGAGGAAATAGCAAAAATACCAGGGCCACAGTTGGTGGTACCAATATCTAATGCTAGATACGCTTTAAATGCCGCAAATGCTAGATGGGGAAGTCTTTATGATGCGCTTTATGGGACAGACGCAATAGGATCAGAAAAGTTAGATAATAGATATAACCCCGTGCGTGGTGGAAAAGTAATAAGGTATTGTAGGGACTTTCTCGATGAAGTTTTTCCATTAAAAAATGGATCATGGAAAAAAGTTAATACTTTAAAAATAGTTGGGCATAAACTTGTATTAAAAATAGATAAAAAAATTATCAAACTAAAAAATCTAAAGCAATACGTGGGGTATAGATCAGATAAAAAAAAATTAAAAGGTGTTTTATTAATTAATAATAATCTTCACGTAGAATTAATAATTAACCCCTACGCTTTTAGCGCTAACAACGATCCAATTGGTCTTAGTGATTTAGTAATAGAGTCGGCAGTTTCCACAATCATAGATCATGAAGATAGTGTTGCGGCTGTTGATGCTGAAGACAAAGTTTTAGGATACAGAAATTGGCTTGGATTAATGAAAGGTGATCTAAATGTAAAATTTGAAAAATTAGGAAAAAAATATGTAAGATTTTTAAATTCTGATAGAAAATATACGTCCTCTAATGGAAAAAGTATTAAATTACATGGCAGAGCTTTACTACTTAATAGAAATGTAGGTCACCTTATGAAAACTCCTGCTGTCCTCTTTTCAGATAAAACTCAAATTCCAGAGGGAATTCTTGATGCATTTATAACATCTGCTGCTTGTCTTCATGATTTAAATAAACATAAAAATTCTCGAACCGGTTCCATTTATATAGTTAAACCAAAAATGCATGGCCCAGATGAGGTAGCTTTTGCTGATGAAATTTTTACAAACGTTGAGGAAGTATTAAATCTTAAAAGAAATACAATAAAAATAGGAATAATGGATGAGGAAAGAAGAACAAGTTCAAATTTGAAACAGTGTATTAAAAAAGTAAAAAAAAGAGTTGTCTTTATAAACACCGGATTTCTGGACAGAACAGGAGATGAGATGCACACATCAATGGAAGCAGGTCCAATGATGAAAAAGGGAGACATGAAAAATTCAAATTGGATAAAAGCGTACGAAAATAATAATGTAAAAATTGGTTTAGAGTGCGGTTTTTCAGGTAAGGCTCAGATCGGAAAAGGGATGTGGGCTGCTCCTGATAAAATGCAAGATATGTTAAATCAAAAGATTGGGCATCCAAAATCTGGAGCGAATTGCGCTTGGACACCTTCACCGACTGCGGCAACTCTACATGCAATGCACTATCACAAAGTAAATGTTTTTAATGTACATAAAAAAATTCAAAAAAGAATTAAATTTGATTTGGATGGATTGTTATCAATCCCTATTATTTCAAAACCAAAATGGAATATAGATGATATAAGGAATGAGTTAGAAAATAACTGCCAAGGAATCTTGGGTTACGTTGTAAGATGGATCAATAGTGGGATAGGCTGTTCAAAAGTGCCTGATATCAATAATATAGGACTCATGGAAGATAGAGCAACATTAAGAATATCATCTCAACACATTTCTAATTGGCTTCATCACAACATTTGCACTACATTCCAGGTTTTAGAAACATTAAAAAAAATGGCAAAAATAGTAGACGATCAAAATAAAAGCGATCCAGGATACGAAAAAATGTCAATTAATTTTGATAAATCTATTGCCTTCAAAACCGCATGTGATTTAATTTTTAAAGGAAAGGACCAACCCTCTGGTTATACAGAGCCATTATTACATGCTAACAGATATAGAAAAAAAAATTAAATTTGTGTCCTATTTCTGAAAGCTGAAAATAATGTCCCATCATCTAAGCTTTCGATTTCCCCACCTACAGGAAGCCCCTGGGCCAACTTAGAAATTTTTACTTTTAAATTTTTAAGAGTTTCTTCGATATAATAAGCAGTTGTTTGTCCCTCAACTGTAGCACTTGTTGCTAAAATCACCTCTTCGATATTTTGTTTTTTTATTCTATCAACAAGAGAGTCCATGAGTAATCTTTGACTTTTATCTGCTGATCCTGAGATAGTGCCACCAAGAATATGGAAGTAACCATCGAAAATATTTGTACTTTCAATGCTCCATTGATCAGCAATATTTTCAACAACGCATATTTTTGAAAATTTCTTATTTATATTGTTGCAATTTTTACACTTATCATTTGAAGATTTTAATGCACCACAATAATTACACCTTGAAATATTTTTATATACATTCACCAGTGCGTTTATTGTTGGTTTCATAATCTCATCTTTGTTATTTATTAATTTTAATATTATCCGTTTTGCAGATTTTGGGCCCAACCCTGGAAATTTGGATACAGCTTTTATTAGTTCTTCTATCTCCTTAATTTCGATCATAATTTACAGTGGCCATTTAAATCCTGGTATTCCAAAGCCTCCTGTAACTTTAGAAAGTTCGTCTGAGGTTTTGGTTTTGAGATTATTTTTTGCATTATTATGTGCTGCGATAACTAAATCCTCCAATAAGGTTTTATCATCTTTAAACAAACTGTCAGAAATTTTCAAACTTTCAATTTCACCATCGCCATTTAAAACTATTTTTACTTGACCGCCACCTGATGAACCTTCTGCCTTAATGTTCTTTATTTTCTCCTGGCTTTCTTTCACTTTTAATTCAATCTCTTTTGCTTTTTCCAATATTTTGCTAAAATCTGTCATTTTGTTATTACTCCAAATTTTTGATATCAATAATCTCTAAATCTGAAAATAGATTAATTGCTTTTTTATATTTTTCAGATTTTTTTAAATTCTTCAATTTATCATCTTCATCTTGACTTTTTATTTCTTTCATTGTTTTCAATCCAGTTTTTTTGGATAATGATATTATCCATCTTTCTCCAGTCCAATCTAGCAGTTTGGACGTTAAATTTTTAATAAAATTCTTATTAAGATTTTCATTAAAGGAAATTTCAATATTTTTATTTCTAAAACTAACTAAATTTACATTATTTTCTAATTCGTATTTTATTTCTATCTCCTTTTTTGATGTGCACAATGAAACTAAATCTAAAAAAGAATTTATTTTTGTTTTATTAAATAATTCATTATCCTCTAAAATTTTTTGTTCCTCTTGCGAAGAAGATTTAAGTTGGTTTATAGTTTTGTCTTTGTTTTGATCGTTTTTAGTTTTTTTTGATGGATCTTTATTTATAATAATATTATCTTTATTACTTTCTTCTTCAGCCGGTTCATAATAATTTTCAATCTTACTTGAGTATTCTTTTTTTAGATACATAAGTCTTATTAGAAACATTTCTACAGCAAGGTGCTGATTGGAGATCAGATTAATTTGCGTTAATATGTCCACTGCAAACTCCCAAAATAATAATATTGTTTTATTTTCAACTTTATTTGATAAATCCTTAATTTTTTCAAAATCGTCATCTATAAAATCTACAGAAGAGTTTAATTTATTTATATTCTTATGATTTTTGAGATAATAGAGTATCTCAAGAAAATTATTTATAAATAACTTTGGCTCTATACCTTGATTAAATATATTTTGATACAACTCTAATACTTTTTTTTCATTTCCAGCAAATAATTCATTTATGAGATCTAAAAGATAACTTTTATCAAAGTAACCAAATATTTTTTGAGCTGTTTTAAGATCCAATTTTTTTCCATCATCTTTTTCGCTTAAAAGAATTCTATCTAAAAGAGACAAAGAGTCTCTAACAGATCCCTCCGACATTTTAACAATCAACTTTAATATGTCCTCATCTAAATTCTTTTTTTCTAATGTGATAACTTTTTTAATATATTTTAGAAGTTCTTCAAAACTTATTCTCATTAAATCAAATCTTTGACATCTAGAAAGTACTGTAACTGGTATTTTATTTACCTCAGTAGTAGCAAAAATAAATTTTAAATAATTTGGTGGCTCTTCAAGAGTTTTTAACAAAGCATTAAATGCTTGTTTGCTAAGCATATGAACTTCGTCAATTATAAATATTTTATACTTGGAAGATGTTGGTCCATATCTAGAAAACTCTATAAGATCTCTAACATCATCAACGCCTGTTTTACTTGCCGCATCCATTTCAAGAACGTCTATGTGCCTGGACTGGGAAATTTGCTCACAGTTATCACATTTATTTAAACAATTATTTTTTTTTGAGTCTGTGCAATTTAAATTTTTTGCTAGGATTCTAGCTATTGTTGTTTTGCCAACGCCTCTAATTCCTGTAAATAAAAAAGCATTTGGGATCTTATTTGTTGAAATGGATTTTTTTATTGTATCTACAATAATTTCTTGTCCTACTAGATCATCAAAAATTTGAGGTCTATACTTAATTGCTAATACTTTGTTATTAGTTTTCATATGCAAGGGACCAATCAACCTGGAAAATACTCATTACCCTTGCTCTTTTTCAAGCCTGGGGGAGTTCATGGTAATACCACCTGATTAGCCCCAATTTATTATAACAGTAATATTTTCTAGTCTACAACAAAAGTTTTTAATTATTTTATGTTTCTATACTCACTTGCCTCATAAACGCCAAGTATATCTAAATTAACAGTATGAAAGCCTAGTTCTTCTAAAGATTTTTGAATTTTTGGATCTTCAATATGGCCATACATATCACAAATAAATAAGTATTGTTCAAAACTGTTTTGATCTGAAAAACTCTCTAATTTGCTTAAATTAACATTGTTGGTTGCAAAACCTCCAAGGCATTTGTAAAGAGCGGCTGGTTTATTTTTCACCTTAAATATACAACTTGTAATATAGTTTTTATTTTTAAAATCTGGATGTGATTTTTTTTTTCCCATTATTAAAAATCTCGTTACATTACTGTGATTGTCCTCAATATTTTCTTTTACAATCTTTAAATCATAAATTTTGGCAGCAAGCTCGGAGGCAATAGCTGCCTCGCTTTTTATTTTTTTTTCACTTATATATTTTGCACTACCAGCTGTATCTGCCGCAATGATAGGTTCAAATTTGTTAGAATTGATCAACTTTTGACATTGTGAAATCGCTTGCGAATGGGATCTAACTGACTTTACATTTTCAAGTTTATTATCTTTTAAAATCATTAAATTATGTTTTATTTCCTGAAAATGTTCCGCATATATTTGTAATTTATATTTATTTATAAGATATTGAATATCAGCAACCCTTCCTGCTATAGAATTTTCTACTGGTATTATCGTTTTATGTTCTTCATTTTCATTGCAATGTTTAAAACAATCCTCAAAAGTATTATAAGGTATGAACTCATAGTTTGGATAAATTTTTTTTGCAGCTAAGTGCGAATAAGCACCAGGCGATCCTTGATAAACAATTTTCATAGTTTCTTGATTTTATATTCCATAATCTTTTTTATTTCTACATAATCCTCTACTGTATCAATACCAAAGGACTTATTTTTACTATAAACCACATCAATATTAATACCATTTTCAAGAGCTCTTAATTGTTCGAGCTTATATTTAATTTCATTTTTTGATTGTTTTAAATCTACAAATTTTTCTAAAATATACGTCCTAAATTGATATATGCCAATATGTCCAAATATATTTTTTATGCTATGATCACAGTTTCTCAAAAATTTTTTTGATCTAGAAATTTTTTTTTTTATAATATTTTTTTCTGTAATTACCTTAACAATATTATTGTTTGCAAAATCAAATTTGGTAAGCTTATTTCCTAAAGTGCCAATATCTGAGTTTTCTGATATTACGCTCTTATTCAAATTAATTATATCTTTTGGATCAATAAAAGGCTCATCTCCTTGTAAGTTAATAATATATTCACAGCTTAATTTTTTACTGATTTTTTTATATGCTTCAAAAATTCTATCTGTACCAGTTTTATGTTTTTTTTTAGTTAAAATAAATTTGCCTTTGATTTTACGAATTTCTTCTACAATTTCCTTATCTCCTGTTGCAACATAAACCTTCCCGACTTTAGATTCTATGGCTCTTTTGTAAACATGTTGAATTATTGATAAATTACCTATTTTTAGCAAAGGTTTATTAGGAAGGCGGGTTGCGCTCAATCTTGACGGTATTATAATGATAGTTTTAGACATAAAGTGTAAAATTTGTGCGTCTATGAGACGCAAACTTTTTTTTAAATAGCATTTTTTTCAATTAACATGTTATACGTAATTTATACATAGAATAATGGACTCCTTTGAGATAAACAAAATCATAGCTTCAATATTACTCGTGGCACTATTAATAATTGGAATTAATAAAATTTCAAACATCATATTTAAAGTAGATAAGTTAGATAGTTCTGCTTATAAAGTAGAGCTTCCTGATGATGGTGCCAAACAAATAAGTGATGAGAAAACCATGAAAGCTGATGATAAAGTTGATATTTCGGCTCTTATGGCGTTAGGTGATATCGCTCATGGTGAAAAAGTTTTTAAAAAATGTTCAGCTTGTCATTCAATTGAAGCCGGTGGAGGTAATAAAATCGGACCAGCATTATATAATGTGGTAGGTAGAAAAATTGCAGCTGTGGGAGATTATAAATATTCTAAAGCGTTAGTCGAATACAAAAAAAATTGGTCTTTTGAAGAGCTTAACGGTTTTTTAATTAAACCTCAAAAATGGATCAAAGGTACAAAAATGGCTTACGCTGGATTAAGAAAAGAAAAAGATAGAGCTTCAGTTATTTTATATCTAAATAAATATTCAGATAATCCACTACCTTTACCTTAATTTTCCAAAACAATATAATAATATACTTTTTTGAATGTGAACTCTATTCGAAGCCTGTTGCCAAACGCAAGATCTATTACCTAAAAAAATTTCATCTGTAACTTCATTACCACGAGGTAAGCAATGTAAAAAAATACAATCTTTTTTTGCATAGCTAAATAATTTTTTGTCAATTTTAAAGTTTTTAAATTCTTTTAATTTGTTTTTTTTATTAACTTTATCGTTAAGAGATATGACCTTATCAGAAAATATTACATCAGCATTTAAGGCTGCTTTTTTAGGGTCTTCATAAATATAAATTTTTTTCTTATTTTTTTTAACCCAATTTAAAACATCTAAATTTGGTTTAAACTTTTTAGGACAGCCTATTCTTAACTTAAATGAAAATTTTACGGATGCTGCAATTAAACTATTTAGAACATTATTTGAATCTCCAATCCAGCAGATATTTAAATTTGAAATAGATTTTTTTTTAATTTCTTCAACTGTGAAGATATCTGATAGTACTTGTGTTGGATGAGACGATGGACTTAAACCATTAATTATAGGAATTGATAAATATTTTTTGAAATTTTCTATTTTTTTATCATTATTAGTTCTAAGCATAAATCCATCACCATAGGTAGACAAAATTTTAGCTGTATCTGCTATACTTTCTCCCCCTTGTCCAAGATGTAGTTCGTTTGATCTTAAAGTAATTGTGCCGCCACCCAATTGTTTGATCGCTAAATAAAAACTTAGTCGAGTTCTTAAACTTGGTTTTTCAAACATCTGCACTAATATTTTACCTTTAAGAGGAGATCCTTTGTCAACTTCTAATGTATTTAATGTCTTTCTTAAATTTTTTCTTTTTTTGGCATCTAAGATAATTTTTCTAAGATCTTTGGTTTTAATATCTTTTAAATTTATAAAATGATTCATCTTACTTAAGATCATTACAAACTTTGGAGATGATTTTTACTGCGATATCTATTTCTTTTTTTTTGACATTTAAAGGGGGTAGTATTCGAATAACATTCTCGGCAGCACGAATAGTTAATAATTTATAGTCCATTAGTTTTTTTATAAATAAAGTTGGGTTATTATGAAGTTGAATACCAATCAATAATCCTCTTCCTCTTATTTCTTTTATAATATCTGGGTGTTTAGATTTAATACTATTCAATTTTTCTAAAAAATATTTAGACAATTTTTTTATGTTATTTAAAAAACTTTTTTTTGAAACTATATCCATAACTGTGTTGCCAACAGTCATAGCTAAAGGATTTCCTCCGAAGGTTGAGCCATGAGAGCCAGCAGTCATGCCTGATGCAACTTTTTTGTTCATTAAAACTGCTCCTATGGGAAATCCTCCTCCAATTCCTTTAGCAATCGGTACAATGTCTGGTTTTACTTTAGATTTTTCAAAAGCAAAAAAATCACCAGATCTTGCTACTCCACATTGTACTTCATCAAGAATTAATAAAATTTTTTTTTTATTGCACAATTGTCTTAATTCCCTCAAACACCAATCAGGTATTACTTTAATTCCTCCCTCTCCCATGACAGTTTCTACCATTATTGCGGCAGTATTCTTGTTTATTTTTTTTTTTAAAGAATCATGATTTCCAAATCTAAAATGGTCGAAACCTGGTATTTTAGGACCAAATCCCTCCGTCATTTTTTTTGATCCACTAGCAAAGATTGCAGCCAATGTTCTTCCATGGAACGAATTCTTTACACATAATATTCTATTTTTTTTTGGTTTTCCTATTGAATAAAAATATCTTCTCGCAACTTTAACAGCAGCTTCAGTTGCCTCCGCGCCACTATTTTGAAACATTACAAAATCTGCAAAAGTTTTTTTACATAACTTTTCAGCAAGTTTTTCACCCTCTGGAATTTGAAAAGCATTTGAAACATGCCAAAGCTTCTTGGATTGGATTTTTATCGTTTTTATAAGTTTGGGGTGTGAATGACCCAAAGAATTTACAGCTATACCCTGAACAAAATCAAGATATTTTTTTTTGTCAGTTGAAAACAAATAACTCCCTTTTCCAAATTTAAAAGAAATTTTTTTTCTATTATAATTTTTTGCTAAATAACTCATGATTTTATTTTATAACCTTTTTTGTATAAATAATATGCAGTACACCAGAAGATTAAATTAAAAGATAGTAAATACGATAACCCAAATATTGTTGATCCATCGCTAGTTCCAATCATAGAGAATCTTAATCCATCTATCATATGAAAAAAAGGGTTGTAATTACTGATTGATTTCAAGAAATCTGGTAATCTTTCGATTGAGTAAAATGCACCAGATAAAAAAGATAACGGCACTATAATAAAATTAGTCACTGTCGCCATATTATCAAATTTTTCTGCCCACATACCAGCTATGAAACCTAATGAGCCCATAAAAAAAGATGAAAATATTAAGTAAGCAAAAAAATAATAATAATTTAATACTTCTACGTCTACCAATAAATTGAAGCAAATTATTGATACTATACAAATAATAAATGATCTTGTAACTGATGCCAAAACAATAGCTAAGGTAACTTCTGCGGCAGACAATGGACTTCCAATTAAATCAACAATATTCCCCATAACTTTACCCATTAGTATGGATGATGAGGAGTGTGAGAAAGCTTGTTGGATTACTTGCATGGTTATAAGTCCAGGAGCTAAGAACTCTATAAAAGGTAAGCCTAAAACCTCCCCCCTATCATCACCCCATGCAATAGATATTACAATCAAAAATAGAATTCCTGTTAACACAGGTCCTAGAATTGTTTGCCCGAATACAATTAAAAATCGTAAAGTTTCTTTTTTATATAAAGAATAAAAACCTATCCAATTTATTAATCCAAATCTTCTTTTTCCAATTTTGTATTTATTATTTAATTCAACCATAAATATAGTTCTTAATAATTTAAAAAAACTGTTAGGAAATAAAATAATATGCTTGTTAAAAAATTAAATATATTTAAGCTATATATTGTATTTAATAAAAATTAAATAACAAAATATAGTTAATGAGTTGGACAGATGAAAAAGTTGCAAAACTTAAAGAACTTTGGGGTAAAGGTAGTACTGCAAGCCAAATAGCTGAAATATTAGGCGGAGTAAGCAGAAATGCAGTTATCGGGAAAGCACATAGACTAAATTTATCAGGAAAAATAATTACAAAAAAAGGGTCTTTAAACAATAAAAATAATAAAGTTAAAAATTTAAATCAGAGAAAATTTCGTAGAGGAAAGTTTAAATCGCTAGTAATTGAAAAAGATTTTGAACCAGAAAACCCTAAGCAACTTGAGGAGTTAGACGAGAATTCATGTAAATGGCCGATCGGACATCCTAACGAGAAGAATTTTTATTTTTGTGGCAGAACTTCATTAAAGGATTTTTCTTATTGTAAACTTCACTTATTGTATGCATTTCAGCCAAAGAACAAAAAAGAAGAAGTTGTGGAAAAAGATAGCGAAGTTCCAAAATTTATTCAAAAAAAAATTAAATCAGCCTAATAATTTTTTTTTTGCCAAATTAAATTCTTTTTTACTAATTACACCTTCATCATACAGTTTTTTTAGTTTTTTTAATTCACTTGTTAAACTTTTCTTAGAACTTAAATTATTTTTTGATTTCGTAATTTTGTTTAGATTTTTTGCTTCTACTCCTCTATTAACTCCTTGCAAAGCTAAGTACAAAACAAAAAATAATATCAAAGCGACTATAATATAAATTATCCAAGTTATCATATTTTTAACTTACATTTTTTTTTTAGCGTATTCTCCCGTTTCTTTCCACATATAGCAGTATTTCTCAACCTCTTCTTCAAAATTTGATCTAAATTGTTTTCCTATATCAAAGTTCGTTTTATATTTTCCAGACGGAATATTATCGTAAAAAAGTAATTTAATTTGGTCTCGAGTTATTAATGGTTTAGGCAACATTTGAAAAAATGTAGCCATTATATTTGCCACAAATATTGGTATTGGTACAAAAAATCTTTTTTTTTCAATCAGTTTTAACAATTTTTCAATAATTTGTTTAAATGTTAATTCCTCTGGCCCAATACATTCAATTATTTTATCATCAATATCATTTTCAATTAAATCAAAAATCAAATTACATATATCAGTACAATGTAAAGGCATGAATTTGGTCTTGCCACCGTAATACAATGGAAAAAAAGGTGATAAGTTTAGCAATCCCATCAACATAGTTGTAAAATTATCATCAACAGAATAAATAATTGATGGTTTTAAAATAATTGCATCTTTAAAATTTTTACGAACCACGATTTCTCCATTTAATTTGCTTGCTGCATATTTAGAGTTATTTGCATTTTCAATCCCCAGTGCTGAAAGGTGTATAAATTTATCTATTTTATGTTTTTGACAAAGAGATGAAATCATACTTGGAAATTTTTCATGAATGTTTTTGAAGTTATTTGAACCCTTCTCATACAAAATCCCAACCAAGTTAATACAAACTTCTGCTTTTTTAATTAGGTTTTCAATTTTATCACTGTCAAATATATTCGTTTCAACAATATCTAGATATCCTGGGTTTGCTTGTGTTTTTAAAATATACCCTTTTTGGTGTAAGTTTCTTGTAACTGCAGTAACTTTTAAATTCTTCTGAGTAAGCCCTCTTATTAAGTTACGGCCAATTTGACCGCTTGCGCCAAAAATTAGACAATTTTTTGGTTTCATATATATATTAAATATTTAAAATTTTATGGATATTAAACTTCACAAAAACGATTTACCAAAAGATTTAGAATTTGGCAATAAGATTGCCATAGATTGTGAATTTATGGGATTAAATTTCTTAAGAGATAAATTGTGTTTAGTTCAAATCTCAACTGGTAAATCTGATGCCCATATTATTCAATTAAATAGAAATAATTATGATGCTCCAAACTTAAAAAAAATTTTATCTGACAAGTCAGTCACCAAAATTTTTCATTTTGCAAGAGCTGATTTAGTTTTTATTAAAAAATATTTACAAATCGATGTAGAAAATATCGAAGATACAAAACTTCAGTCAAAACTAATTAGAAAATATACTGACAAGCATGGTTTAAAAGACCTAGTAAAAGAATTTGTTGGAATAGATATAAGTAAACAACATCAAACATCTGATTTTGGTGGTGAACTTTCATCTGCACAAATTAAGTACTGTGCGAATGATGTTCTTTACTTACATAAAATAAACAATGAATTAAATAAAATGCTTATTAGAGAAAATCGTATAAACCTTTATAAAGACTGTTTAAAGTTTATTAATACTAGAGTAAATTTAGATCTAGAATGTTTTCCAGATGATGTTTGGTCACACTAATGTATAAAAATAAATATAAAAAAATAGCAAAAGAAGTAATTTTGTCAGAAATTAATTCTTTAAAAAAACTAAAAGCTTCAATTGATAAAAATTTTTACAAAGTAATTGAAACAATAGTTAATTGTAAAAAAGGAAAAATAATATTATCTGGTGTTGGAAAGTCTGGTATAATCGCTAAAAAAATTTCATCTACACTTTCGTCTGTTGGTACACCGTCTTTTTTTGTTGATGCTAGTTCATGTTCACATGGCGATTTAGGACAAATTTGCTCTCATGATGTGCTTATTCTAATCAGTAATAGCGGGGAGTCTGCTGAATTAAAAAATATAATTCAACATGCTAATAGAAATAAAAATATTATTTTAATAGGTATAGTATCAAAAAAAAATTCATTACTTTACAAAAATTCAGATTTAAAAATTTTATTGCCCGAAGTTAAAGAGGCTGGACCCGGAAATATAGTTCCAACTTCATCAACTATAATGCAACTAGCTATTGGCGATGCAATAGCAATTTCAACGATGAGGCAAAAAAATTTTGGTGAAAAAGAATTTAAAAAATTTCACCCTTCAGGCAGTATTGGTGCTAAACTAAAAACCGTTGAAGATTTAATGTTAAAAGGTAAAAAAATTCCATTTATAAATGAAAATATTAGAATGGTTACTGCTTTAAAAATTATAACAAAAAAGAAACTTGGAGTATTGATAGTACAAAATAATTCAGGAAAAACAAACGGTATCATAACCGATGGTCAAATTAGAAGAATAAACGAAAAAAAAGGAAATTTAGATAATCTTAAAGTCAAAAATGTAATGACAAAAAATCCAATATCTGTAGACAAAGAAGTTTTGGCAGTAAAAGCTTTGTCATTAATGAACTCCAAAAGAATAACTTCTTTATGTGTACATAAAAATAAAGTTATAAATAAAACAATTGGCATAATTCATATTCACAATATTTTAGAAAATAATATTCAATAAATGAATAAAAAGATATTTTTACAGATTTCTCTTATTTCCTTAATAATTTTAATTACGATATTGGTTTATTTTTTTTACTTTAAAAATTCTGGGGAAAAAATTACTAAAAGTAATGACGAAAGACAGGAAAAATACAGTTTTAAGAGTTCGGAAGATTTAATTACTGAAATGACATATTTTTCAGAGGATAACAAAGGCAATAGTTATGAAATTAAGTCAGAAAGTGGCGTTATAAATCCGGATAAATCAAATCTAATATTGATGAATAAAGTAAAGGCAATAGTTTATTTAATAAATAATGAAAAAATTTTTATTAGCTCAAATGAGGCAAAATATAATGATAGTAATAACGATACAACTTTTAGTGGATCAGTAGAAATGGTTTATATTGATTATAAGATAAATTCTGAGCACCTGGATTTATCTTTTAAAGATCAAACTGCAATTTTATATGATAATGTAAATTACAAAAGTAACTTTTCGCATTTAATTGCAGACAAGATACTAATAGATTTTTTTAATAAAAATACGAAAATTCTGATGAATGATAAAAACAATAATATTTTAGTAAGAAGTGTATTAAGTAATGGCAATAATTAAAAAATTTCGAATAAAAAGTTTTAAAAAGAAAAATACTATATTAAAACTTCAAAATATAAGCTTATCATTTGAAAAAAGACTAATATTAGAAAATATTAGTTTTGAGATTAATCAAGGAGAAATTTTTGGGATGCTTGGTCCAAATGGAGTTGGTAAATCTACAATTTTTAATCTGGTAACAGGTCTGATAAAGCCAAATAGTGGCGAAATAATAATTAGAGACGAAAAAGTAAATGATTATCCAATTTTTATGCGAACTGCAAAATTTAAAATAGGGTATGTACCGCAATACGGTGGTTATTTTTATGACCTAACACTTTTTGAAAACCTTAAAGCGGTAGCAGAAATACTTATAAAAGACCAAAGAAATAGAGCTGAAAAAATTAATTATTTGGTTTCAAAATTTGACTTAAGTCAAATTAGAGATATTAAAGCAAAATTTTTGTCAGGTGGTCAAAAGAAGAAATTAGTCATTGCAATGGCTTTATTGGGAGACCCTGAATTACTTTTGCTTGACGAATGTTTTGCAGCTCTTGATGTTATGACTATTAAAATGTTGCAACAAATTATTGTAAATCTTCAATATGAAAATAACATAACGATATGTATTTGTGATCATCAAGCAAGAGATTTATTATCTTGTGTTGATGTTGCAATGGTTTTATCTGAAGGTAAAGTAATTGCAAAAGGAACACCGACCGAGCTTATAAAAAATCAAAATGCTAAAACTGCATATTTTGGAGATTCTTTTAAGTTTAATTAAAACTAATGGCAAAATTAGTACTTAAAAAAAAAATCAAAGATTTTAATAAAGTTATAAGTGTTGATGGTGATAAAAGTATATCCATTAGATCGTTATTAATAGGATCACAATCATATGGTATATGTAAAATTAAGAACTTACCTAAATCTGATGATATTTTAAGTACAATTGATGGACTTAAAAAATTGGGTATTAAAATACAATTTAAAGATAAGACATGTTATCTTCATGGAAACGGACTTAATGGCTTTGATTACAAAAAAAATATTGTAATAAACGCTGGTAATTCGGGCACATTTGCAAGACTTTTACTTGGTCTTTTAGTTAAATCATCTTACCCAGTGAAAATTATAGGAGACAAAAGTCTTTCAAGACGAGATTTTCAAAGAGTAACTAGTCCATTAAAACAATTTGGGGCTAGATTTGTTTCAAAAAATGAATCAAATCTACCTTTAACAATATCGGGCTCAGAATATTTAAGGCCAATTAATTATTTTGAAAAAAAAGGATCTGCACAATGTAAAAGTTCTGTGATTTTTGCTGGACTAAATACACCTGGCAAAACAATTATAAAAGCAAAAAAATCGAGAGATCATACCGAATTATTTTTAAGATATTTAAACATACCTTTAAAAATTATTAAAGGTAAGCAATTCGATAAAATTGAATTAACTGGTGGAAATCAATTTAAGTCTTTCAATTACATTATACCAGGAGATATGAGCTCAAGTGCTTTTTTTATTGTACTAACTTTACTTTTAAAAAACTCTAAACTTAAGATAAAAAACGTCAATATAAATCCGACTAGAATTGGGTTTATTAAAATAATAAACAAAATGGGAGCTAAAGTACAGTTCATTAAAAAAAAAAAATTATACGGAGAATATTTTGCAGATATTTGTGTTAATAGTCAAAAAAGTTTTAAACCTATCAAATGTCCTGTTGAGTTAAATAGTAATGCGATAGATGAGTTTTTAATTATTTTTTTATTAGCTGCTAAAGCTTCAGGTGTATCTATTTTTAAAAAACTTAATGAATTAGATAAAAAAGAGAGTCCTAGACTGAAATTGGCATCATCAATCCTTAAAAAGATAGGAGTAAAAGTAAAATTAATGAATGATAATATCAAAATTTACGGAAACCCTAATTTAAAAATAAATAAAAAAATATTAATAAAAAATTACTACAAAGATCACAGGATTTTTATGACATCTGTAATTGCAGCAATTTGCTTAGGTGGAGAATGGGTTATAGAAGATATGGAGTCACATAAAAGCTCTTTTCCCTCTTTTATGAGGATATTAAGAAAAATAGGTTATAAATTCTAAATTATATTAAAAATTAAAAAATTAGCCCTAAAATTGTAGAATTATAGTATATTTAGTTTTTTTTTGTTTCTTGATTAATACTTAAAATTTCTTTAAAAGCTCATTTTTTAAATAATTAATGGAAATATATAAAGAAACAAATACAGAAGCATCAAAAGAGTTCGAAAAACTCCTTAAAAATGAAATTTCTAAAACTAAAGATTTAGTTGAAGGCAAGATTATAGAAGGTACTGTAACCAAAGTCGGTGAAAAATATGTTTGGTGCCACGCTGACGGTCTTAAATCAGAAGCAATGGTGGATATAAATGAGCTTAAAACATTGGGCCAAGAGAACAAATTAAAAATTGGAGAAAAAATTCAGGTATTGCTTGAACGTATAGAAGGGCGAGATGGTGAAGTTATAGTTTCAGCGAGTAAAGCCCAAAAAATAAAAGGGTGGGATATCTTAGTAAAAGCATATGAAAACAATGAACCTATAATGGGAAAAATAACTAGTAAATGTAAAGGCGGAGTAATCGTTGAACATATAGATACAGGTTCGCTAATGTTTTGCCCTGGTTCTCAAATATCTGATATACCAATAAAAGATATTTCACACTTAATAAATGAACCTCAAAAATTCGCGTTAATCAAAATGGACAAAGTAAGAGGAAATGCATGTGTATCACGTAGACAAATTATATCATCAGGTAAAAAAGAAGATAAGGCGAAAATTATTGAAAAATATAAAGAAGGTGACATAATTAAAAATGCTGTAGTTAAGGGTTATAGTTCTTTTGGTTGTTTTTTTAATGTAAATAATGAGTTAGACTGTCTTGTTCACTTGCAGGAAATTAGTTATTCAAGAGTTAATCATCCTGAGGAAGTTTTTAATATTGGTGATAAACATGATTTGTTAGTAATATCAGTTGACAAAGAAAAATTGCAAATTGGATGTAGCATCAAACAACTGTCCCCAGATCCTTTCGAAAAAATTTCAAATTATAAGTTAAATAATAAGTATCAAGTTAAAATCATAAAAATAATGGACTTTGGAGCGTTTGCAGAATTAGAACCTGGATTAACAACATTACTTCACTCAAGCGAGATAAGTTGGAGTAGAAAAAATGTTCAACCAAAAAAGTTTTTTAAAGTTGGTGATAAAATTGATTGTGTAATTACTGAAATTGATAAGGATAAAAGAAGAATAGCTATTTCTTACAGATTAACTAAGGAAAATCCGTTTGATAAAATAGAAAAAAATAACCCAGTTGGCTCAGAGGTAAACGGAACTATAAGCAGTATGAATGAGTACGCAATTTATCTAAAATTGGACGATTATGAAATTGATGCATTTCTTCATTTTAATGATCTGAGTTATGCAGGTGCACCTGAGGAAACAGCAAAAAACTATAAGATAAAAGATAAAATGAAAGTTAAAGTTCTCGAAATTAAAAAAGACTCTCAAAAAGTTCGTGTGGGTTTGAAACAAACTCAAAAAGATCCTTTTGATTATTTCTCAAATAAAAAAATTAATGATACAGTTACGGTTAAAGTACTTTCATCAGATAATAAGGGACTAACAGTTCAGCCTGAGGGCAGCAATATGAATCTGCTAATTAAAAAATCCCAGATTGCTGTATCTTCATCAGATGCTAGACCTTCAAGATTTGTTGGAGGGGAAAGAATAGATGCGGCAATTTCAGAGCTAAATATGGAAAAAAGAAAAGTTTCACTAAGCATTAAGCTTTTAGAAGAATTACAAAATAAAGAGGCTGTTTCTAAATTCAGCTCACCTTTATCGGGAAAAAACCTACCTTTTTCATCATTGTCTGATAAACTAAGTAATAAAAAAGCTAAAAAATAGTATTACAAAAAAATTGTCAGTATCCAAGTCAGATTTAATAATACAATTAAAACAAATATATCCAAATATATTAAAAAAGGATTTATTAAAAGTTTTTGATATATTCATTGAGGAAATAATGATGGCATTAAAAAATGATGAAAGAGTTGAATTAAGAGGATGGTGTGTCTTTTACCAAAAAACTCAAAAAAGTAGAAGTTCAAGGAATCCCAAAACTGGTGAGAGTGTTTATACACCAGAGAAAAAAAATATAAATTTTAAAATGAGCAAAAAATTATTTAAAATAGTCAATGAAAAATAAAATTTTTATTGCAATTGATACAAAAAGTCTAAATAAGGCAAAATCCATTATAAATCAAGTTAATCTGGAAAATTTTAAAATTGGTTTTAAATTTGGTTTAGAATTTCTTAATTCAAAAAATGGAAGAAATTTCATTTCAAAGTTAAAAAAAAAAATTATTTTTGTTGATTTAAAACTTCATGATATTCCAAATACAATGTCATCAGCTGTAATAGCTTTAAAAGATTTGAAGATTGATTATCTTACAGTTCATATTTCTTCAGGATTAAAAGCTTTAAAAGAGGTCAAAAAAGTGTCTGGTAAAACTAAAATAGTAGGAGTTACAACCTTAACTTCTTTGGATAGTGCAGATTTAAAAAGTATTGGACATAAAAGGTCTTTAAAAGATATTGTTACTCTTCAAGCAAAATTGGCCAGCAAGGCAAAACTTGATGCTATTGTTTGTAGCCCCCATGAAATAAAATTTGTACAAAAATATTTTTACAAAGAGATTATAACACCAGGAATAAGAATTTCCTCAGAAGTAAATGATCAAAAAAGAGTAATGACTCCTAGAGAGGCCTTTAAACAAGGAAGCGACTGGATAGTAATAGGTAGAGATGTAACAAAAGGAAATATTAAAGGTAACTTCAAAAAATTAAGTGATCATCTAGGTCAATGACACTGGAATGTAAAATCTGTGGTGTATCTGATGTAAAAATATTAAATTTTATTGTTAATCATAAGTTCCCCCCAAAGTTTATTGGTTTTATAGTTAATTACCCTAAATCAAAACGTTTTGTAGAAATTAATAAACTTAAAGATTTAATAAATATAAATAAAAAAAAATCTAAATTTGTTGCGGTATTAGTTAAGCCTAGTGATGAAATATTAGAAAAAATACAATTTTTAAAATTTGATTATTATCAGATTTATGATTGTACACCAGAGGAGATTAAATATATTAAAAAAAAATATAATAAAAAAATTATTTCTGCTATAACTGTAGAGAGCAAACTTGATTTAAAGAATTATAAAGATTTTTTACCATTTTCTGAGATAATATTATTTGACTCTAAGGGTTACGAAAAATCTTTAGGTTTTGATCATAATTTATTAAAGGACATACCCAACAATTTTAAAAAAATGGTGGCAGGAAATATTAAAATTCATGATATCTTAAATTTAAAAAATAAAGAATACATTATTGATGTGAGTGGAGCTTTAGAAGATTCTTCTGGAAAAAAAAGTGTGAATAAAATAGATCAGTTTTTAATCGAGGTCAATAAAGCATGAAGTTAAAAAAAAAAATTTCAGTATTAGATCAACACGATAAATTTGGGTTTTGGGGAGGTAAATTTGGGGGAAATTTTGTTCCTGAAACGCTAAAAAAACCTATTAACGATTTAGAATTATTATTTAATAAACTTAAAAATAATAAAAAGTTTTTAAGTGAAAGAGATAGATATTTCAAGAATTGGGTTGGAGCTCCTACTAGATTTATTAAATTAAGTAATCTCACAGAACATGTGGGTGGGGCTGAAATATGGTCGAAAGTAGTGTCTGATGCAAATGGAGGAGCTCACAAAATTTATAACGCTACAGTACATTGTCTGTTAGCAAAAAAATCAGGTAAAAGAATTATTTGTGGGGATACAGGAGCTGGTTACGCAGGAAAAATGCTTAGCATGGCTGCAAAAAAATTTGGCCTAAAATGTAAAATTTTTATGGGTGCAAAAGATATTGAAAGGCAACAACCAAATGTCAAGGCAATTAAAAGTAATGGTGCAGAAATTGTTCCTGTTTACTCAGGTAGTCAAACCTTAGTGGATGCTGTCTCTGAATGTATGAGATTTTGGGTCGCTAATTGTGATACAACAGCAATGTGTGTGGGTTCAACAGTCGGGCCTAATATATTTGTAAAGATTTGTGGCTGGTCTACTAGTCAAATTTCAAGAGAATTAAAAATTCAAATACTTGATGAATTTGGGAATATTCCAAAAAGATTAAAGCTTTATAATTGTGTTGGTGGAGGAAGCTCAAGTTTTGGTTTTTGGAATGAATTTATGGATTATGATAAAAAACAGGTTGAGTTTATTGGAGTTGAAGCAGGTGGCCCATCTAAAAGCAAAAAACATGCAGCTCCATTAACTTATGGATCTAAAATAGGTATATTACATGGGGCAGCTCAATATGTTAATCAAAATTCAGAAGGTCAAATTGATGAAACAGAGTCAATTTCAGCTGGCTTAGATTATCCAGGAGTTTCCCCACTTCATTGTTTTTTGAAAGATACTAAGAGAGCAAGATATACTGCTGCAAGTGATGAAGATGCCCTAAAAGCTTTTAAAATTGTATCAAAGTATGAAACCATAAGACCTTCATTAGAGCCAAGTCATGCCTTTTCAGTTGCAATCTCAGAGGCTAAAAAACTTTCTAAGGATACAGTAGTGGTAGTTAATAGCTGTGGAGATGCATACAAAGATAGAAAAATTTTAGAAAAAAAATTAGGTGTAAGATTATGATTAATTCTATTTCGAAGGCCTTTAACTCAGCAAAAAAAGAGGGTAGACCAGCTTTGCTTACATATACAGTTGCTGGGGATAATACAAAAAAAAATTCTTTAAAAATTTTAAAAGCTGTATCTAAGTATGCTGATATTTGTGAGCTTGGATTTCCACATAATACACCAATTGCTGATGGCGGACAGATACAAACAAGCTCTTATAGGGCAATAAAGAATGGCACAAAAATTAAAGATGTTTTCAAAATTGTTAAGGATTTTAAATCTAGTAAATTTTCAAAGCCAATAATTTTAATGGGATACTTTAATATGATATTACAATATGGTCAAAATAAGTTTTTAAATGATTGTAAGAAAAACAAGATAGACGGATTAATAGTCGTTGACTTACCTTGGCCAGAAAATAAAAAATTTGCAAACAAATGTAAAAAAAAATCTATTTCTTTTGTTCAGCTTATTTCACCTACCACATCAAAAAATAGATTAATTTCAATTATAAAAGATTCTCACAATATGATTTATTATATTTCGATGTTGTCGACTACAGGAGGCAAGCTAAAAGTTTCACCGAAAAAAATTTTATTAAACTATGAAAAAATTAAGAGTATCAATTCAAATAAAAACTGTGTTATTGGTTTCGGTATAACTGAAAAGTCTATTTCTAGCTTAAAATCTGCAGATGGGCTAGTTGTAGGAAGTGCTATTTGTAGAGAAATAACTAATAGTTTGAATAATAGACAAAATCCTGTCACAAAGGTTAGCAATATGGTAAAAAAATTGAAAAACAAAATTTTATGAATTGGTTAAAAAAAACACTAGATTTTGGTCAAAAAATAAAAAGATTATTTAAAAAAAGACCCTCGCGTCAAGACATGGAAGAAAGTGACTGGATGTCTTGCTGCAAAGGTCCAATTTTAAAAAAAGATTTAGAAGAAAATCTATGGGTATGCCCGCTGTGTAATAAACATTTTAGGATTAATCCTAAACAAAGATTTGATTTATTGTTTGGTAGAGAGGGTTATGAAATTTTAAGTACACCTATGCCGCCAGATGATCCCTTAAATTTCACTGACTCCAAGTCATATAAAGACAGATTAAAAAGTGCAAGAAAAAAAACTGGTTTAAATTGCAGTATGATAGTTGCAGATGGATCGATAAATAAAATAAGATTAACAGCAATCGCATCTGATTTTAATTACATGGGAGCCAGTGTTGGCGCTGCGGAAGGCGAGGCTTTTTTATTTGCTGCTCAACATTCAATAGAAAATGAGCAACCATTACTGGTAATTGCAACAGGTGGTGGAATGAAAATGCAAGAGTCTATAATTTCATTAAACCAGATGACAAGAACGACATTAGCTATAAATGATTTAAAGGCTAAAAAAATTCCATATATAGTTTTATTTGCTGATCCTGTTGCTGGTGGAATTACAGCTTCATATGCAATGCTTGGTGATATTCAAATTGCTGAGCCAGGAGCTTTAATAGCTTTTGCTGGAAGACGTGTTATTGAAGGAACTGTCAAAGAAGAATTGCCAGAAAATTTTCAAAAATCAGAACACGTTCAAGATTGTGGTTTTGTAGACACAATAATACAAAGAAAAGATCTACCAGAAAAAATTGGTATTTTGTTAACTATCTTGCTAAAGAAACAATCTGAGGTAAAAATAGATGATAGTGACAAAACTTCAGAAGATAATATTGAAAATAGAGAAGCGTCATAATAAGAAAATTGACCTCTCACTAGACAGAACCTTTAATTTATTAAACAAATTAGGAAACCCACAAAATAACTTAGATAATGTTGTAACTGTAGTAGGAACCAATGCAAAAGCCTCGATGGCTACAGCTCTAAGCACTATTTTAAAAGAATCTGGCTACCAATATAATTTATATACTTCCCCTCATTTACAATCTTATACAGAGAGATTTGTTTTTAATAATAAAGAGATGGATGAAATCGATCTCGCCACTCTTCTAGAGGACATAGACAGAATTCTAGGAGATGATAGCGCAACAGTTTTTGAAATATTAACATGCGCCTTTATAAAATATGCTGAAAAATTTAAAGATAATATAAATATTATAGAGGCTGGTTTATTTCATAGATTTGATAGTACAAACGTATTCAAACAAAATTTGCTTACCCTTTTAGGAGTAATTCACTTAGATCATCTAAATTGGTTGAATAACAAAACGATAGACGGTGTTATTTATGAAAAAACTAGTTCATTACCAACATCTAATATATTTATTAATAATCAAATGAATTCAGAAATAAAAACAAAAATTAAAAAATCTTTAATAGAAAATAAATCTAAAAAATATTTCTTTGGTGATGACTTTAATGTAGTAAAGTCTGAAAATAGTTTTATTCATTATCAAGATGAATTAGGAGAAATAATGCTGCCGCAGCCTAATTTGATTGGTGATCACCAGATTTATAATATCAGCACTTCAATTGCAGCTGCTAGAAAAATATTTAATATATCTAATGCAAATATTAAAAATAGTATGAAAAAAATGAGATTAAAAGGACGTTTAGAGGAAATAAAATCAGGTAAATTAAAAAATTTAATAGGTGAAAATAGATTAATAATAGACGGGGGGCATAATATTAATTCAGCAATTTCAATTTCTAATTGGGTTAAACAACAAAGCGAAAGAGTACATCTTATTTGCGGTATGATGAATGACAAACCTCATAAAGAGTTTGTTAATCAATTTGAGAATTCTGTAAATTCAATAACTCTTATAGATATTCCTAATCAAGAGGGTTCCATCTCTAAAGAAGAATTTAAAAAGAAACTTGGTAATAAGAATATTCATACTGCAGAAAGCATTGAAGAGTCTTTAATGCTGAACAATAAAGATAAAAATTGTATTTTTTTATGTGCCGGAAGTCTTTATTTAGCTGGTGAAGTTTTAAATCTTAATTAAATATTTTCTTTAATCCAAGATACGATGTTAGATTTTGTAGTTGCTCCAACTTTAGTTGCTTTAAGCTCGCCACCTGAAAATAGTAACATGGTAGGAATTCCTCTTACTCCATACTTAGTAGGGGTATTAGGTTCATTATCAATATTATGTTTAGCAATTACAACTTCAGACATTTCGTTTGAAATTTCCTCTAGTATGGGTCCGATCTGTTTACATGGTCCACACCACTCTGCCCAAAAATCAACAATAACTGGTTTCCCAGCCTTGATAACTTCTGACTCAAAATTTTCGTCTGTAACATTTACTGTTGCCATATGTTTTTTATATAAAATTTTTTTTTATATTCAAGTTCTTAAATAATTTAAATTGTTTTATCCACATTATATATTTTTATATTTTTTTTCAATTGACATTACATAATTATTTAGTTGGTCTAAAAATTTTAAACTTTCCTCGTTAGATTCATTGGTAAATTTATCCCTGAGATTGTCGCACTCGTGATAAAATTCTTTGCATGTCCACCATTTTTCCTTTTTTTCACTTAGAATTCTTTTAGCAATTTCCATCTTGATTTTCTTCAACATAGACTCTGGTAATACATGAGGTGCTTCTTGAAATATAATTTTTTTTCCAAATCCTACCATTCTTTCATCTTCAAATTTATCTAATAACCTTAGCTTATCGTTCCATGGTGCTTCATGCCATTTTTGAAATAAATTAGTATCTTTATTAGGCGTAAATTTTACATAAATACTCTCCTCTGGCTCTATATCTTCTTGAGATTTTGATTGCTCTTTTTCTTCAGCAATTTCTCTTAATGCAGTTAAAATATTCTCAGAAAATTTTTCATTAGTATTTACAAGTTGTGCTCTTTTATTAATTAAAGAGACATCCATAGCGCTATAAGGTTCGGCTTTCATGCCATACTCTTTACCTATTATTATAGGAGCTTTATTTGACCTAATAGTTCTTAAAAATTTTGGTGTTTTTTTCATCTCAGATTTTAGTTCATTGATAGACATTTTAAGGAGAGGTTCGACATCAACTCTCAGATCAACAGCCTGCCCCCATTGATATATTGGATGAATACAATATTTTGGATGAAGGGGCGCACAAAGATAAAGTCTTGATTTTCCGTAAAAGTACTCATTAAGAGTAATAATCTTTTCTTTTTTTATTATTGTTTCTGTATCAAGCTTATTTGAAGTCTTTAAAAAATTACCCCATGTGTCTTGTTGTTTGCTCTTGATTAAACCTAAAACTTTATGGGTAAGTTCTGCATCAAATAAGGCGCTATGAGCTCCTTTAGTCTCAAAACCGTTCATCCTTGCTAAAGATTCTAATTTCATCACAGCGTTTCCTTTTTCATTAATCTCAGTTTTTAAAATTTTATTATTTAAAGCAAACGCTCCTCGAGCAATATTTAAACCATCATGTCTTTTGTTGGGAGATGAATTTGTGATGTATGGATATCTCAGTCCTTTGAAGAACTCTTTTCTGATCATTTCATCATCAAAACCTATATTAGACCAACCTAAGAATATAGCTGGGCTCCACTTTTTAAAGATTATCTCAACTTGAGATAACATTTGATAATGACTTAGATTTGCTTTTGTTAACATGTTAACATCAGTCTTGTTAACAAGAAGAGCCATACATTGAGGAATTTCTCCTTCAGGAAGTCTACATCTTAAATTAAATCTTTCTTTTTCTACTAAGTTTTCATCTACTAATATTCCACCTATTTCAATAATACTTCCAAAATCTGTACTAGAGCTTGAAGATTCTATATCCCAAATTACTATATTCATAATTTATAAATTAATGCTAATTGGAAGGTGTGAAGGCTCGCATCTAAACAAGTAGCAAGTAAGCTTTTAGTATATTAATTTTAAGTAAAGTCAAATAATTATTTGTTTATTAAGTGATAAAATTTTTCAACTCTCTCAAGAAATTTGTTTTGAAAATTTATTAGTTCGTTGCCTTCAATTTTAAAATCCTGAAACAATCTATCTACAGTACATAGTAAAATTACGCCTTGGGTAATATTAGAATTGTAAACAATATTGTGAGCTAGAGAATAAGCTCCAATTTGTAAAAAGTAATCCTCTATGTATTCCTCTTTTTTTGGTTTATTGCTTTGTTTAAAGTCTAAAATTGACTCTTTGCCTTCATAAACTCCTATACAATCAGCAGTGCCTGCGTATTTCCCAGGATAATATATTGTAGCTTCAGACCCCCATATCTCTATCAATTTATTTTTTAAACCATTGTCGATAATTTCTTCTGCCATTTTTTTTGATTTGTTGTTGTCATCTAATAATTCTTGATTTAATTTTCCGTATAAAAACTGTTCAATATAAGAATGCATAGAACTTCCTCTGGCTGAGGCCTCTTTCTTAATTCTTTCTGCTTCCGCAATCCCTACCCTTTGTTTCCAAGCAAGAATTGCAGCTTTGTCTTCTTCACTTTTAGTGGCTGACAAGATTGTTGTTACAGAGGGCAAACTTGATCCATCTAAAGAATAATGTCTTGAACCATTTATCAAAGATCTTGTTGATTTTGGATAGGCAAATTTAGTGTTCCACTTCATCAAATCATTTATAGAGCTATTTAAAATAATTTAAATTAATTTTTAGCTTGTTTTGAGGTTGGTATATTTAATTTTTCAACATTCTCATTTTTTGATGCTATTTCAACTTGTTCGGGATCTTTAATATTTCCAAGTGTATTCATTATAGATCTTGCATCTCTTCCAAAACTATCGGTAGCTTGCATTGCTTGTTCTAATTTTTTTCTGAGTTCTTTTATTCCATCGAAATGTTTTTCGAATCTTGAGCTTATATTTCTTAAATCACTATAAATTTGTGTAGCATGTTGTTGAACTTTAAGTGTTTGAAATCCTAAGTGATAGGATTGTAATAAAGCAGATAAAGTGTTAGGGCCAGTAACTGTAACTTTATATTTGGTTCTTAACTCATGTAAAAGTAGCTCTTTAGTTTTAGGGTCTCTATAGCTAGAGAGTTCTGAAAATAATCCCTCAGTTGGAACATAAACAATTGCAAAATCTGTACTTTTCGGCGGTGCTATATATTTTGCGTTAACAGTTTTAGCCTTTAACCTAAAAGCTGATGCTAAATCTTTCCTAGCCTCTGCTTGTGCATCTTTGTCATTAGCATTATATGCGTCATCAATTGCTTTATATTTTTCAACAGGCCAGTGACTATCAATTGGCAACATCACATCTTGAAGTTTAATTGCAAACTCTACTGTTTCTGATGTTTCCTCTTTTATTTTAGCATTTGCGATATATTGAGATGATGGTAACAAATCTTTTAGGAGTGCACCTAATCCAAATTCCGCAAGAGTTCCATATGATTTTACACCACTCAAAATTCTACTAAAATTATCTTGGCTTTTATTTAACTCGCTTACTTGTTGATTAAAAACTGATACTTTTTCATCAACTTTTGTAAGAGCGCCTGTCATATCTTTTGCTATTTCTTTGCTCATAGACCCAAAAGATTGGCTAAATGTATTTTTTAATGAACTTAATTCGTCTTTAAAAATTTGCTCATTGTTAACTGGCTCAGGTTGTTTACGCTTAATTAGAAAAACAATTGCTAAGAAATTAGCAAGAAGCAAAATAATAATTAAAATTGTAAGTAACGATTCCATTCCCACACTATACATTTTTATTAAGTTTATTTATAATATTAAAAATACCTTTCTTTTTTTGACTTTTTCGAGAAAGCATTAAACATGCTTGAGATTTAAGAATTACTCCGTCTTTTAATACTCTCAAATTATTAGCTCTTAAAGTTTCCCCTGTAGAAGTGATATCTGTTATAATTTCTGAGGAACCTGTAAATGGATATATTTCTGTTGCACCAAGACTTTTTACAATTTTAAATTGTGTAACACCTCTTTCAAACATAAAATTTGTTGTTAAGTTTGGATACTTTGTTGCCACTCTTAATCTAGTTTTTTTTTTTTCTTTAAAATCAAATGCAATTTCCTCCAAGTCAGCTATTGTTTGAACATCAATCCAATCATCAGGAATTGCGATTACTAAATTAGCTTTACCGAAAGCATATTTTTTTTTCACTATTATTTTTTTTTGCACATTAATTACACTTTCTTTTAATAGATCAAACCCTGAAAAACCAATATCCAAAGTTCCATCTCCTAATCTTTCAACGATTTCTCTAGCGTGTAAATAGGTAATATTTAAATTTTTATATCCTTTTACAGATCCTAATAGATCTCTCTCTCCTCTTTCAGATTTAAGTTGTAAATTATTTTTTGAAAAAATTTTTAATATATCTTTTCTTAATCTGCCTTTGCTGGGAATTCCAATATTAATCATTTAAATTTATAGCTGCTCCAACTGCTGGTATTTTTTTATTTGATCCAAGATCGCCAATAAGGTTATCGTATCTTCCACCATTAATAATGTTAATTTTATTTGATTTAATTTTAACATCAATTTTGAAGACTAGGCCTGTGTAATATTCCAATTGCCTTCCAAAAGATGCTGAATATTTTATATTTAATCTTGAAAATTTATTTTTGGAGATCGGAAAATAATTTTTTTCTATTCTTAAATTAATTTTATATTTTTTAAAAAAAAAGTTTAATTTGTTAAATGCTTCGCTGATTGGGCAATCAATTTTAAGAAATTCTTTTATTATTTTTGCAACATTTTTTCCTTTTTGAGGTCTTCTAGGATCATTTATCTTGTTATTAAATCTGTTTAGAATCTCATCAAGTGATCTACCAGCAATAATTTTTGATTGTTTTTGTTTAAGCATTGCTTCATATTTTTTTTTATCAATTTCTACAATTGTCGGATCTACATCAGAATTAGTCTCCAATCTTTTTAATAAATCATTAAAATATTTTTCTCTCCAAAAATGTCTTTGTAGTCTCAATCTCCATCTTTTAGGGATATCCAATTTAGTCAATAGGAGTTTAAATATTTCTATGTTTCCAATAGTCAAAACGCCCGATGAAAATTTTACTTTAGATAATGATTTAACAGCTGTATTAATAATTTTTTTATCGTCATCCTTTTCCTTGTTTGAGCCAATTATTTCAAAACCAATTTGATTTCTTATTATACTATCTGATATCTTTTGAGTTTTTCTAAAAGCTTGTCCACTGTAAAATACTTTTTTAGATGCTTTATTTTTCTCATTTAAATACTTTAGACATGATGCAATTGTTAAGTCTGGTCTAAGACAAATTTCATTACCCTTCTGATCATTAAAAGAAAAAATGAAACGCCTAAATGACTCACCAGATCTTTCAACAATATGATTCGTTTCTATTACAGTATCTAAATTAATATACCTAAAGCCCTCTGATTTTATTAACTTTAATATATTTTCAGATAATTTTTTTGATTTCATTAACAATGTTCTCATCTTTAATATTAGTTTCTTTTCCAGTTCTTAGATCTTTTATTTTAACTTCTAGGTTTTTAATTTCTTCTTCGCCAGCGAAAATTACACAAGGAGAACTAATTCTATTAGCGTATTCCATTTGTTTTTTTATTTTTCCCTCACCAGGGTAAATTTCTGAACTGATATTTTCTGATCTAAGTTTCTTAAGTATTTCTATATACTTATTCATATTATTTTGATCGAAAACACTAATCATTACAGGGCGCGTAACTTTTAAATCGAATTCTTTTTTTTGCATCAGAGCAAACACAAGTCTATCTATACCTACTGATATGCCAGTTGCTGGATAATCAAGATTACCAAAATTGCTCACTAAATTATCATATCTCCCTCCACCACCTATTGATCCAAATTGAATAACTTGACCTTTTAAATTTTTCACATTGAAATTTAGATTAACTTCAAATATTGGACCTGTGTAGTACTCTAAACCTCTTATTACCGAAGGATCGAACTTATAGTTGTCAAATTTATAATCTTTAAAGATTTTTATTATTTGTTTTAAATCCTCACTCTCAGGTGAGTTAACATTCAAAGAGCTTTCAATAACTTTAATTTGATCATTGTCTAATTCTGCTCCTTTAGTGTAATCTCCTGATTTATCTTTTCTACCTGTGCCTAGTAATTTTTTAACTTCTGTCCACCCTAACCTATCTATTTTATCTAAAGCTCGAAGAATTATAGAAATTTTTTCCTGCGACTGAATTTCTAGTTTTTTGAATAATTCATCCGTAATTTTCCTAGATGATATTTTGACTGTGTAGTCATCTTTAGTTAAGCCACAATTTTCTAAAATTTCTGATATCATTATACATAGTTCTGCATCTGCCTGTAAATTTTTTGTACCTACGTAATCAGCATCGAACTGAAGAAACTCTCTATATCTTCCCGGTCCAGGTTTTTCATTCCTCCAAACGGTTCCTAATTGATAGCGTTTAAAAGGTTTCGGTATTTCATTAAAATTTTTCGCAACATATCTCGCCAAGGGTGCTGTTAAATCATAACGTAAAGACAACCACTTGTTTTCATCCTTAAAGGAAAATACACCTTCTCCAGGTCTTTCTTTATCAGGTAAAAATTTACCTATACTCTCGGTATATTCAAAACTTGGGGTTTCAAGATATTGAAAGCCATATTTAACCATTACCTCTTTAATCTTTGAAATTATGAAGTCTCTGATTAATAGTTCTTTTTCTTTTCTATCTTCAAAACCTGAAGGTAATTCCTTTAAAGGTTTTATTTTTTTTTGTTTTTCCATTTTTTGGTACACGGGGACAGATTCGAACTGTCGACCTTCGGTTCCACAAACCGCTGCTCTAACCAACTGAGCTACCCGTGCTCCTATATTTGTTTTATACTAATTGTGGATATTTTTAAATTTATATAATGATTAAATAGCTAGCGTGCAGCCAGCATGAAAATGGTGTCTGTTAGATAATGTTAAACTTTTAATAATCTTAATCATTGCAGTTTAATTAACAGTTTAATCAAAAAAATCAACAGTTGATTGTATAGGAATAAAATCGGCTTTTGAGCTTGCTTATCCCTATACAATTATTTTGATGAATTAGAATTAAGAGGTTTTTTGCAGTTTTACTGCGGCAGGACCTTTTTCTCCGTCTTCAACTTCAAATGTAAGCTCGTCACCTTCGTTTAAGAATCTTAAACCTGCTTCTCTTACAGCTGAAGCATGTACGAATACATCTTTTTCTTTGTCTTCACGCTCAATGAAACCGTAACCTTTTTTTCCATTGAACCACTTTACTTTGCCTTTTAGACTCATTTTACTCTTTCGTTAGTTATTATACTTAAGCTTATTAAGCTTTAACGGGTTGTTATTAGATTTCTAAATTTAATGCAAGCAATTTAAATTGACTTAATGTCACTTTAGTGGTGGCCTTGGTAAGAATCGCACTTACGACACATACCTTTTCAGGGTACTGCTCTACTACTGAGCTACAAGGCCATTAAAATCTAAATATGATACGCCCTTTTGTTAAATCGTAGGGGGTAACTTCTACTGTAACATTATCTCCTTGCAAAACCCTAATTCTATTTTTTCTTAGCTTCCCTGCAGTGTGTGCAGTTACAATATGATTATTTTCCAGCTTTACTCTAAACATTGCATTAGGTAAAAGATCTATAACCTTTCCTTTAAATTCTAAAGAGTCTTGCTTTGACAAATATTATTCTCCTATTCTTAATTTAACCGATTTAGCGTGCCCGTCTAAACCTTCATAAGTTGCAAGATTTATAACTTTTTCACCAATAGTTTCAATACCCTTTTTTGATAAGTTTATATAAGAAATTCTTTTAAAAAAATCAAAAACAGACAATCCGCTGAAAAATTTTGCAGAGGAGTGAGTTGGTAAAGTGTGATTACTGCCCGCACAATAATCCGTTACGGCCATTGCTGAAAATTTCCCAGTACATATCGATCCCGCATTTTTTACATTTTTTAAAATAGATTTATATTTATCCACACTAAGTTCTAAATGTTCTGGCGCTATAATGTTTATAATATCTGAAATTTTTTTATCCGAATTTGCAAAAATTAATAAACCATTTTTTTTCAAGCTTCCTGATGCAATTTTTTTACGTGGCAAACTTTGCAACTGTATTTTTAATTCCTTTTGGACTTTATCGATTAATCCTTTATTCTTTGAGATAAGGATACATTGAGCATTAATATCATGTTCTGCTTGACCAATTAAATCTGCTGCAACCCATTTTACGTTTGAGCTTTTGTCTGCGACGACTGTTATTTCTGATGGGCCGGCAATCATATCGATACCAACTTCACCAAAAACTATTTTTTTCGCTGCTGCAACATAAATATTTCCAGGTCCAACTATTTTATCTACTCGTTTAATTGTCTTTGTTCCATAAGTAAGTGCAGCTATTGCTTGTGCTCCACCCACTCTATAAATTTCTCTTACACCACATTTTTTGGCTGCATATAAAACAGCAGCACTTTGATCTTTATCTCTTACAGGATTTGCAATAACAATTCTTTTGACACCTGCAAGCATAGCAGGAATTGCATTCATTAAAACTGTAGATGGAAAACTTGCATTGCCACCGGGTATATAAATCCCAACAGAATTCAAAGGTTTGTACTTGTAATCAATTTTATTATTCAAACTATCTGAAAATTTAATATCTTTCGACTTTTGATTTTTATGAAATAATAAAATTCTATGAAATGCGAAATCTATAGATTTTTTTACTTTTGGATCTAATCTTTTAATATTTCTAGTTATATTTTCGTAGCTTGACTTAAGCTTTTTATTTTTATTGAATTTTTTTTCATATTTAAGTACTGCTTTATCCCCATTTCTTTTTACATCTAAAACGATTTTTTTTGCAATATTATAATCCCTGTCAGAAAAAACTGACCTCTTATTTATTTTTTTTATTAGGTCCTTTTGAAAATTTTTACTGTTTGCGTTTAATTTATAAGTCATTTTTAATTTCTTTTAAATCTTCAAGTGTAACTTCTATAATTTCCGAGGATAACGTTATAAAGCCATTATTAGAAAATAACAAATTAAATTCGAAGCCTTTTTTTGTTTTAATAGTATCTATGGCAAGAAGTGACAAATCTTTTTTTAATGAATATTGATTTATATTTTTTGACTTAGCTTGATCAATAAATTCGAATTTACATATGCTCAATACTTTATTTTTATTTTTTGTTTTAATTGAGTTTCTTTGTAGAGATAGTAGAAAAATCTTATTTTCTTTTAGAAATTTAATATCTGATATTTTTAAAATTGATTTATGACAATATAAAGAAATTAGGTTTAATCCATTCAAATCTCTTGCTAAAATTTTAGCTAAATATTTTTTGGACATTATTTTTTTAATTTAATTTTAATACCCAATTTTTTGAGCTTGATTTGTAAGTTTTCATAACCTCTCAAACCATGATAAATTCTAGATATTGTAGAAGATCCCTCGGCCGATATTGCTCCTAAAATTATTGAAAATGTAGTTCTTAAATCTGATGAAATACAATCAGCAGCATTTAGTTTTTTTTGTCCAATAATAAATGCCCTATTTTTTTTTATTGATATTTTTGCACCCATTCTTTTTAACTCTGGTACTGCCATAAATCTATTGGAGAATACAGTTTCTTCAATTACACTTTTTCCGGACACCTTAGTTAAGACTGCAAGGATAATTGGCATGTTGTCGGTAGCGAATTTTGGCCAAGGACCAGTTTTAATTGATGTTGGTTTTATTTTTTTACCTGGTGAAATCATGATTGAATTCCCATTTATTTCTATTTTATATCCGATTTTTTTTAAAATTCTTAATTCTGTATATAAGTATTTGGGATCAATTTTTTTTACTTTGATTCTACCGTTAGTTATAGCGGCGACACATAAATAACTAAAAGCTTCAATTCTATCACCTATAATGGTGTGATCACCATTTACAAGCTCACTAACCCCTTGAATTTTTATAGATCTTTTTCCAATAAACTTTATTTTAGCTCCAGAATTATTTAAAAATTTAATCAAATCTTTTACTTCTGGTTCTATTGAAATATTTTTGATTATATGTTCGCCTTTTATAAGCACTGAAGCCATTATCAAATTTGAACTTCCTGTAACAGTTACTTTTGGAAATTTAAAAATATTTCCTTTTAAACCATTTTTTGAGTAAATGTTTACATAACCTCTCTTAAGAATATTATCTGCACCGAGACTTTTAAATCCTGAAAGATGCCAAGAAGTATCTCTAATACCTAAAGCGCAACCTCCGCCTAAAGCAACTCTAATTTTACTTTTTGGATATCTGGCTAATAAAGGTCCCATTGTTAAAACTCCCGCTCTCATAGTGGAAACTAAATTATATGGAACAATTAATTTATGTTTCTTATTATTTATTATTTTAATAATTTTTTTTTCTTTTATGAGCTCAACTTTTGAACCTAAAGATATGAGCAAATCTTTCATAGTTAAAACATCATTAACAAAAGGTACATTTCTCAAAATAACTTTTTTCTTGAACAAAATAGAAGCTGCCATTAAAGGCAAACAAGAATTTTTAGCGCCACTTACATTAATTTCACCCTTAACACCTTTATTAGGGCCATTTATTAAAAATCTTTTCATTTATTTTGATTTTGCTAGAGTAATTCCAACTTGGCCTTGATACTTACCTTTTCTATCTGAGTAAGAAACCTCCGGTTGATCTCCTTTAAAAAATAATATCTGTGCAGCGCCACTATTAGCATAAAGTTTTATAGAATTACTTGTGTGATTAGAAAACTCTAAAACTAAATTTCCATGCCATCCTGCTTCTAAAACTGTTGGAGGAGTACCTAATCCACATCTTGCATAAGTAGATTTAGCTGTAACAAGTCCTGTAACATTTCTTGGCATTTTAAAATATTCTAAACTACTTGCTAGTGCAAATGAATTTGGAGGTATTAATATGAACTCTTCACCTTTAACTGTCACAAAATTATCCTCACTGAAATTTTTTGGGTCAGCTGTGGCACCTTTTATATTTGTAAATATTTTAAATTCTGTGCCGCATCTTAAATCATAACCAAAAGAGTTAAGACCGTGACTTATGCCTTTTGATATACTTTCTGAGACGAAAGGTGTTATCATTTCTTCCTCTTCTGATAACTTTATTATTTGTTTATCGTTTAGTATCATTTTTTTTTTTTGGTTTTTTAAAAATTTTTCTTTTTCTTAAGTTTTGACGTAAAGCCCTTTCAAGATCAAGCTTTGTGGGCTTTCTTTTGTTATTCATTCTTTTTATTTTTTTTCAGGATTTGTTAAGTGCTCTAATGTGACTACTTGATCGATAGGAATTGTTTCTTCCTCTTTTTTATTTAAGCCAGACTTAAGTTGTTTTTTTGCTCTTTTCTCGGCAAGCTTTTTTTCTCTTTTAGCTTGCTTCTCCATAGCTTTGGCACCTCTTGTAGATTTATAATCGTAGTGAATTCCCATAAATTTCCTTAACAAAAATTATACTTATATTAAAAAAAAAAAATAAGGCAATAATTTGAAAAAATTAATTTTATACAGTAAATTTATCATTCCTTAGAAGCCCCTTTAACTCAGGTAGTAGAGTATTTCCATGGTAAGGAAAAAGCCGTCCGTGCAAGTCGGGCAAGGGGCACCAATTATTTTATTTATACAATTTCTTTTTCAAAAAAACGCTAATAATTACTATGAACAAGAAAGCTATAAGAGGTAAATATATATCTTTAGAAAAAATTATTTCAAAAAATGAAGGTGGAGCAGTATTAGCATCAATAATTTTTTCAAGACCGCTGCCAATTGAAACTATAATAAACAATTGAGGAATCATCCCAATTAAAGTTCCAAAAAAATAATTTTTTATTTTGATATTAAATATTACAGGAAGTGTATTAGCTATAAAAAAAGGTATTCCTCCGATAAATCTATAAACTAAAAAATATAAAAATTCATTTTTGTTAAATAACTCTTTTAAGAAAACCATTCTATTACCAAGTTTTTGGTGAACCAAATTTTTGAAAAAGAAAATAGTAATTAAATATAATAATAAAGAACCGATAGATAAAGATATCGCGATTAGGATTGTACCAATCCATTTTCCAAATATGAAACCTGATGCTAAAGCGACTGGTGAACCAAATCCCAGCAACAAAACCCAAATAACTACAAAGAAAAAAAAAGTTATGATTAATGTAAAGTAATTCTTATTTTTTAGATTAGAAAAGTAGTCAACATTGTTTTTTATAAACTCATAACTTGATACTTCTTGTAAAGAAAATTTACTAAAAAAATAATATAAGAATGTGGATATCAAAATTATATAAGAAATACCTAAATAAATTTTTAATTTTTTTGTATTTTCCATATGCTGAAGTATTATAAAAATTTTCTGTACTTATACATATATATTTTCTATAACTACCCAAAATTTTAGTATTTAATTTTACCTATGAAAAGAACATATCAACCAAGCAGACTTGTTAGAAAAAGGCGTCACGGCTTCAGATCTAAAATGAAAACAAAAGGTGGTAGAAAACTACTATCAAGGAGAAGGAAAAAAGGTAGAAAAAAACTAACCGTATAATGGGTATTAAAATTTTAAGTCTTTCTAAAAATGAAGATTTCAAAAAAATTTTATCTGGTAAGAAAATAAATAATCATTATTCTACAATTTTTTTTAAAAAGTTGACAAATAAAAACAATAATAAATTAAATCTAAGTATTATTACTAAAAGAAAACTTGGAAGAGCAGTTCAAAGAAACAAAATTAAAAGAAGATTAAAAAATATAATTAATTATATTCTTAAATCTATAAAAATAAATTTAAAATATTCATACTTAATTATTGCTAAAAAAAATGTTTTAGATAGTAAGTACAGTGATATTAAAGAAACAATGCTTGTGGATTTTAAAAAAATTTATGATTAAATTTATTAACATAATATTAATAAAAATTATTAGATTATATCAATATCTAATTTCCCCGTTGCTAGGAAATAACTGTAGATATTTTCCATCTTGTTCAGATTACTTCATTGATTGTTTAAAAACTTATGGACCTTTGAAAGGATCTATTAAAGGGTTACTTAGACTAATAACTTGCCACCCAATTAAATTTTTAGGTGGAGGTGAAGGTTACAGACCTTTAAAAAATAAAAAATAATTATGGATACAAAAAATATAATAGCCGCTATATCGCTTAGTTTAGCTATCATAGTAATGTGGAGCTTATTTTTTCAACCATCACCGGAAGAAATAAAAAAAAGAAAAGAAAAAGAAAAAATTGTTAATAGTAGTGACGCTCCAAATATAGACACTAATGAAAAAATTACCAATCTCTCCAGAGAAGAAGCATTAAAATTAAATGATAGATTTTATTTCGAAAATGAGAGTGTTAAGGGCTCAATTTCATTAAAGGGTGCAACAATAGATGATTTAATTTTCAAAAAATATAAAACTCAACTTGAATCTGATCAATTCGTAACTTTATTAAATCCCAAATCAACTTCAAATGGTTATTACATTGAGTCTGGTTGGGCATCTAACAATAAAAATATAGATATTCCTAATAATAAAACAATTTGGAAAATTGAAGGTAATTCAAGACTTACGCCAAATGATGATGTGACTCTTGTTTGGAAAAATAATCAGGGATTAACTTTTGAGAAGATTATAAAAATTGACAATCAATATTTATTCACCATAGAACAAAAAATTAAAAATAGTTCAGATAAAATTTATAGTTTTTACCCATACGCACAAATTATTAGAACTAAAATTCCAGAAATTATAGACTTTTTTATTTTACATGAGGGACCTCTTGGAGTTTTAGATGATCAACTGATCGAAAAAGATTACAAAGATATCTTAGATAAAAAATATTCAAAAAATGCTAATAATGGATTTTTAGGAATAACTGACAAATATTGGTTAACAAGTATAATTCCACAAAAAAATAAAAAATTTAGAGCTGACTTTGAATATAATGAAAAATTCAAAGTAAACTACATAGAAACAGACTCCTATGACTCTAAACCAAATGCTCAAATTAGTAATATTGTTAATGTGGTTGTTGCAGCAAAAGAAGTAAATGTTATTGATGGTTACAATGAAAGTTTAGGCCTTAAAAAGTTTGATCTTGTAATTGATTGGGGTTGGTTTTATTGGATAGTAAAACCCCTGTTTTTTTTAAATGATTATTTCTTTAAACTCGCAGGTAATTATGGGATCGCAATAATACTAATAACTGTCTGTCTAAGATTAGCATTTTTTCCATTAAATAATTATGCCTTTAAATCAATGAGCCGTATGAAATTAGTTCAACCCGAGATGGCTCGTCTAAAAGAAATTCACAAAGATGATAAAATGAAATTACAACAGGCAATGATGCAACTATATAAGAAAGAAGGCATTAACCCAGTATCAGGTTGTTTGCCAATTTTGATTTCTATACCCTTCTTCTTTGCAATTTACAAAATGTTATTTGTAACAATTGAAATGAGACATCAGCCATTTTTTGGATGGATAAAAGATTTGTCTGAAAAGGACCCAACTTCAATTTTTAATTTATTTGGTTTAATTCCATGGGATCCACCATCTTTCATGATTATTGGGGCTCTTCCCGTAATGATGGGTTTTACAATGTGGCTGCAGCAGAAACTAAATCCAGCCCCTCAAGATGAAATTCAAAAAAAAATTTTTATGTTCTTTCCATTATTTTTAACAATAATTTTAGCTCCTTTTCCATCAGGACTTGTGCTGTATTGGACCGCAAACAATATTCTTACTATGGCCCAACAGTATGTAATTATGAAAAGAACTACTGTTAAAACCGCTTCTTAAATGGAACTAGAAAAAATTTTACCTAAAGATGGCCCTCCAATTGAGGAAGTTCACAAATACGTTCGGAAATACAAAAATGAATTAATAGTAATAAAATACGGTGGTAATGTATTTATTGACAGAGAAATTTTTAATAATTTTATATCCGATTTAAAAATATTAAATGAGTTAGAGCTTTCTGTTATTGTAGTACATGGTGGAGGTCCTAGAATAAAAAGAGAATTAGATAAATCAAACATCAAATCAAAGTTTATAAGAGGTTTAAGGGTAACTGACAAAAAAATTATAAATATTGTAGAAAATGTTCTTATAGATTTTAATAATGACATTGTTAAATCATTAGAAGAAAAAGGAACAAAAGGAGTTTCAATTAATACAAAAAATAACAATGTCATTCATGTTGATCCAGAGTCAAGTGAATTGGGCTTTGTAGGTGTGCCTAAAAAAATTGAGTCTGATGTTATTAATAAAATATTAAATAAAAACTTTATTCCTGTAATTTCTCCTTTAGGTTTAGGAAAAGATCTACAAACTTATAATATAAACGGAGACACCGCCGCAGGCGCAATAGCTAAATCGCTCAAATCAAGAAGATTGCTTTTAATGACTAATGTAGAAGGGGTTTTAGATAAAAATAAAAAGCTAATACAAGAAATTTCTTCTTCCAAAATTTTAGAGATGATCAAAGATGAAACAATAACCGAGGGAATGATACCAAAGATTAATACATGTTTAGACGCTATTAATAATGGAGTAACCGCTGTTGCAATAATTGATGGTAGAAAAAAACATTCAATTTTATTTGAAATTTTTTCAGATAAAGGATCAGGTACTTTAATCAGAAAATGAAAGATTTTAAAAAAATGAAATATCTATTATTAGATCTTGATGGAGTATGTTACGGAAAACATAACAATTATTCATTAGAAAAAGTATTTGGCCAAGTATCCAATCGTATGACACAATTTATTTCAGAAAGACTTAAAATAAATCGAGACGAAGCTAAAAAATTACAAACTGATTATTTTTATAAGTATAACACAAGTTTAAATGGGCTTATGATACATCATGACATACCGCCTCAAGAATTTTTGAAATATGTGCACACAATCGATCTCTCTTTTATGAAAGAAGATAAAATTATGAGAGATGAATTGATTAATTTAGATATGGAGAAGTTTATTTTCACTAACGGGAGTGCTGAACACGCTGAAAACATATTATCACACCTTGGAGTTTATGATCTTTTTGGGAGAGATAAAGTGTTCGATATTCAAGATGCTGGATATGTCCCAAAACCTGAGGCAAAGACTTTTGATCTAATGCTTAAAAAATTTAATATAAATCCAAAAGAAACGATCTATATTGAAGATATTGCAAAAAATTTAGGTATTGGTCACGAAAGAGGATGCTATACAGTTTGGCTAATTAATGATGAGCATTTTGGCAAGATAGACTCTAATAAAGATTATATTTCTCATAAAATAGAAAATCTGTCTTTATTTCTTAAAGAAATAAGGCTATTAAAAAACAAGTAAATTATGTCTTTAGAAAAAATTATTAATGATGCCTGGGAAATTAAGGATAAAATTAGCCCTAGCTCAGATCCAAAGCTTAAAGATGCAATTAATCAAATAATTGTGGACTTGGATAGCGGAAAAGTTAGAGCCGCTGAAAAAATAAATGGTCAATGGATTGCTCACCAACATATTAAGAAAGCAATAATGCTTAGTTTTAGAATATATCCAATGGAAAATTTAAATGGTCCTTATAGTAGTTGGTATGACAAAGCTCATTTGTTAAAAGGTAAAACTGCTGGTTGGTCTAAAGAGGATCATGAAAAAGCTGGCTTTAGAATGGTTCCTAATTCTCCAGTTAGAAAAGGATCTTTCGTCGGTAAAAATGCTGTGTTGATGCCCTGCTATGTTAACATAGGCGCATACATTGATGAGGGCACGATGATAGACACATTCGCGAGAGCTGGCAGTTGTTGTCAAATTGGAAAAAATTGTCATATATCAGCAGGGTCTGGAGTTGGTGGAGTTTTAGAACCGGCTCAAGCATTGCCTACAATTATTGAAGATAACGTTTTTTTAGGCGCAATGTCCGAAGTAGTTGAAGGAGTGATCGTTGGTGAAGGATCGGTTTTGAGCATGGGAATGTACATTGGTCAATCAACTAAAATTGTAGATCGGAAGTCAGGAAAAATATCTTATGGTAAAATACCTCCTTACTCAGTTGTTGTACCAGGAACGCTACCAGATAAAAATAATTCATCAGCTGCATCGCTATACTGCGCAGTAATAATTAAACAAGTTGATGAAAAAACAAGATCTAAAACTTCGGTAAACGATCTTTTAAGAGAATAAAAATGCAGAAAATAAATGAGCTTGAGTTAGCTAAAGAGCTAATTAGATTTCCATCTATTACACCTAAAGACGCAGGGGTGATGAGTTTTCTTGAAAAAAAATTAACAAAATTAGGTTTCAAAACTAAGATAATTACCTTTAAAGATAAAACTCATAAACCCGTAAAAAATTTGTATGCAAGATTAGGAAATAAAGGTCCAAATTTTTGTTATGCTGGACATTTGGATGTTGTGCCTCCAGGTAATTTAAATGACTGGACTGTGAACCCATTTAAACCAAAAGTTAAAAATGGTCATCTAATTGGCAGGGGCGCTAATGATATGAAAAGTTCAATTGCAGCTTTTGTATCTGCTGTAAGTATTTTTTTGACAAAAAATAAAAATTTAAAAGGTTCAGTAAGCTTTTTGATTACAGGGGATGAAGAAGGCGATGCGGTTAATGGAACAAAAAAGCTAGTAGATTATTTAAAAAAGAAAAAAGAAAAAATAAATTTTTGTTTAGTTGGGGAACCAACCAACCCTAATAAATTGGGTGAAATGGTTAAAATTGGAAGAAGGGGTAGTTTAACTGGAAAATTAGTTATTAATGGTGTTCAAGGGCATGTTGCATACCCACACCGAGCCAATAATCCATCTACAACTATAGTAGAAATTTTAAAGAAATTAAAAGATATAAAATTTGATAGTGGCACAAAGAATTTTCAGCCAACTAATCTAGAAGTTACAAGTATAAATATAAATAACAATATAGATAATATTATTCCAGGTTCTGCGGAGGCCACTTTTAATATACGATTTAACAATAAACATTCATCAAAATCTTTAAAGAAAAAACTAAATACTATTTTTTCAAAGATATGTGGGAAGAAAAAATCTAGATATGAAATTGAATATAAAGTATCTGGAGAGGCATTTTTATGTGATCCGAGTAGTTTTGTTTATAAAATTCAAAATATTATTAAAAAAAATACAAAAATTAAACCGAAACTATCAACATCGGGTGGTACATCTGATGCAAGATTTATAAGAAAGATATCACCTTGCCTTGAGTTTGGTTTAGTTGGCAAAACTATGCATAAAATAGATGAGGCAGTATCCTTAAAAGATTTAAAAAATTTAACTAAAATTTATGCAGAAATATTAGAAGAATACTTTAAGTGAGTACTGCAATAATAACATCCGATACATCAGAGGATCACATTACTGGTGATAGTCATCCAGAACAACCAAAAAGAGTTTCGGCAGTTGTTAGGAGATTAAAAAAGAGGAAAAATCTATTATGGGTTAAGTCAGAAAAGTTTGACCTAAAAATATTAAAAAAAGTTCATGGGTCTGCTTATGTTGATAGCATAGAAAATTCATTTCCGTCTAGCGGTTTAAAATTTTTAGATGGAGACACTATTATATCTCCCGGAAGTAAGAAGGCAACATACGACGCAGTAGGTTCTATAATTAAAGCAATAGATGGTGTAGAGAGTAAAAAATTTAATAATGTATTTTGTGCTGTAAGGCCTCCTGGGCATCACTGTGAAAAAAATAAAGCCATGGGTTTTTGTATTTTTAATAATGCAGCAATAGGGGCTCAATATTTAATTGAAAAATATAATTACAATAAAGTGTGTATCATAGATTTTGATGTTCATCATGGTAATGGCACCCAAGATATTTTTTACGATAATAAAAAAGTTTTATATATATCAACTCATCAGTATCCTTTTTATCCTGGAACCGGATCTGAGAATGAGAAGGGCAAGTTTAATAACATATTCAATATACCTTTGCCAGCTGGCACATCTTCTGAAAATTACTTTGATGCATATAATCATGTGTTAAAAAAGTTAGATGAATTTAAACCTGAGTTTTTAATTTTTTCGGCAGGTTTCGATGCACACCAGGATGACCCTCTTGCACAATTTAAACTAAAATCGAAAGATTTTTATGAAATTACGAGAAGAACACTTCTTGCAACAAAAAAATATAATAATAGAAAAGTAGTTTCGATCTTAGAAGGTGGTTATGATTTAAATGCTCTAGCAGAAAGTGCTGACGAGCATGTTAAAGCATTACAGCAAAATAAATAAAAAATTACATATTGAAAATTTTAAAATAGATACCATATAATTTTATGTGTTGCCTAATGGGACACTAAATAACCTTGCTAACAAAGGAGGAAAAATGACAAGTAAGGATCTATCAATCTTTAATTCATTAAGACCATTTTCTGTTGGTTTTGATGATATGTTTGAGCAATTTGAAAACATGTTAGGAAATGGAAGTTTGACAACTCAGTCAAATTATCCACCATACAACATTAGGAAAACTGGTAAAGACAGATACTCAATTGAAGTAGCTCTTGCGGGATTTAACAAAAAAGATGTTGAAGTAGAATATGAAGACAATCTTTTAACTGTAAGAACCAAGCAAGTTGAAAAATCTGATAACACTGTCGAAAATGGAGAGATTATACACAAAGGAATATCTCAAAGACAATTTACTAGATCATTTAAAATTGCTGAAGACGTAAAAGTTGGTGAAGCTAATTTGAAAGACGGGCTTTTAACTATTGAATGTGAAAGAATAGTTCCAGACTTTAAGAAAAAGAAGTTAATTCAAATTAAATAACCTAAACCTTGCTTGTGGGGTAAAACCCCACAAGTTAAAAACATCCTTTTGATGAATAACCTACAACAAAATCACTTTCATCAATTTCAAAACTTCTTTGACATTTAATTCCGTATTTTTTTGAAATATATATAATTTTTCCTGAACCAGGTGGTTCTCCATCATTTGGCATTGTTAAATCTGGGTATCCAAATTCTGCAATCAACAAATCTTTTTTTTTGTTTAGAAATTTCATTAAATACTTATCTTCTTTTTGAATAACTTCATCAGCTTTATTCTGTACTGTTTTACAGGACGATAATGAAACAAATGACAAAATCAAAAATATATTAATTATTTTTTTCATTAGATTGAATATTAGCATAGGAGAAATTATTAAAAATAAACTTATAGTTGAATATTGTGAATAAAGAATATTTTATTAAGGAATTATTTTATTAATCTGATAATTTTTTTTATGGGGAGGAATTATGCTAGACAAATATTTCGAATACAAAAAACATAAAACAGATTTTAGAACTGAGGTTATTGCGGGTGTAACTACATTTTTAACAATGGCCTATATAATGTTCCTAAACCCATTTATTTTATCGGGAGAATTCGCTGGACCTGAAAAAGGTTTTTTTGATTTTGGTGCAGTATTTACAGCCACAATTTTAGCAACCGCTCTTGCTTGTTTCATAATGGCTTTTTATGGAAAAACTTGGCCAATAGGACTTGCTCCAGGCATGGGAATAAATGCTTTTGTAGCTTTTGGTGTAGTTGCGGGTATGGGTTACACTCCACAAGCTGCTTTAGGTGCAGTTCTAGTAGCTGGAATATTATTTTTAATTATTTCTCTTACACCTTTAAGAGCATGGTTAATAAACTCAATTCCAAAAAGTTTAAAATTAGGAATTGGAGCAGGTATAGGATTGTTTTTAGCAATAATAGGATTGGAAATTATGGGGGTTGTTGGAGATCATCCAGTTACTTTAGTAACCCTCGGTGATTTAAAAAATCCTTTAGTGCTATTAGGGTGCTTGGCTTTTGTTGCTATGGTTGTTCTTGAGAAACTTAAAGTTAAAGGAAATATTATAATTGGAATAATTGCTTTTAGTATAATTGCATGGGTAACAGGCTTAGCAAAATTTAATGGAGTAGTAAGCTCACCTCCTCCAATGACATATTTGTTTGATTTTGATTTAAAAGCGGCGTTATCAGCAAGTATGTCAACTGTGGTCTTTACATTGTTATTTATTGATTTTTTTGATACTGCAGGAACATTAACATCTGTTGCTAATGTTGCTGGAAAAGTAGATAGCAAAGGTAGAGTTACAGATATAAATAAAGCCATGATGTCTGACAGTGTTGCTACAGTTGCTGGTGCTATGATGGGTACAACAACTGTAACAAGTTATGTAGAGTCAGGTGCTGGTGTTAAAGCGGGTGGAAGAACAGGTATGACCTCTTTAGTAATTGGAATCCTGTTTTTATCATGCTTATTCTTTTCTCCTCTTGCAACAAGTTTGCCGAAGGAAATTGATGGGGCTGCACTTCTATATGTTGCTGTTCTTTTTGTAAGAAACATTACGGATATTGAATGGAATGATATAGCAGAATCTGCTCCTTCAATTGTAGCAATGATAACAATGCCACTTACTTATAGTATTAGTAATGGAATTGCTTTAGCTTTTATATCTTATGCTTTGATTAAAATATTTACTGGAAAAATATCTAACACTTCTCCTGCTATTTGGTTAATAGCAGTTTTAAGTGTAATAAGTTTTCTTGTAGCGTAGAATTTACGAGGGGCTAGCCAATAAACTAGCCCCCTTTACTTCAATTCTTTTTTTAGATCTTCTATAGAAATTAATTCTCTTAATTCGTAAGGAAACACAATCCATGGATTATCTTGTAAATTGTGAACTATATAATCTGATTTAAAGTTAGATTTTTCTTTTTTATAGAGCACAGCTGATTTGAAGTTAATTTTTTTATCTTTGAAGTCTTTATAATTTTCTAGCCATTTTAAAGTTTTTTCTAGAGTTACACCTGTATCAATTAGGTCGTCAGTTACTAATATATTTTCTCCATAACTCCTTGATGTAGTTGACAAATCTCTTGCAAAAGTCAATTCATTTTGTTTATCAGCAATTTGATTATTTTTTTCTGCTGAATAACTCTCAACCCCTAAATATCCACATTTTACATTGAAGATTCTACTTAAAATATCACCTACTCTAAGACCACCTCTAGCAATACATATTATAAAACTAGGTTTGAAGCCGCTGTCACTAATTTGGACAGCCAGATTATCTATGGACTTATTGTATGTATCCCAATCAATAATAAGTTTTTTTAACATTTGAAAATTTTATTACATGAAAAAATTCATAAAAAGTAAAGATATTTTTCTAATATTGTATTGGTTCATCATCTATTGATCTCCATAAATACCAAGTAGCTACGGTACAATAAGGAGTAAATTTTTTATTTAGCTTATTTATAAAATTTTTTGGAGGATGATATTTTTTTTTATAGTTATTTGAAATAGCTCTTAAAAGGCCAATGTCTTGTATTGGCCAAATGTTTGATCTATTTAAATTAAAAATTAATATCATTTCTGCAGACCATCTCCCGATTTGACGTAAATCAGAGAGGTATTCAATTGCTTCTTCGTCACTCATATATTTAATTTTTTTTGTGTCAAAGTTTTTATTCTTAATTTTTTTTGCAAGTTCTTGAATACCTTTTATCTTTTGTCTACTTAAACCACATTTTTTAAGTTTTAATTTATTTAACACTGCAACATTACCAGGCTTTATTTTGCCTTTACATGCTTTTGAAAATTTTTTAAAAACCGAGTTAGCGGCTGCGACACTTATTTGTTGACCAATAATGCTTTTACACAAAGAATAAAACAAATCTTTACGGGTTGTTAAGGTTTTATCAGAATATTTTAGTATTAACCCTTTCATTATTTTATCTTTTTTTGATAAAACTTTTATTGCTTTATTCCAATAATGCGGTTTTTTAGTCATGTCTTTGTATTGTGGGTACTTTTTTAATTATTATTTCACGTCTAAAAATTATAATTGAGGATAAGATTACTAATAATCCACCAATTAATGATTTCAAAGATGGAACTTCACCCCATATTAAATAACCAAAAAAAATAGCAAATACTAATCCTAAATATTTTAATGGAGTAACTAAAGATACCTCAGAAAATTTATAAGATTGGCTTAGCCAGAGGTTTGCAACACCACCAAACAAACCAACTAGAGACAAAACAAAAAAATCAAAAAAGGAAGGTATTTTCCAACCATAAGGTAAAGTACATAATCCAGCTATTGTGATTGCTATTGAAAAATTTAATGAAATTAACCAAACTGGTTCAGTTGAAGAAAGCTGTCTTATTGCAATTGCAACATATGAAAGACCAATACAAAAAATTATTGGGAAGATGTAATAAATATTTAAACTTTCAAAACCTGGTTCTGTAATAATTAGAATTCCTACAAATCCAATTACTACAGCGAGCCATCTATAGATACCAACCCTCTCACTTAAAAAAAATATTGAAAAAATAGTTGTAAATATAGGTGCAGCAAATGATATGCTTACTACTGTAGCTAAAGGTAAATTTCTTAGTGCAATAAATATTGCTACCATTGCTATAAGACCCACAAAACACCTTAAAAAATGTAAAAATGCTCTTTTCGTTCGATAAAAATTATTTATTCTATTTTTAGGTATTACAAAAAAATAAAATACTATCCCAAAAAAACCTCTAAAAAAAACAACTTGACCAAGTGGGTAATCTGCAGTCCATTTTATTATTAAATCCATTAGTGAGAAGGCGCACACTGATAGAAACATGTACAAAAAACCTAATTGATTTTTACTGAGCATATGATTTACTCAGCATACTTTTAGATACTTTAATTTAATAATCAATGGAAATAGCAATATTAGGTTTAGGATGTTTTTGGGGACCAGAAAGAAAATTTGGTGAAATAGACGGTGTAACTAATACTGAAGTAGGATACTGCGGTGGAAAAAATAAAGATACAAATTATCAAGAAGTTTGCACTGGTACCACTGGACATGCTGAAGTAGTAAAAATTGAGTTTGATGAAAATATCATTTCATACGAAAAAATAATAAATCTATTTTTTGATTTTCATGATCCAACAACTCTTGACCGACAAGGTCCAGATATAGGAACTCAGTATAGAAGTGAAATTTTCTATTTAAATGAAATCCAAAAAAAAGTAGCTGGAAAAGTTTTAGATAAGAGAAATTTAGATTTTAAAGGCAGGATTGTTACAAAAATAACTGAGGTTTTAAATTATTGTAAGGCAGAGGAATATCATCAAAAATATCTTATAAAAAATCTATGAGCCTAATATCAACAGACTTTGCAGAAAAAAATTTAAAAGAATTTAAAATAATTGATGCTTCATGGCATTTGCCAACTGAAAATAGGGATCCTTATTTAGAATATAAGGAGAGTCATATTCCTAACTCCGTTTTTTTCGACCTAGACAATACATCTGAAAAAAATACTGATCTCCCTCACATGTTACCCTCTGAGGATCAATGGAGCAAAAGTATTTCTAAGTTGGGCATTTCTAATAATGATAAAATTCTTATATACGATAACTCAAGATTATATTCTTCTTGCAGATGTTGGTTTTCTTTATTGTATTTTGGGCATGACATTGGAAAATTATATATTTTAAACGGAGGATTAAAAAAATGGAAACAAGAAAATAAAGCTTTAACTGATGAGAAAACCAATATCGTAACTTCAAATTACAAAGCAATTAAAAAAGAAAATTATGTTTTTAATATGAGCCAAATAAATGAAAATATTGATTCAAATAATTTTGCAGTTGTTGATGCAAGAAGTCTTAAAAGATTTAACGGAGAAATAGATGAACCTAGAAAAGGATTAAGAAGAGGAAGTATCAAAAATTCTTTATGTTTGCCTTATGGAGAATGTATAAATCAAATTACAAACGAATTAAAAACCAGGGACGAACTTAAGTTAATTTTTGAAAAAATAATAAAAACAAAGAACAATAATAAATTTGTTTTTACTTGTGGATCAGGAGTCACTGCCTCAGTGCTAGCATATGCTTATAAGATAGTAGATAAAGACTACCAGCCAATTATTTATGATGGATCTTGGAGTGAATATGGTAAGTATTCACCATGATTAAATCGAAAAAAATTCAATTTTTTTTAATAGTTTTATTAATTATTATTATTTCAGTAATAGTTGGTAGGCATTTTGTTACTAAACACTTTGTAAAGAAATTTTCTAAGATGCCACCACCAGGTGTAATAGTTAACGCTGTAAGCAAGTCCACATTTTATGAAAGTATAGAAACTTTTGGAACTGCATTATCTCTTAAAAATAAAAATTATAGAATTAAAAAAAGTGAAATATTAAACGAAAACATAATCATAGGTAAGGTTGTTGAAGAGGGAGAGGTTATTTTTGAAACTTCAGATAAAAAAATTGTTGCACCTTTTAAAGGTATTTTAGGGAAAAGAGAAATAGCACAAGGAGTTTTGGGAACTGAGTCTTTTATATTAACTTTGGATGATACAACATCGATATTACTAAATATTAAAGTTCCTGAAATATATTTAAACATATTAAAACCTGGGCTTTCAGCTGAAGTTAAATCAGATTCGTTTGAAAAAAAATTTTACGGTACTATAGAGTCTGTCAGTTCAAGGGTAGACCCCAGTACAAGATCTGTACTTGCAAGTATAATTGTTGAAAATAAAGACTTAAAGTTAATTCCAGGTATGCTTTTAGATATAAAAATTATTTACGATAAGAAAGAACAATTAGGAATTCCTGAAAATTCGCTTTTAATTCAAGGTGAAGCTGCTTTTGTCTACAAAGTTCTAGAAGATAATACGGTAAATAAGATCAAAGTGAAAATTGGAAAGAGAAACTTTGGTAAAGTTTCGATAATTGATGGATTATCTTTAGGAGACAAAATAGTTACCGAAGGAATATCAAAGGTAAGAGACAAAATTAAAATAAAAATTTTAAATTAAAATGTTTCTAACTGATTTATCTATTAAAAGACCTGTCATTGCTTCAGTGATGAGTTTGGTATTAGTAATATTTGGAACTCTAGTTTTTTTTGATATCCCTACTAATGAAATTCCAGATATTGATAGACCAGTAGTATCGATACAAACAGATTATAAAGGCGCATCTGCAAATGTTGTTGATAAACAAATTACTCAAAAAATTGAGGACTTTGTTGGAGGTACTGCCGGGTTAGTCTCTATAGAATCAATGAGTGAAGATGAAAGGTCAAGAATTGATCTAACATTCAAAGATAATCTTGATATTGATGATGTGGCAAATGACGTGAGAAGTTCGATTGCAAGAGTATTAGATAATTTACCTACTGAGTCAGATGCACCTGAAATATTCAAACAATCAGCTGGTTTTAGAACAACTATGTGGTTAAGTTTTAGTTCTGACTTTATGTCTGATCTTGAATTGACAGATTATGCGGATAGGTATTTAACCGACTATTTTTCAACAGTTGAAGGTGTTGGAAGAGTGAGGTTGGGTGGAGAGAGGGAACTATCTCTTCGGGTCTGGTTAGATCCACTCTCATTAGCAGCTAGAGATCTTACAACTCAAGATATAGAAAATGTCCTTAGGCAGGAAAATGTAGAATTTCCTGCTGGAAAAATAGAATCTAAAGATATTGATTTAACAATTAAACTCGAAAATGCATATGAATCACTTGAGTCTTTTAAAAAATTGCCGTTAAAAAAATCGATAGACGGATCTATTACTAAACTTGAAGATGTTGCAAGAATAGAATTCGGTCCAGTATCAACAAGAACATTATTTAAAGGAAATGGTAGACAAGTAGTGGGTATAGGTATTTATCAAAACTCAGATGCAAACACTATTTCAGTAGCAAACAGAATTAAGAAAAAAATAAAACAAATTGAACCTAGTCTACCAGATGGAACAAAATTAGATGTTTCTTTTGATAGGAGTAATTACATTTCTAGTGCAATTAAAGAGGTTTATAAAACTCTTTTTGTAGCCTTAATACTTGTATCATTTATAATCTATTCTTTTTTGGGTAATTTTAGGTCATTAATAGTGCCTCTTGTTGCTTTGCCCGTTTCACTAATTTCTACGTTTCTAGCAATATATTTTTTCGATTTCTCAATAAATCTTTTCACATTAATGGCACTAGTACTTGCCATTGGAATTGTAGTAGACGACGCCATAGTAATGTTAGAGAATATTGTAAGAAGAATTGAGCTTGGAGAGTCACCATTGGTTGCGGCTTACAAAGGCTCGAAACAAGTTTCATTTGCAATTATTGCAACAACATTAGTTCTTGTGGCTGTTTTTATTCCTCTAATTTTTGTTAAGGGATTATCAAGTGTTCTTTATATGGAAACTGCCGTTACCTTAAGCTTTGCAGTGATAATTTCTAGTTTTGTAGCTTTATCCCTTAGCCCTATGCTAGCAAGTAAGGTCCTAGGGCAAAATGATAAAAAAAATAAATTAACTCACAGTTTTGAAAAAAAACTGAAAGATTTTAAAATATTTTATAAGAACTCACTTTCATACTGGATCGATAAGAAAAAAACAGTTATATTTTTTTTGTTTTCTGTATTAATATTAACGATAACAGCATTTCTTTATGCTCCAAAACAACTAATTCCAAAAGAAGATAGAGGAGCTTTTTTTGTAATTGTAAAAGCACCACAAAGTTCTGGCTTTGATTTTACATCAAACAAAGCACAAGAAATTGAAGGATTTCTACTTCCTAAAATTGGCAAAGGTGAGTACAGAAGAGTGATATTAAGAGTACCTGGGTTTGGAAAAAGTAGTAAACAAGTAAACTCTGCATTCATAATAGCTTTACTAGAGAGTTGGGAAAAAAGAGACAGAAGTGGTCAAAAAATTATGATGGAGTCTTTTAAAGAAATTTCTAAAGTGCCTGGAGTTTTAGCTTTTCCAATAATGCCACAAGGAATTAGAACTGGTGGTGTAGAAAAACCTATTCAATTTGTAATACAAGGAAATACTTATGAAGAATTAATAAGATGGAAAGAAATAATAAAATTGGAGGCAAGAAAAAATAAAAATCTGACTAATATTGAGGATGATTTTGAACTAAATAAACCAATTTTAAATGTAAAGATTGATCAAAAAAAAACCTCTGACTTAGGTATCTCGACTGTAGAGATAGGAAAAACTATTGAAACAATTTTTGGTTCAAAAAATGTTACTAACTTTACTAAAGACGGAAAAGAATATTCTATAATATTACAGGGTGATATATCTAATAGAAATGAGCCATCAAGTTTAAATAAAGTTTATGTAAGATCAAAAAATACTAATAAGCTTATTTCACTTTCTAATTTAGTTACAATTGACGAGGAAGGCACTGCTCCATTTTTATCGAGATATAATAGACAAAAAGCTGTAACAATATCTGCGAATATTATTGGTGATTACTCGTTAGTATCAGCACTTAATTTTTTAGAAGATGTTGTAAATAAGAATACCCCAGAAGCCAGGGTTGAATTCAAGGGTGAAAGTGAGCAAATAAAGGAAATTAGTTATCAAATATATTTAATATTTGTTTTAGCATTAATAACTGCTTATTTAGTAATGGCTGCCCAATTTGAAAGTTTCAAACATCCGTTAACCATCATGTTAACAGTTCCACTAGCTATTTTAGGTGGTTTGGTCGGTTTGTTATTAGTAGGAAGTTCAATAAATGTTTATAGTCAGATAGCATTAATTATTCTTATAGGTTTAGCCACAAAAAATGGGATATTGATTGTTGAATTTGCAAATCAATTAAGAGCCGAAGGTAAGAATATTAAAACAGCTGTTATGGAGTCGGCTAGCATTAGATTAAGACCAATATTAATGACATCTTCCTCTACTATATTTGGAGTTTTACCATTAGTAATTAGCAGCGGTCCTGGCGAGGCAAGTAGATTAACTGTTGGTATAACGATATTTGCAGGTATGTTTTTTTCAACATTTTTTACCTTGTATGTGATACCAGTAATTTATTTGATAATTGGAAAAAATACTAAAAGTATTAATTATATTGAGGAAAAATTAAATAAAGAGTTAAGTTAATAAATTATAAATTTCTTTCGACTCAGTTTTTTTTTACACTTCGTTAATTGTTTTTTATATATTTCAGAATAACTTTTTACTTTTTTAGCTAAATTAATAACCTTTTTATTTCTTTTATAGTGTTTATAATTGCCCCACCCTTCATGGTAAGCAATGTATTGTCTAAAAGGATCTTCTTTCGAAATTTTTAATATTTTTGAGGATTTGCTTGTATACCATCCTATAAAATCTACACTATCTTTAAACCTGTTTCTAATTGCTAGCGGATTGTTTGTTTCTTTTTTGTATTGTTTCCAGGTACCCTTGACTGCTTGAGAATACCCAAAAGAAGATGAAGGTCTTTTATAAGGAATTATTTTAAAAATCTTATTTCTCTGGGGTTTAGCAAGCCAATCGAAATCAGACTCCATTTTAATTATTGCTAATTGTATATAAATTGGTGTGCCCCATTTTTGCTCTGTTTTTTTTGAATGCTTGTACCATAAATATCTTTCAGTGAATATTGAACAGCCATCAGATGTATTTTTTGGTATCGATGAGCAACTTATTAAAAAAAAGAAAAAAATTATCCAAGTTTTTTTAAAATGAATCACTTCAGAATTATAATTTATTTATTTTTTTTTCTCCATTCCCATGGTTTATCAAATTGACCTTTCCATAATCCCAATTTTTCTCTCTTAGCTTGTATTTCAGAACTAATATATTTTTTTGAATACTTGGTGTAATTTAATGCTAACCCATTTTTAACCATCCAATTGTTTAAATCTATTTTTTTTTTATAACAAATCGCAATTAATCTTTTATAGCGATCATACTTTTCACCTTTACATTTTATTTTATTTTTTGAGATAATTTTATCTAATCTTTCTTTTGCTACTAAACCACATTTGTATTTTTTATTTAGAGTAATAAAATTAAATTGTATCCAGGGTTTTTTACAGTATTGTTCAATTTCAGGTGCATCTATTCCTAATAATCGAATTTTTTTTTTGTCTATAATTATTGTGTCACCATCAATAACTTTTGCAAATCCCTCAACCTCTAATGAATGAATAGGTTTTGAAATTAAAAAAAAAAAAATAATTAAACTATAAAAAATCTTTTTTTGCAGTTTGCAGCAGTTCATTTAATTTTTCTCTAACATCATTTTCTGAAATATTTTTATCTTTCAAATCTTGGTACAATTTTTTAATTATATCTTCATCACCTGGCTCGCTAAAATCAGATTTTATTACTTCTAATATATATTGTTCTTTTTCTTGATCTTTTTTTCCTAAAATTTCTGCTGCCCATTCACCTAAATATTTGTTTCTTTTTGAGTTTACTTTAAATTTAAGCTCTTCATCATGAGCAAACTTATTTTCAAAATTTTTTTTTCTATCTTCGAATGAACTCATAAAATTTCATTAATATATAAGAAATTATAACACCTGTTATGTTACCAATCAAATCTTCAAATTGAAAACTTCTATTTGGAATAACAATGTGTGCTAGTTCTAGGATTATCGAAATGAAAAGTAAATATAAAAAAATGTAATTAAGTTTTTTTGGGTTATTTGAATAATTTAAAATAGAAATAAATGATAAAATTAAAAACGTATAGAAATGATTGGATGATAAAGATAAAAAATCTCCAGTTAATTGAGGCTGCGATTCTAAATTTCCATATAGTATCCATCCAAGAATACTACCTGGATATAAATATAGAATTATTATAGTAAAATTAGTAATTTTGAAAAATAAGTCTAAATATTTTCTAATATTTCTCATTATAAACATTTATTTAATTGTAATTTTAAGTTATCAAACATGTATAGATGGTTCACCTTGTATTAATAAGACATGGACAAAGCGAATGGAATAGTCAAAATAAGTTCACTGGATGGGTTGATATAGATTTATCTGATAAAGGTAGAAAAGAGGCAAAAACTGCTGGTGAATTAATTATTAATGAAAATCTTAAATTCGATTACTATTTTTCCTCATTTCAAAAAAGAGCTATCAATACATTAAAGTTAATCCAAGAAACTATAGGAATTAAAAATCTCAAGTTTGAAGAGGCTTGGCAACTGAATGAAAGACATTATGGAGCTTTAACTGGCTTAAATAAAGAGGAAATGAAAAAAAAACTTGGAGAAAAAAAAATACATGAATTTAGAAGATCATGGAGTTTAAAGCCTGAAAATTTAGATAAAAATAACGTTTATCATCCATTGAATATAGATAAATACAAAAACATTCCAAAAAGAAATATTCCTGATACTGAGTCTTTAGAGGACACATATAATCGAGTTATCCCATATTTTGAAAGTAAAATATTAAAACTACTAAAATTGGAAAAAAGGATATTGGTTGCTGCACATGGAAATTCTATAAGAGCTTTATGTAAATATTTATTTAAAATAAGTAATGAAAATATTTCAAATTTAGAAATACCTACTGGCAATCCACTGGTTATAGATTTTGATAATAGTTTAAAGGTAATCAAAGCAAGATATCTTGACGAGGCAAGGGCTAAAAAATTATTATTTAATAATTAATTTTTTATAAATTTTAATATCGGTTACGTGTTTAAAATTAATTTTACTTTCATAACCGTACAAATTTTTATCCATTAACAATTTATTCCAAATTAATGAAATAGGAAAAATTTTTTTTTTTATATTAATAAATAGATCTCTGTTGATTATTTGACAGCCTGTGAATATATATTCTTTTTTTGAACTATATGTAAGAATATTTTTTTTCATTGAAAAATCACCACTTAGTCTTTTATCGAAACTTCTTTTTTTTTTAACTACTAGGAGCATGTTTGATGCTTTTTTAGAAAAATATAAATTTTTCATTTTAATTATTTCGAGTGAATGCTTTTTGGTCCAAATTGTGTCTGGGTTTAAAACTAAGTAATTTTTATCATTCGAAGATTTTACAATATTTAAAATACCCCCTCCTGTATTCAAAATTTTTCTTTTTTCCTCAAACACTTTAATTTTTTTTGATAATTTCTTTTCTAAAATGTATCTTTTTATCTGTTGACTTAAATGATGAGAATTTAAGAAAATTTTATTTATATTTAATTTAAATAATAACTCTATTGTGTTTTCTAGAAGAGACTTATTATGTATTTTTAAGAGGGGTTTTGGCACTTTATTTGTTAGTGGCTTTAATCTTTTACCAAAACCTGCACACATAATTATAGCTGTGTTTAATTTTTTCATCTTTTCTACTTTTCGTTATTTAAGCAAGAAACTAACTCATCAAAAATGTTATTGCCACTTGTTCTAAGTTTAATTAATTTCCATGTATAAGGTATTAATTTTAGATAATTGTTTTTCTTGTCTCTTTTTGCAAGTCTTGTAAAAATTCCTAAAATTTTTAGATTTCTCAAAACAGAAAGTATTAAAAAGTCATTTTGAAAAGATTTTCTGTCTATTTTTTTACTTTTTTTTAAAAAATATGAATAAATATTTTTTTTAAATAGATTTGATGATTTATACCTTACGTCATCTATTAATGACGCCAAATCATATGCTGGGTTACCAATAACAGCATCCTGGCTATCTATCAAATATATTTTTTTATTTTTATACATCATATTAGAAACATGAAAGTCTCTATGAACGAACGTGTTATTTGGTAATTTTATTTTTTTTATTAAGACATTTATAATTTTTCTAATTTTTTTTTTTTTATAAGGTTTGGCCAATTTTTTATTATAGTAAGGCGTGTACCATTTATTGAATAAATCCGCCTCCTTATATAAATCTTTGTGATTATACTTTTTCATATAATATTGTTTTCTATTTAAGTTTATGGTTTTTGTATTTTTTATTTTTTTAAACCTAATGAGTATATCAATTATTTTTTTATAGATTTTATATCTATTATTTTTTTTTAGAATATTTTTTACACTTTGTTTTCCTAGATCAGTAATTTGTATAGAACCTTTGTCATAATTATTTTTTATAAGTTTTGGAGCGTGTATTTTATGATTGTTCAAAATTTTATTAATGCAGTCATATACTAAAAGATTCTTATATTTATTTTTTTTTGAATAGACTAATATAGAGTTTCTTGACCTATAGAACTCTCTATCTGATGCATCGCCCTTAATTTTTTTAAAATTCATAATTTTTACAATTTCCAAAAAGTTTAATTTTAATATTTCTATTTTCAAAGTTTTTTAAATATTTGAATTTCAACTCGATACGGTTTTTTGGTTTAAATTTTATTTTTTCTGGCCATTCTATTAACGAAATTACTTCATTATCCTCAAATACACCAATATTATTCAATTCTTTGTAATTTTTTACTCTATAAAAATCATAGTGCTGAATTAATTTTTGATTAGCCAGATATTCATACATTACAGTAAATGTAGGACTTGGCACTTCAGTAATTTTTGAATTTGTTTTTTTTTGTAAATGATTTATAAAAAATCTAGCAAATGTAGTTTTGCCAACTCCAAGTTGACCATATAATAGAATTGTTTCTCCTGACTTTATTTTATTTGCAATCTTGCAGGCTAAATTTTTTAAAACTTTTAGATTTGAAACTTTTATCGAGCTACCGTTAGTAGCGATAGGCATCTGGTTTATAAGGTCCTTCTTGTTTTACGCTAATATAATCTGCTTGTTCTTTAGACAACTTAGTTAACTTGGCTCCAACTTTTTCTAAATGAAGCATAGCAACTTTTTCGTCTAGATGTTTTGGTAAAACATAAACTTTTTTTTCATATTTATCAGAATTATTCCATAATTCTATTTGAGCTGTAACTTGATTTGTAAATGATGCACTCATAACAAAACTTGGGTGTCCAGTCGCGCATCCTAAATTTACTAATCTTCCCTCTGCAAGTAAAATTATTCTTTTTTTGCTAGGTAGTTCTATTTCGTGCACCTGAGGTTTTATTTCATCCCACTTGTAATTTCTAAGCGCTTCAACCTGAATTTCATTATCAAAGTGGCCAATATTACAAAGTATTGCTCTATCTTTCATGTCTCTCATGTGATCCGCTGTTATAATATCTTTATTCCCAGTGGCAGTCACAACTATGTCAGCATGCTTGATCATGTCATCCATTAAAACTACTTCATAACCTTCCATAGCTGCTTGTAATGCACAAATTGGATCTGTTTCGGTTATCATTACTCTCGCACCAGCTTGTCTTAATGATGCGGCACTACCTTTTCCTACATCCCCAAAACCAGCTACTATGGCTACTTTTCCTGACATCATTACATCAGTCGCTCTTTTGATACCATCTACTAAGCTTTCCCTACAACCATATAAATTGTCAAATTTTGATTTTGTAACAGAGTCATTTACGTTAATCGCCGGGACCAAAAGAGTTCCTTCGCTTTCCATTTTTTTTAAAGCTAAAACACCTGTTGTTGTCTCTTCTGACAATCCTTTAATATCTTTCATAAGATGTTTATAATCCTTATGCATTAAAGCTGTTAGGTCTCCCCCATCATCTAAGATCATGTTAGGTTTCCAATCTTTTTTACCCTCAATAGTTTGTCTTACACACCACCAATATTCATCCTCGGTTTCACCTTTCCATGCAAAAACTGGAGTTCCAGATTTTGCGATAGCTGCGGCAGCGTGATCTTGAGTGGAAAATATATTACAAGAAGACCATCTGCACTCAGCACCAAGGTCAACTAAAGTTTCAATTAAAACTGCAGTTTGAATTGTCATATGCAAACATCCTAAAATTCTTGCGCCCTTTAATGGATTCTTACCCTTATATTCTTTTCGTAATGCCATTAAACCTGGCATTTCAGTCTCTGCGAGAGAAATTTCTTTCCTTCCAAAATCAGCTAAATTGATATCTTTTACTTTGTAATCTGTCATTTTTTTTTCTGGTTGTACATTAATTCAAAATTTATTCAACTAGTCAATTTATGGTTGGAAAATAAATATCAACTCTAGCTCCGTTTTTAGACTTATTATTTGATGCATTAATACTCCCACCGTGTAAATCAACTAGATTTTTTACTATATTCAAACCTAGACCAGAATGTTCTCCAAATTTTTCAGGTCTATTACTGTAAAATCTTTTAAAAATTTTTTCAGTATTTTTTTCCTTAAAACCTCTTCCTTCATCAACTACTGAAAGATGGATTTTATTATTTTTATTTTTTTTAAGTTCGACAATAATTTTTTTATTATCTTCGCTAAAAGAAATAGAATTTTCAAGAAGATTTGCTAAAACTTGCTCGATTCTATTTTCGATACCTTTAATAATGTATCTTTCACCATTTTTTTGAATTTTAAAATTAATCTTAATTCCTCTTTTTGATAAGTATATTCCATTAAAATCATCGACAACTGAATTAATAACTTCTTCTAAATCGATATTCTTCATTTGCTCTTGAGTTATAGCAACTTCATCTTTTAACATTTGCGAATAGTCTGTAATTAGTCTTTCAATTCTTTCAACATCATGTGATAAGATTTTTACTAATTTTTCTTTCTCACTGTTACTACTTGTTTCACTTAAAATTTCTGAAGCACTTTTTAATGATGCAAGCGGATTTCTAATCTCGTGTACTAAATCAGTAGAAAAGTTTTCTGCTGTATTTACTCTTTTTTGTAATTCATTTGTCATATCACTTAATGAGTGTGACAACATTCCTAATTCATCATTTCTTTTAACTAGATTTGTTAAATCGACTCTTTTTTTACTTCTCTCTTTAATGCTTTGGGTAAAATTAACCAAATTTTTGATTGGCTTTAAAAAATACCTATTTAAAACCAAGGAAAAAATAAAAATTACAATTCCTACAAATATAGCAGTACGTATTATAAAAGTTTTTCTTTCATTAATCGCAGTTTTAATCTCATTTGCATTTTCTGAAATTAATAAATAACCAGACGGTGTACCATTTATTATTAAATTTTTTACAGTAGATAATTTGAATTGCTGATAGCTTTCAGTTGTAAAGGTAAATGGTTTGCCAAAATTAGTTGAAGAGGCATAATTTGATATTTTTTCTTTTAACTCTGTTTCTTTTTTTTGGTTTATTTTATCTTCTTGTGTAACTATTTCATTATTATTTGTAGAAATATCAAATTCAATAATATCAATTCTTTGACTAAATGACCTGGGATCTAAGTCTAAAGTATTAGTATCCGCTATGATATCATAATCTTCATCAAAAAATACTACCCTATCAACACTCTGAAATAGAAATCTTTTAGAAAATAAAAAATTTTTTATATCCTGTTTGTTAAATTTAACATTCAATCTATTTAGGTTTTGTATAGTATTATTTAAGATTTGAATGTGTATTGAAGTTTTTTTTTTAATTAAATTTGGTTGTACGTAACTTAAATAGATTATTGTTAGTGAACCTATGAACAAAAAGATAATTAGATTTATAAATAAGAATTTCTTTAAAATTGATAAATTTTTAATAGTTGAGGAAAACATTAACTAACATTCCACCTATAGCCACTGCCATATCTAGTTTCGATAGCCGAAAAATTTTCATCAACTTTTTTAAATTTTTTCCTAATTCTTTTCACATGGCTATCAATTGTTCTGTCCTCTATATCTGTATCCTCTCTATAAGCAATATCCATCAATTGGGCTCTTTCTTTTATTATTCCTGGTCTTTTTGCTAATTCTTGAACTATTAAAAATTCGGTAGTTGTTAATTTATCTGGTAATTGCTTTCCACCCCATTCGCATTCTAATTGGGATGGGTCAAGTTTAAGTTTTCCGTGGTTAATAATATTTTTTGTGTCCTCAATATTAATATTCTTTTTTCTTAACTGAACACGAATTCTTTCAATTAAAACTTTTATAGAAAAACCTCCAGATTTTTTCACAAAATCATCTGCACCAAGTTTTAGTCCTAATAGCTCGTCTACTTCCTCATCTTTGGAAGTTAAAAAAATAACTGGAAGAGAAGTTTTTTTTCTTAATTTTTTGAGTAATTCTTCTCCATCCATTTTTGGCATTTTAATATCAATTATAGCTAGATCTGGTGGAGTTCTGGACAGACCAATTAGTGCGCTTTCTCCGTCTAAATATGTTTGAACTTTGAATCCCTCTTTTTCTAAAGCTATACTAATGCTTGTTAGAATATTTCTATCATCATCTACTAATGCAATTGTTTGAGTCATGCAGTAATTAAAAATACTAAATTGTTATAATTTGGGCAACAGTTTATCTTATTGTAACAATCCCCAATTTTCACCAATATTAACATCTACAAGTATTGGAATTGAAAATGAATGCAAATCACTTTTTTGAACACTTTTCATTCCATTCTCTACTAATTTTTTTATATTTTCTATATTATTTTTCTTAACCTCAAAAATTAACTCATCATGAATTTGTAAAAGTAACTTGCAATCTTTTATTTTTTTAACTTTAATTTTTTCAAAAATGTTGATCATTGCCATTCTCATTAGCTCAGATGCTGATCCTTGGATTGGTGCATTTATAGCAGCTCTTTCTTGAAAATTTCTTACATTAAAATTTTTATCATTAATTCCTGTTATATGAGTTCTTCTTCCAAAGATATTATTAACATATCCACTTTTTCTACAAAAATTTATTGTAGTTGACATGTAATCTTTGATTTCAGGGAATTTTTTAAAGTAAGATTTAAGAAATTCATCAGCTTCATTAGTTGTCACAGAGATTTGTTTTGCAAGACCATATTGAGAAATTCCATAAATTATTCCAAAATTTATTGCTTTTGCTTTGCGCCTGAGCTCAGATGTAACATCTTTTATTTTTACATTAAAAACTTGGCTTGCTGTTAATGAATGTATGTCCTCTTTATTGTTGAAAGCTTTTTTTAGTTCTTTTACATCTGCAAGGTCAGCCAATATTCTCATCTCGATTTGATTGTAATCTGCAGATAAAAGGTTGTACCCTTTATCTGAAATAAATGCTTTTCTAATTTCTTTTCCGTCATTAGATTTAATTGGAATATTCTGCAAATTAGGATCACTTGATGCCAATCTGCCTGTTGTTGTAGCGGCCAATAAAAAACTAGTATGCACTCTACTTGTGTTAGGATTTAAGAATTCTGGTAAAGAATCTGAATAAGTATTTTTTAATTTTGTTAGCTGTCTCCATTCTAAAACAAGTTGTGGTAACTCATGGCCTTTGTAAGCGAGATCTTCTAATACACTAGCACCAGTAGCAAAACTACCTTTCTTAGTTTTTTTTAGAGCAGATATTTTCAGGTCGTTATATAATACCTCTCCAAGTTGCTTGGTTGATCCAATTTTAAATTCTTTTTTAGATATTTTAAAAATTTTTTTTTCTAGATCAGAGATTTTTTTTTGAAAATTTTCAGACAGTTTATTTAAAAATTTTTTATCAAGTTTAATACCATCCATTTCCATATGAGCTAAAATTTTAATTAATGGTTTTTCAAAAGTTTCGTAGATATTCATTAATTTTTCATTTTTGAGATTAATTAAAAATTTCTTATAAAGTCTGAAAGTAATATCTGCATCTTCAGCAGCATAGTCCTTTGCAACTTCAATTTTAACTTCACTAAAATTTATTTGTTTTTTTCCACTTCCTACAAGATCTTTATATGAAATTGTTTTATGACCTAAATGAATTTCTGATAAAGTATCCATATTGTGCCTATTTTTTCCAGCATCTAACACATAAGACATTAACATTGTGTCTTCTAATGGTTCTAAATCAATACCTCTATGATAAAGTATGATATAATCAAATTTGATGTTTTGACCAATCTTTTTAATACTTTTGTCTTCTAGGATATTCTGCAATTTTTTTAATACATTTTTTTCCATTAAATTCTTAAAATTTTTATGGTTTAAAGGTATATAATAAGCCTCACCAATTTTTGGTGAAATAGATATACCAATTAGTTCTGCTTGGTGTGGATCAAGAGAGCTTGTCTCTGTATCAATAGATATTTCACTTTCTTGTTCAATTTTAGATATTAATTCACTGAGTTCATTTTCATTTTTTATTAATATATATTTTTTTTTATCAATTTTACTTTCTGGCTTAGCTTGGGAAAATTCTTTTCTATTGTCTTTAAAATCAACTTCGCCATAAGTCGATATTGCTGAACTCAACAACCTATTAAATTCCATATCCCTTAAAAAATTATACAATTTTTTTTTATCAATCTGTTTTAGAACAAAATCACTGTACGGAACTTTAACGGGTACATCTTTTTTTAAAGTAACTAGCTTTTTACTAATCATTGCTTTTTGTTTGTTTTCAATAAGTGTCTCTCTTCTTTTGTTTTGCTTAATGTTTTTAGAATTTGACAGAAGATTTTCTAAGGTTCCATACTCATTTATTAATTCTGCAGCAGTTTTAATTCCTATACCAGGCACACCAGGTACATTATCACTGCTATCTCCTGCTAAAGATTGAACATCTATTACTTTCTCTGCTTTTACACCAAATTTTTTTTGAATATCTTCCTCATTAATGAACTTATTTTTCATTGGGTCATAAATTCTTATATTTTTTTTATATAGCTGCATTAAATCTTTATCAGAAGATACAATTGTAACATCTCCCCCCTTTTTTATTATTTGTTCACTATAAGTTGCTATTAAGTCATCTGCTTCATAATTAATGAGTTCTATAGATGGTAAATTAAAAGCTTCTACAGATTTTCTAATGTAGTCAAATTGTGGAATCAAATCATCGGGCGCATCTGATCTATTTGCTTTATATTCAGAATAAATCTCATTTCTAAAATTTTTTCTAGCAGAGTCAAATATAACAGCAAAATGAGTAGGTTTAGATTTATTATCAGAGGATTTTGCATCTTCTAATAATTTGAATAACATGTTGCAAAATCCAGCTACAGCTCCTGTTGGTAGCCCATCAGATTTTCTAGATAAAGGTGGTAATGCATAGTAAGCTCTGAAGATATATCCAGATCCATCGATTAAATAGTAATTTTCTCTTTTGGGTGCTTTGCTCATTAATAAATTTTATTTTAATTTATCTTAATGTTATAAGTCTATAAATCTAAATGAATAATAAAATTGTACTTTCTGTCAAAAATCTAAACAAAACCTACAACAAAAAAATTCATGCTCTTAAAAATTTAAACTTAGAGGTGAAAGAAGGAGAAATTTTTGGCTTATTGGGTCCAAACGGCGCGGGGAAAAGTACTTTTATAAATATTCTTGCAGGACTAACTACTAAAACTTCTGGAGATGTAGATGTTTGGGGATTCAACATGGACAAAAACCCTAGACAAGTTAGAGCTTCACTAGGGATAGTCCCTCAAGAGATAAATGTTGATCCTTTTTTTACACCAAAAAAATTATTGGAACTTCAGGCTGGTCTATATGGTGTAAAAAAAAAAGATAGAATTACTGATACTATATTAGATCTAGTCTCTCTTAGTGAAAAAGGTAATAGCTACACAAGGAATTTATCAGGTGGTATGCAGAGGAGACTTTTAATTGCAAAAGCATTAGTACATAAACCACCAATTGTAATTTTAGATGAACCTACTGCTGGAGTTGATGTAGAGTTACGAAAGAAATTATTAGATAACGTAAAATCTTTAAGAGACATAGGTGTAACAATTATACTTACTACTCATTATTTATCTGAAGCAGAAGAAATGTGTGACCGAATTGGTATTATTAATCGAGGAAATTTGATTGCACTGGAAACTACTGAAAATATGTTAAATAAAATACAAACAAAAATAGTTAAATTCTCAGTAAATAAAAAAGTAGAATTAATTGATACCTTAAAAAAAAAATTAAAGATAATAAAAAATAATGAAAAAGAGCTAGTCGTATCCTACGAAAAAAATATTATTAATATACAAGAAATAATTGATGTTATCAAAAGCCAAAAGATTGATATTTTCGATGTACAATCAAGGGATCCAGACCTTGAAGATGTATTTATAAAATTGATAAAAAACTAGATAAATCTTTAACAAAAAGATATAATAATTAGATGGATAGTGTACGGTCAAATCAAAATCAAAAAATTTTAAAAAATTTTTTTATAATAATCTTGGGAAGTTTAATTTTAACAATATCTGCAAAGATAAAAATTCCTTTTTATCCTGTGCCAATGACAATGCAAACATTTGTAGTTTTGTTTTTAGGCATAGCATTTGGTTACAAAATTGGTTTATCGATAATAACCGTTTATTTATTTGAAGGAATTTTAGGATTGCCAGTTTTCTCTAATTCTCCCGAAAAAGGAGTTGGTTTAGTTTACTTTACAGGACCAACTATGGGTTATCTAATTGGATTTTTGAGTGCAGTTTTTTTGACAGGTTATTTTAACTTTGGACAAAATATAATACAAAATTTTTTCAAAATTCTTATATCAGTTTCAACTATTTACATTTTTGGATTAATATGGTTAGGAAGTCTAATTGGATGGGATAAACCCATTTTTGAGCTTGGTGCAAAGCCTTTTCTATTAGCAGAATTATTCAAGATTCTGATTTTAACTTTTCTTGCTTCAAAAATTGTAAAGTTTAGAAAATCTATCTAGGTGATCTTTTAGATAAAATTCTTTGAAGAGTCCTTCGATGCATCTTTAATCTTCTAGCTGTCTCAGAAACATTTCTATTGCAAAGTTCAAATACTCTGTGAATATGTTCCCATTTTACTCGATCAGCTGACATTGGATTTTCAGGCGGTTCTGCTTTTTTATTTGGATTAGCTAAAAGAGCCTTTTCAACATCATCTGCATCAGCTGGTTTTGCCAAATAATCTATTGCACCTTGTTTGATTGCTGCAACGGCTGTTGGGATATTTCCATACCCTGTTAACATTACTACTCTGCTGTTTGAATTTGAATTTTGTATCTCTTTTACAACCTCAAGACCGTTACCATCACCTAGTCTTAAGTCTACTACAGCAAAAGCTGGCTTATTATTTCTTACTGCATCTAGACCTTTTTTTACACCTTCAGCTTGTGAAACCTTGAAGCCTTTCTTTTCCATAGCTCTTGCAAGCCTTTCTCTAAAAGGATTATCGTCATCAACAATTAGAAGAGATTTGTCTTCAAATTCATTAATATTTTTAAGCTTATCTGTCTCCATTGTAGATCTCATATGGTCATAAATCCTAAAATTTCAATAGTCTAAAAAAACCAAAAAACCTCATAATTTTTCTTTACATAGCTCACTATATAAGTAAAAAACGACTTACAAAAATTGCATACAAGTTATGCAGTTTTTTTTTGTTAAATTTTTTTTAAGGAGCTAAAAATGAAAAAATTTAAATCGGTTTATGAACTAATAACTGAGTTAAAACCATCTGATCCAGTCTACTGCATCAGAAAAAAATCAATAAAAAAAGCCTCAAAATACTTTATAACAAATTTCCCAGGTAAAATTTTATACGCAGTTAAAACTAATCCGAACAAAGAAGTTGTTAAAACACTAATTGAAAGTGGTATAAAAAACTTTGATGTGGCATCTATTAAAGAAATCCAAGTCATAAAAGAAATAGATAGCTCTTTGGATTGCTCATATATGCATACAGTAAAAAGTAGAGAAGACATAAAAGATGCATATTTCAAATTTGGGGTTAAAGCATTCTCGCTGGATACTAAGGACGAACTAATTAAAATTCTAGAAACTACTAACCACGCAAATGATTTAGAATTATATGTAAGAATTGCAGTTTCAAATGAACACGCAGAAATTGATTTGTCAAAAAAATTTGGTGTTAATAATAATGAGGCCCCAGGCCTAATCAGACTTGCCAATCAATATACAAAGAAATTAGGTTTAAGTTTTCATGTTGGTTCTCAATGTATGCACCCGATTTCTTATACAAAAGGAATAACTGAAATTGGAAATTTGATTAAGAAAACAAAAATTATACCAAAAGTAATTAATATAGGCGGAGGGTTTCCAACTATTTATCCCGACTTAATTCCTCAGTCTTTGAATAGCTACTTTGAGGAAATAAAAAATTCATTAAATACTCTCAAAATAGATAAATTGCCGGAAATTATATGCGAGCCTGGTAGAGCACTGGTGGCAGAATCGGGTTCAACAATTGTAAGAGTAAATTTAAGAAAAAAACAAAAGCTTTATATTAATGATGGCACTTATGGAACTTTATTTGATGGAGGTGTTCCAAATATAGTTTATCCATCAAGACTTATTACAAACGGTAGAATGATATCAAAAAAAATGACAGCATTTGATTTTTATGGTCCAACATGTGATAGCATGGATTATATGAAAGGTCCTTTTATACTTCCAAACAATATAAAGGAAAATGATTACATAGAACTAGGTCAACTCGGAGCTTATGGTCTTACATTTAGAACACAGTTTAATGGGTTTTATTCCGACAAAATTTATGAAGTTGATGATGAACCTATAATGACTATGTATAATAAAGATAAATGCAAAAGTTATTTGGTTGCTTAAAATCTTGTGAAAAAAACCCTAGGTCATAACAGTAAAAAAGATTTTCTAAATAAACCGGTTGAACATATTGATATAACTAAGTTTGATGCAAGACCTATAATTTCCTCAATGGAAAAAATGTCTTTTGTGTCTCGAGAGACAGCTAATGCTGCAAAAATCTATAATGAAATGCTAAGTGAAAAAGATTGTACCATTTTTTTGACATTAGCAGGCTCAACATCTGCGGCTGGATGTATGCATATTTATAGAGATTTAGTCAAATATAATATGGTCGATGCAATAGTCGCAACTGGAGCATCAATTATTGACATGGATTTCTTTGAAGCTTTAGGTTTTAAACATTATCAAGGCTCTCAGTTTCAAGATGACACAGAATTAAGAAAAAATTATATCGATAGAATATATGACACATATATTGATGAAGAGGAACTACAACATTGTGATAAAGTAATTGGAGAAATTGCTGATTCACTTGAGCCACGACCCTATACATCAAGAGAATTTATCTCTGAGCTTGGCAAATATCTAAAAAAAAATGCAAAGAAAAAAGGTTCCTTAATTGAGATGTCATATGACTACCAAGTGCCCATATTCTGTCCCGCATTCACAGATTCCAGTGCCGGATTTGGGTTAGTAATGCACCAAGAAAAAAATCCAAAAAACCATATGACTATCGACTCAATTAGAGAATTTAGAGAATTAACTGAAATAAAGATAAAATCAAAAGGATCTGGTTTGTTAATGATTGGTGGGGGGGTTCCAAAAAATTTTATTCAGGATACAGTTATTTGTGCAGAGCTGTTGGGTAAAGATGTGGACATGCATAAATATGCAATTCAAATTACTGTCGCGGACACTAGAGATGGGGCATGTAGTAGTTCAACTTTAAAAGAGGCTAGTTCTTGGGGCAAAGTTGATATCTCTAAGGAACAAATGGTGTTTGCTGAAGCAACTAGTGTAATACCTTTAATTGCAAGCGATGCATACCACAAAGGCGAATGGAAAAAGAGGGATCGAAAGAATTTCTCTAAAATTTTTGAATAAGTGAAATATCTATCAAATAAAAATGGATTTTTAGGTATTGATAACAAATTCGATATTAAACAAAAATCTGTTGTTATACCATTTGGTTTAGAAAAAACAGTTAGTTATGGCGGAGGCACAAAAAATGGGCCCAAAGAAATAATAAAAGCTTCACATCAAGTTGAGCTTTACGATGAAGAGCTTTATTGTGAACCTTTCAAAGTTATAGGCGTAAAAACTATCAAACCATTTAAAATTAATAAAAATATAAATAAAGCATTAAAACAAATTTCACTTTTAAACCAAAAATCAATTGAAAAAAATTTATTTCCACTAACTTTAGGAGGTGAACATTCGATCACAGCGGGCTGTATTGAACCTTTTGTTAAAAGTTATAAAAATGTAACGATTTTACAATTTGATGCCCATGCAGATCTTAGAAATAGCTATAATTATCAAAAATACTCACATGCATCAGCCATGAGAAGGTGCTTGGACTTCAAAAATGTGAATTTAATTTCCATTGGTATAAGAAATATCTCAAAAGAGGAAATTCCTTTTTTAAAAAAAAATGAAAGCAGGATCAAAATATTTTGGGCTAAAGATAAAAAAAAATGGAATTTAAAATATTTTAAAAGATTAATTAAAAATAAGAATGTATATTTAACTTTTGACGTAGATGGTTTAGATTCTAGTATTATGCCTGCAACTGGAACTCCCGAACCAGGAGGCTTGTTTTGGTATGAAACGTTAAGTTTAATTAAAACCACTTTTAAAAATGCGAATATAATAGGAGCAGATATAAATGAATTAGCTCCAATTAAAGGATTTAATTCATATAATTTTTTAGTGGCAAAACTTGCTTATAAGATACTGACGTATAAATTTTTTTTAAAATAATTTAGACTGGTTTAAGTGTACCAAGTAATAATCTAAATGGTACAAGCATTATTAATGCTATAAATATTTTAACACCTAAGTCGCCAAGTGACAAAGTTATCCAAGGCATTTCGGTTCCATAAAATGAAATAGAAAAAAATAAAAACGTATCAACAGTTGAGCCTATTAGCGATGAAAATAAAGGAGCAACAAACCATGTTTTTCTCCTTAATATATCAAAAACTTGAACATCTAACAATTGTGCAACTATAAATGCTGTTCCAGAACCAATAGCTATTCTAATTGAAATTAAATCAGAAAAATTTGTAGAAAATATAAGTGTAAATAATAATCCAATTGTGAAACCAAAATAAACAATCTTTCTAGCTGTTAATTTACCAAAAGACCTATTGGCTAAATCAGTAATTAAAAAAGCTATTGGGTAACTAAAAGCTCCGTAGGTTAAAATATTTTCTAATCCATAATATTTGATAGGAAACTGGACTAGAAAATTTGAAATTAGAACCACAAACCCCATAAAAAGGGATAAGGTTAAAAACAACTTATTCATTATGATGATTTTTGGATTATGCTTTTTTTAATTTTTTTTAATCTTATAGATAAATTTTTTGATTTCACAGTTTTCATAAATTGATCAAAGCTTCCTTTTTTATCTATAGATCTCATTGCTGCATTAGAGACGGTTATCTTTAGTTTTTTATTTAATAATTCGCTTTTAAAACCAACTTTTTTTACACTTGGTAAAAATCTTCTTTTAACTTTATTATTCGCATGACTTACCTTATGGCCTTTCAAAGGTCTTTTTCCAGTTAATTCGCACTTTTTTGGCATGAGGAGAGTGTATAAATGTACATTTTGATTCAGTCAAGTTTATAATTTACCAATAATATCGGAATAATTTTTTATTTTTTTTTCCTTTAATATTTTTTTAAGTTCTTCATTAATTTTTATTGCAATTTTAGGTCCTCTAAAAACCATGCCTGTATAAAGTTGAACAAAATTAGCCCCACTCAAAAATTTTTTGTATGCCGTTTCACCAGATTCCACACCTCCCACACCAATAATTTTTATTTGTCCATTTAGATTTTTAAAAAAATTATTTATCAATTTATTTGATATATCGTTTAAAGGTTTGCCAGATAAACCGCCTTTCTGAAATTTTTGATGGTCTTTAAGGTTATCTCTATTTTGATCGGTAGTATTTGAAACAATCAACGCATTGACTTTATATTGTATTAATATTTTAGATATATCTTTAACAATATTGTTATCAATATCTGGTGAAACCTTTAAAGCAATTGGAATGTCGCTATTTAATTTTTTTTTTTCGGAAAAAATTTTATCTAATAAATTTCCTAATTCATCTAAATTATGAAAATCTCTTAAGTTTTCCGTATTAGGTGATGAAATATTAATTGTTATATAATCTGCTAATTTATAAAATTTATTAAATCCAATTAGATAGTCTCCTACTCTATCTTTGCTGTTCCAATTTGGCCCTATGTTTACACCAAGTATACCAATCGGTTTATTTTTTTTTATTCTATCACTTACAACATCACTGCCTGAATTATTAAAACCAAGACGATTTATTAAAGCTTTATCGTTCTCTAACCTAAAAACTCTTGGTTTTTTGTTTCCATATTGTTTTAAAGGTGTGACTGTTCCCACCTCAACAAAACCAAATCCTAGATTAAATAATGAATTATAAACTTCAGCATCTTTGTCAAAACCAGCAGCAACCCCGATTGGATTTTTTATCTCTCTTCCAAATAATTCAGATTTTAAATATGAGACTTCTGAAATTTTTTGTTTTAAAAACAAATTTGTTTTAAGAGCCTTAATAGCTAATTTATGTGCCAATTCAGGATCTAATTTAAATATCAATGGTCTAATTTTATCGAACATTAATTTATTTTCTCTTTAATAAGTGAAATCATTTCCTTTCTTCCAAAAAAACTTATGAAAAACCCTAACCTCGGACCATTTTCTACTCCAAAGACTACCTCGTAAATTAATTTAAACCATTCTCTAAGATTTTCCTTATAACCATTATTTTTTCCTACTGTGTAAATTTCTGTTTGAATATCCTCAGGCTTCATATTATCAGAACATTTTTCTAAGCTTGAAATTAAATTTAATAAAGCTTTTTTTTCTGAAATATTTGGTTTTTTATATTTTTTGTTTTGTTTAACGATATCGTTAAAATATTTTATTGAATATTTTATTAAATTATTAAATATAGGAAAGTTGTCTTTAGTAATATCTTTTTTATAATTTTTTACAAATTTCCAAAGCACTTCTACAGATGTAGCATTACTAGTTTCAACTAAATTTAATAGCATGGAAAAACTCATGATATAATCCTCTGAGGGAATTTTGCCATTATGAACGTGCCATAAAGGATTAAGCAACAACTCTCGTGCATCCTGTTTCTTACTTTTTTCGATTAGATCTAAATACTCATCTACAGCCTTTGGTACAATTTCTTTATATAATTTTTTTGCTCTTTTTGGATTCTGATACATAAACAAGGACAAGCTTTCTGGTGAGGCATAATTAAGCCATTCCTCAATAGTTACACCGTTTCCTTTTGACTTTGAAATTTTTTCACCTTTATCATCAAGAAATAGTTCATAGGCAAAACCCGTGGGATTATTTTTTCCTAAGAGTTTAATTATTTTATTAGATAGAATTGCACTCTCAATTAAGTCTTTTCCATACATTTCAAAATCAATATCAAGAGTATACCATCTCATTGCCCAATCTACTTTCCATTGAAGTTTGCAATTGCCATCCAAAATACTTGTCTCCAATTTTTTTCCATTATTATCAAAAATTAAAGATGAATTTTTTTTATTTATTTCGACAATGGGTATTTCTAACACTTGACCTGTTTCTTTGCATATAGGAAGAAATGGAGAATATGTTTTTTGTCTTTCTTTACCTAATGTAGGAATAATTATTTCCATTATCCCTTCGTAATTATCTAATATTTTTTTTAGTGTAGCATTAAAATATCCAGATTTATATAAAGCCGTTGAACTCATAAATTTATATTTAAAACTGAATTCATCTAAAAATTTTTTGAGCATTTCATTATTATGTTCCCCAAAACTTTTAAATTTTCCAAACGGGTCAGGAATATCTGTAAGAGGCTTATGCAAATTTTTTTTAAGTATATCTTTGTTTGGAACGTTATCTGGCACTTTTCTCAAACCGTCTAAATCATCAGAAAATGTAATAATTTCTTTAGGTAAATTTGTTAAGTAATTTAAGGCGTTGACTACCATGCTTGTTCTTGCAACTTCTCCAAATGTTCCAATATGGGGTAATCCTGAAGGACCATATCCAGTCTGTAGTATAATTTTTCCTTTTTTATCTATGTATTTTTTCCTTTCTTTGAGAATCTTTTTTGCCTCAACAAACGGCCATGAGTTCGACTTTTCTATATCTTCTTTTTTAATATTTATCATCAATTTAAAATATCTTGTATTTTAGGAACATATTTTATTCATATAATGTTGAAATTTATTTTCCATAAAATAATGTTCGTTAAAAATGTCCAATTATAAAACAGTATTTTTTACATTAGGGATTTTATTAATTATTTTAGGAGTTGCCATGATTGTTCCCGTGGTGTTCCAATTAATTTATAACGAATTTGATTCTACTTTCATTACCTCTGGAATTATAACAATTACTTTCGGGATATTGTTTTTTCTTTCTAACATTGATCATTTAAAATTAATAAATACACAACAGGCTTTTTTATTAACAGCTTTATCATGGTTGAGCATTGCAACATTTGGATCCTTACCTTTTTTTTTCTCTGGATTAAATTTATCAATTACAGACTCTTTTTTTGAAAGCATGTCAGGAATTACAACTACAGGGGCAACAATTTTAAATAACATAGAAAGTTCACCAAAAGGTATACTCGTTTGGAGGTCAATGCTTCAATGGCTTGGAGGAATTGGTGTAATTTTGATGGCTATTACACTTATGCCAATTATGAATATTGGTGGAATGCAATTGTTAAAAATTTCCGCTTATGACACCTCTGAAAAAATTTTACCGAAATCTAAAGAAATTTCTAAAACACTAATCACTGTATATATATCTTTAACTTTTTTGTGTGCATTATTTTATAAAATTTTTGGAATGAATACTTTCGATAGTTTGACACACTCTATGACAACAATAGCAACTGGTGGCTTTTCAAATTACGATCAGTCTATAGGATATTTTAATAATGCTTACATTGAGATTGTTTCAATTATATTTATTTTGTTAGGTAGCATTCCTTTTATATTATATATAAAATTTATTTCTGATGATAAAAAAATTATTTTTAAAGATGAGCAAGTTAAACTATTTTTTAAACTAACTCTAATCTCAATATTAGTATTATTTGTTTATCTTATTATAGTTAATAATAGTATATTTGAAATACATCTAAGATCAGTAATTTTTAATGTAGTTTCAATTTTAACAGGCACAGGATATGTAACTAAAGAATTTGATCAATGGGGGAATTTTCCATTAATTTTTTTCTTAATACTTATGTTTATAGGAGGGTGCGCTGGATCAACCACATGTGGAATAAAAATTTTTAGAGTACACATTTTATATTACTTTATCAGAAATCAATTAATTAAAATTATATATCCAAGAGCTATAATAAATCTGAAATACAATAATAGTAAAGTTGAAGATAAGCTGATAGCATCGATAGTATCTTTTATATATCTTTATATTTTGATATTTTTTGTGTTGGCTTCAATGCTTACCTTAACTGGCTTAGACTTCATAACTTCAATTTCAGGTGCTGCATCTTCTTTATCTAATGTTGGCCCTGGCTTGGGGAGTGAAATTGGACCAAATAGTAATTATTCTGGGCTTCCTGATCCATCTAAGTGGTTGCTATCAGTAGGTATGATTTTAGGAAGACTGGAAATTTTTGCGATACTAATAATTTTTTTACCATCTTTTTGGAGAAAATAATTGAATAGAAACTTTTTATTTTTCTTTACTGAGAAGCCATTAAAAATGATTATGCTTGGCTTCTCATCGGGGTTACCAATACTTTTAGTTTTTTCTACTTTATCAGTATGGTTAACTAAAGCTGGTATTGAAAGAAGCACTGTCACTCTTTTTAGTTGGGCTGGATTTGCATATGCTTTTAAATTTTTATGGTCCCCTTTAGTAGATAAAGTTAGCATTCCTTTTTTTTCTGGTATGGGACATAGAAGAAGCTGGTTGCTCCTGACACAGTTGTTAATAATTTTCACATTAATTCTCACATCAATAAATGATCCTCAAAATAATATTTATATTACAGCTGTGTGCATTACACTTGTTGCTTTTTTTAGTGCAACCCAAGATATAATAATTGATGCTTATAGAATTGAGTCTGTCGATCAAAACTTACAGGGATCACTATCGTCTACATATATAGCTGGTTATAGAATTGGTATGCTAGTTGGTGGGGCTGGCAGTTTGTGGTTAGCTTCGTTATGGGGAGCTGATGATTATGAACATAATGTTTGGAAAAAAGTATACCTTGTAATGTCACTATTAATGTTGATAGGTATTATTGCAAATCTTATATCCTATGAACCGAGGCGAAAAAGAAAATATTCAAATAAAACAAATTCACACTTTAAATTTTTTCTAAATATATTAATTTCAGTTTTAATTTTCATATTTGTTTATTCTAATATTATTAACCCTTTTTCAGACAAAAACTTTACAAGTTTTTTGTTTACAATATTAAAATTAGTTATTTGTTTTTTATGTAGCAGTTTATATTTTCTTTTGATAATTAAATTCAAATTTCAAGAGAGCTCAATAATTAAAGAAAGTTACTATAATCCAATTAAAAACTTTATCGATAGGTATGGAAAGTTTGCAATACTTATTTTGCTTTTGATATCACTTTACAGAATGGCGGATGTTGTTATGGGAGTTATGGCAAATATTTTTTATCTAGAAAAAGGATATAGCATCGGTGAAATTGCAACATATTCTAAATTTTTTGGAGTTTTTGCTACGATTGTGGGAGGGCTTTTTGGAGGATATTTTGCGATGAGATTTGGGACAATGATCACTTTATTTATTGGTGCACTTATCGCATCATTGAGCAATCTACTTTTTGCTTGGTTGGCAAGTACAGAAGCTAATATTAAATACTTAATTTCTGTAATTACAGCTGACAATATTTCCAGCGGATTTGCTGGGGCTGCGTTTGTAATATACTTGTCTGGGTTAACATCAATAAGATTTACAGCTACTCAATATGCACTTTTCAGTTCAATAATGTTATTTTTACCTAAACTTATAGCAGGTTACTCTGGGGCATGGGTGGATGTAATGGGTTATCAAGCCTACTTTATAACTACCGCTTTAATAGGAATACCAGTTTTATTTTTAATAGTATATATTTCAAAAGTAGCACCGACCAAATGATAAATAATTATCCCATAGTAAATATTTATGAAAAAAAATCTTTAAAATCAAAATTATCTTCGCAATTGATATATGGTGAAAAGTTTAAAATATTAAGTAAAAAAAATGGCTGGTATAAAATTAAGACCTCATACGATAAATATACAGGTTTTATAAAAAGAAGAAAATTTATAAAAAATATGAAATTTACACATAAAATTTCGTCTTTATTTGCAATTATATATTCTAAACCAAAAAATAAATTTATACTAAATTTTAAACTACCATTTTGTTCATTAATTTCGGTAACTGAAAAAACAAAAAATTTTTATAAATTTCAAAATTATTGGATAAAAAAAAAAGATGTACTACCAATCAATTATAAACGGCAGACTTTTAAAAATATAAAAATTTTCAAAAATATCCCTTATAAATGGGGTGGGAAAACTTATAAAGGAATTGATTGTTCGGCATTAGTACAAATTTTCTTTAAATTTAATAACCAATACTGCCCTAGAGATACGAAAGATCAAATAAAATATTTTAAAAAACCATGCAATATTAAGAAGAATGCTATTATATTTTGGAAAGGCCATGTTGCAGTTTGTCTATCAAAGACCCTATTAATACATGCTTACGGACCTAAAAAAAAGGTTCTTGTTATGAATATAAATAAAACAATAGAACTAATAAAAAAGACGGCAAAATTAAAGGTGATCGGAATTAGATAAATGAACGTACAAGATTTAAAAAGTAAATTTGAAGAGTTGAAAAAAAAATTTTTAGGAGGGAAATATGATGAAGTTATAGAGGAATGCAATCTAGTTTTAAAAAAAAATAAAATTGATGTTTTTTATAATTTATTATGTCTCTCTTATAATAACAAAAATAATATCAAAAAAGCTATAAGCGTGATGGAATCAGCTTTAAAAGTTAATCCAAATAACATTGATTTTTTAAATAATTTAGGAATGTTTTATTCAAATATTTATCAATACAAAAAAGCTGGGGACTACTACAAGAAAGGACTTAAAATTGATAATGACAATTTAAGTTTGTTAAATAATTTGGCGAATTTAAAAAAAAATTTAGATCAAAATGAAGAGGCAATATCTATTTATGAAAAAATTTTATTAAAGAAACCTGAGGAACTTGCGATAATGTATAACTTAGCAGGTCTTCACAACAGTTTAGGTAATTTTGAAAAATCTAAGAAATTATATTATAAAATGTTAGAGCTTAAACCTAATTTTACAGAAGCAGATAGGATGATTTCTCAAATGGAAAAGTATAATTCTCCAAATAAGCACTTTTCTAGCTTAAGGCAAAAATTGTCAACCATGAAACTCGATGACAATTCATTATTGCATCTACATTTTGCTCTTGGAAAAGCATACGGCGATCAAAATAATTATTCAGAGTCTTTTGAAAATTACAAGAAAGCAAATGACCTATCAAAAAAAATTAGTAATTATAATTTTGAAGAGGATAAAAAAAAATTTAATTCAATTAAAATTAAGTTTAAATCTTTGGATAATTTTAAATTAAATTTAAAAAGTAGAAAATTTATTTTTATCATAGGTATGCCAAGATCAGGGACATCTTTAACTGAACAAATTTTGTCGTCTCATGAAAATGTATTTGGTGGTGGTGAGTTACCCTATATACAAAAAATTTATAACGATTATTTCAGATTTAATCAAAATTTAAGTGAAAATGATTTATTAAATTGTAGGAATGATTACTTAGACTATATATCTAATGCTGATAACTCTGAAAAACTTTTTACAGATAAAGCACCACTTAATTTTTTCTATATTGGTTTTATCATAAAGTTCTTACCAAATTCAAAATTTATCAATATTATTAGAAGCCCTATAGATAATTGTTGGTCAATATATAAAAACTATTTTCCTACAAAAATAAGCTTTGGGAATGATTTAAAAGATTTGTCTAACTATTATAAATCTTATAAAGATTTGATGTTTTTTTGGAAAAATCTTTTTCCTAATAATATATATGATCTAAAATACGAAGATCTGGTTAACGATACTAAAAATGAGGTAAAAAAATTATTAGAATTTTGTTCTTTAGACTGGGATGACAAATGTTTACAACATCACAAAAATAAACGAGTGATTAAAACAATCAGCTTTAACCAAGCGAGAAAACCAATATATAACACATCCTTAAAATCATATAGCGGCTATGAAAGTTATTTAACTAGCCTAAAAGATTTGAATTAAAGTATATCTCTACCAAAATTAGGTTTTGATACATCTTGTTTTAAATTAATTATTTGTTTTCGAACTTTTTTTGAATTCTTAAGTATCTTTAAAATATTTGTGTTATTTTGATTTTTAATAAGCTTTTTAAAATTTTTTAAATTTCTTATAAAAATATTTATTGAATCGATAATATTATCTTTATTTTCAAAGAAAATATCACGCCACATTATTTCATTAGATGCTGCTGTTCTTGAAAAATCTCTTAGACCACCTGCGCTATATTTTATAATACTTTTTTTGCTTTTCTTTTGAAAATCAATAGCGGTTTTCACTAAATTGTAAGCAATTAAATGCGGTAAATGACTAGTTATCGAGAAAATTTTATCATGATCAATAGAATTCATAAATATTATTTTTGATCCAAGTTTCTTCCAAAATTTTTCTATTTTTTTTAAATTTTTTTTAGATTTATCATTACCTTTCAAAATTATACACCACTTGTCTTTAAATAAATCTTTATCTCCAAACTCTGGTCCACTTACTTCTGATCCAGCAATTGGATGGCTTGGGATAAATATTTTTTTTAATTTTTTATTTCTATTAATTAAATTTTCAATATTACGTTTAGTTGAGCCTGTGTCGGTTATCAAATTTTTCGGCGAAATGTGTCTTTGCATCTTTTTAATTATATTATTATATTGGCTCATATGCGTAGAAAGTACAATCAAGTCCATATTGGAAACTTTATTGTCTATCTTGTTAAGAAATTTAATTTTCTTATCAATTTTTTTTATTAAATTGATATTTTTTTTTGATTTTTCAAAAACATGAATATTTTTTGAGATTTTTTTGCTTAATGAACCTCTTAAAATAGAGGATCCTATCAGTCCACATCCAACAATTAATATATTATTAAACATTTTAGAATATTGATTTTAATGTTTTCAGAAAAAAATTATTTTCTTTAGAATTTCCTATTGTTACTCTTAATTTATTTTTTATACCGTATACTTCAAGGCTTCTAACAATAATACCTTTTTCTTCAAGTTTTTTTTTAAATTTTTGGGCTGAAATTTTACACTTATCGAAATTTAATAACAAAAAGTTCGCAGACACTTTATTTGTTGTAATATGATTTTTTTCTAAGTTACGTTTAAGTTTTTCTGCCCATTTTTTATTATGTTTAATTGATTTCGATATAAATATTTTATCTTTAAGTGATTCAATAGCTGATAACTCTCCTATTTTTGTAATATTAAATGGTGGTTTAATTTTCATCAATGCTTTTACTATTTCCTTTGATCCGTACCCCCATCCAACTCTTAGGGAAGCTAGTCCATAAATTTTAGAAAAAGTTCTTAAAATAAAAACATTACTTTTATTTTTAAATAAGTTTAATCCAGACTTATAGTCTTTATTTATCATATATTCTTCGTAAGCATCGTCAACTACTAACAGAATATTTGCTCTGAGCCTTTTTCTTAAATTTTTTAATTCTAATGCAGACAAATAAGTTGCTGTTGGGTTATTAGGATTTGCTAAAAAAACAATTTTAGTTTTTCGAGTTACTTTTTTTAATATATTTTCTACCGATACTTTAAAATTTTCTTCATCAGCATAGACAACTTTGGCTCCTATTATTCCTGAATAAATTCTATACATTAAAAAACTATATTTTGGCACAATTACTTCATCTGATTTTGTTAAAAATAATTGACAAATCATTTGAATTACTTCATCTGAACCTGAGCCACAAATTATCTGATCGAAATTACATCTAAATTTCTTTGAAATTTCCTTACGTAAATTTTTAGACTTTGAGTCGGGATATTTAGATAATAAATTAATTTTCGATAATTTTTTTTTTACTCTTGGTGAGTAACCTAATGCAGACTCATTTGCTGATAATTTGACAATTTTTTTTTTGTTTAAAAGTACTGACCTACCAGGTTTGTAACTTTTTACTCCGATTTTCCTAAAAATTACTTTTTGCATATCGATATATATAAATAATAATAAAATAATTGAAATAAAATTAAACAACGATCAGTTGTAATTGACATAATTGATTACATACTATAGAAGATCTTTGCGCTGATTTAACTGAATTGCGAGCGCTTTAAAAAAACCGCTAAATAAGTTTTTTTCCTCACAATTCAATCAGATATTATGAACAGATTTGACGACATAAAAAAAATAATTATTAAAAAACCACTAAAATTAGATTGTGGGGTTACTATTACAGATTATCCTCTTGCTTACGAAACTTATGGAAAGCTCAATCAGGATAAAGATAATGCTATAATGGTGTTTCATGCACTTACTGGAGACCAATTTGCGTCAGGTAAAAATCCAGTAACTAATAAAGATGGATGGTGGTCATATGTGATTGGTCCAAATAAAGCACTTGATACAAATAAGTATTTTATAATATGTGCAAATGTTATTGGTGGTTGTATGGGATCGTTTGGTCCTAGCTCCATTGATAAAAAGAGTGGAAAAAAAATTGGTATTAATTTTCCAGTTATAACAATAAACGATATGGTTAATGCACAATTTAATTTACTTGATCATTTTAATATAGATAAATTATTTTGTGTCACTGGTGGATCTATGGGTGGCATGCAAGTTTTACAATTCATTGCTAACTACCCTGATAAGTCGAAAATAGCTATTCCTATAGCATGCTCTGCTAGTCACTCAGCTCAAAACATAGCTTTTAATGAGTTAGGAAGGCAAGCAATCATGGCAGATGAAAACTGGATAAATGGTAATTACGAATTAGAAAATAAATCTCCTAATAAGGGATTGTCTGTTGCAAGAATGGCAGCCCACATAACATATTTATCAAAAAAAGGTCTTCAGGAAAAATTTGGTAGAAAACTTCAAGAGCGAGACAAAATCAAATTTGGTTTTGATGCTGATTTTCAAATTGAGAGTTATCTTAGATACCAGGGATCAATATTTGTCGATCGATTCGATGCAAATAGCTATCTTTATATAACAAGAGCAATGGATTATTTTGATCTTTGCAAAAATTCTAATGGCGATCTTTCAAAAGTATTTAAAAATACAAAAACCAAATTTTTTATCATTTCATTTACCTCTGACTGGTTGTATCCAACAGCTGAAAATAGAGAAATAGTAATTGCCCTAAATTCGATAAATGCAGATGTAGGATTTTTAGAGGTAAAGTCTGATAAAGGTCACGACTCTTTTTTATTAGATGTTCCTGATTTTCTTAATGCATTAAAGAATTTTGTTGATAACTCATATAAAAAATAATTATGAAAGAAGAATTTAAAATCATTGCAAACTCTATTCAAAGAGAAAAATCAATTTTAGATGTTGGTTGTGGAGATGGCGAGCTGATGAAATTTATTTATGAAAATATATCCAAAAAAGTTAGAGGTCTAGAAATATCTAAAGATAACGTTCAAAAATGTATTCAGAAGGGACTCACTGTAATTGAGGGTAATGCTGAGATAGATTTACAACAATTTCCTAGTGATAGTTTTGATTACGTTATTTTAAGCCAAACCTTACAAGCTTTTTTAAATCCCGAAAAAGTAATAAGTGATTTATTAAGAATAGGAAAGACGTCAATTGTAACAATACCAAACTTTGGTTTTTGGAAAGTGAGATTTGACTTGTTATTTAAAGGCACAATGCCTGTTACAAAAACGCTACCAAATGAATGGTATAATACACCCAATCTCCATATGTGCTCAATTAAGGACTTCGTAAACTTTTGTAATGATAGAAAAATAAATTTATTTAAATCTTTAGCTCTTACAAATAATAAAGTATCTTCAATTAATAAGTTTAATTTAAATTTTAAAAATTTAACTTCTGAACTTGGTATTTTTTTAATAGAAAAATGATAAAAGTTGAAATTGTAAAATGTTTAAAAGATAATTTTTCATATATAGTGCATAATAATAATGAGGCACTAGTTATAGACCCAAGCGAATCTGATCCACTTATTAAATCATTAGAAAAATTAAATCTAAAATTAAAATATATCTTAAACACACATCATCACTTTGATCATATAGACGGAAATTTAACATTAAAAGAAAAGTACAAGTGTAAAATAATTGGTTTTATAGATGATAAAAAAAGAATACCAGGCATAGATATTTGCCTCAAAAATGAGGAGATATTTAAAGAAGGTGATTTTCAATTTAAAACTTATCATACTCCAGGTCACACCTCAGGTCATATTTGCTATCATTTTTTCAACGACAAAATATTGTTTACAGGAGATACTTTATTTTCATTAAGCTGTGGAAGGTTATTTGAAGGAACATATGAAGATATGTTCAGATCATTATCATTGATTAAAACTTTTGATAAAGAAACTTTAATATATTGTGGGCATGAATATACGTTAAGTAATGCAAAATTCTGTATTGAGCATGATCCAGATAATAAAAATCTTAAAAAAAAAATAGACTTAATTAATAAAAATTTAAATGCAGGAATACCAACAATTCCATCTATTTTAAAAGAAGAACTAGAATGCAACATATTTTTAAAGGCAGAAAATATTGAAGCTTTCTCAAAACTCAGGGATTTAAAGGATAATTTTTAGCTTATTAATCTTGACTATAAAAAAGCTAATTATATATTGCATTTAATTTTTAAGGATAAAACATGTCTTTTGCGATAATACAAACTGGTGGAAAACAATATAAAGTTAAAGCTGGAGAAATAGTTAAAATAGAAAAATTTGGAGATCAAAAACCAAATTCTATAATTGAATTTAAAGAAATACTTGCCTACGGAGATGATAAAAATGTTGAGGTAGGTTTACCAACTGTCCAAGGTGCAAAAGTAGAAGCCGAATTTTTAAAAAATGCTAAAAATAGGACAGTTCTAATATTTAAAAAAAGGCGAAGAAAAAATTCTAGAAGAAAAAATGGTCATAGACAGCAATACTCCTTAATTAGGGTCAATAAGATAATGTCAAAAGATGGTAAAGTATTGTCTGAGGCTGAAAAAATTAGTAAAGTAAAAAAAGATAAAAAGACTGAAATTAAAAAAGATAAGTAAAATAAATTATAAAGATAAATTATGGCAACAAAAAAAGCAGGTGGATCCTCTCGAAACGGAAGAGATAGTGCTGGTAGAAGATTAGGTGTAAAAAAATACGGTGGCCAACTCGTTGTACCTGGCAATATAATAGTCAGGCAAAGAGGAACTAAAATTTTTCCAGGCCAAAACGTTGGTATGGGCAAAGATCATTCTATTTTCTCGGTTGTTAAGGGTAAGGTTGTTTTTAAAAAAAGTAAGTCAGATAGAACTTACGTTTCAGTAAAACCCAATTAAATTCATACAACATAAACAAAAGTTGTATTATGAAATTCCTAGATCAAGTAAAGATATTTGTTAAAGCTGGTAACGGTGGTTCAGGATCACCAAGTTTCAGACGCGAAAAATTTATAGAGTTCGGTGGTCCAGATGGAGGTGACGGGGGTAAGGGTGGCTCTGTGGTATTAAAATCAGAGAGAAATTTAAATACTTTAATCGATTATAGATATCAACAACATTTCAAAGCCAAAAGGGGTGGTGATGGTAAAGGAAAAAATCAAACAGGGAGAGGTGGAAAAGATTTATTCTTATCTGTACCAATAGGGACACAAATTTTTGAAGAAGATAATAAAACTTTACTTTTTGATTTCAAAAAAGAAAAAGATGAGTTTATTGTTGCTCTAGGAGGTCGAGGTGGTTTTGGAAATACCAGGTTTAAATCATCTACTAATAGAGCTCCGAGAAAATTTACAAAAGGTACAAAAGGCGAGGAATTTTGGATTTGGTTACAACTTAAAACGATTGCTGATATTGGAATAATAGGTTTACCAAATGCAGGTAAATCAAGTTTACTTGCTTCAATAACCTCTGCAAATCCCAAAATTGCTAATTATAAGTTTACAACTATAAATCCTAATCTAGGTGTTGCAATGTATGATAATAAAGAGATTACATTAGCAGACATACCGGGATTAATCGAAGGTGCACACACTGGCATCGGTTTAGGTATAAAGTTTTTAAAACATGTAGAAAGATGTAAAACACTATTACACTTAATTGATGTTTCTGAGGAAGATTTGGTTAATTCTTATAAACAAATTAGAAAAGAATTAGGTGAGTATAGTAAGGAACTATTAAGAAAAAAAGAAATTATAGTGTTAAATAAAGTCGATTTATTATCACAAAAAGAGCTCAAAAATAAAAAGATGAAATTTGAGGAAAAATTAAATAAAAAAGTTATTCAATTATCTACTTTTAACAAAAAATTAATATCAAATTTAAAAATAAAGTTGCTTAAAAATGTATCTTGAAAATTCTAAAACTATTATTGTTAAAATAGGATCGTCGTTAATTATTGATGACAAAAAAATTATAAGAAAAAAATGGTTGTTGGAGTTTGCAAAAGATATTAAAGCTTTAAGAAAAAAAAATAAGAACATTATTATAGTAAGTTCAGGTGCAATTGCTCTTGGTTGTAAGAAATTAAATATAGTAAAGAAAAAACTTAAAATAGATCAAAGTCAAGCCGTAGCATCTGTAGGACAAATCGAGTTAATGAATTTATTTAAGGAAGTTTTCGCTATTCAAAAAATTAACATTTCCCAAATATTGCTTACACTAGAAGATACTGAAATAAGAAGGAGAGCTATAAATGCTAAAAGGACGATTGAAAATTTATTTAATCTTAATTTTATACCGATAGTTAATGAAAACGATACTATTGCTACTTCCGAAATAAAATATGGAGATAATGATAGACTAGCCTCAAGAGTTGCTCAAATTTCTGATGCAGATTGTCTTGTGCTATTATCAGATGTGGATGGACTTTATACAAAAAATCCAAAAATTCATAAGCATGCTAAATTGATAAATAAGATTGAAAAAATAGACCAAAATATAATTAAATTAGCTTCTGGGAAAACTAGTGAGTATGGATCAGGTGGTATGAGAACTAAAATTGATGCAGCTAAAATATGTGCGCTCTCAGGATGTAAAATGGCAATAGCAAACGGATTAAAAGAAAGACCTTTGAGTAATATTTTAGATAAAAAAATATGTACATGGTTTATTCCTGAAATTTCTAAATTAGATGCTAGAAAAAAGTGGATTGCCAGTACTTTACACGCAAAAGGATATTTAAAGATTGATGAGGGTGCAGAAAATGCATTACGAAAAGGCAAGAGTTTGCTGGCCGCAGGTGTAAAGAGTGTTGAAGGTTCATTCAAAAAAGGTGATCAAATAAAAATAATTAGTAAAAATGATAAAGAGCTAGCAATAGGCCTGAGTTCATTTTCATCTGAGGAAATTGACAAAATAAAAGGTCATCAGTCAAATAAAATTGAAGAATTAATAGGTTTCAAAACAAAAACTGAAGTTGTTCACAAAGATGATATGGTGGAAATCTAGAATGAAAAAATATTTACAAAAATTAGGTCAAAATTCTTATAAAGCAAGTTTAGAAAAAGTGGATACAAACACAAAAAATAAGGTTTTATTGAAATTCAGTGATTTAATAAAAAAAAATTTAAATAAAATACTTAAACAAAACAAAAAAGATATTAAGAATGCCAAAGTAAAAAATATTGATAAAAATTTAGTTGCAAGACTTGAGTTAGATAAATTAAAGCTTAGTTCGATAACTAAAACAATAATTGAAATAACTAAATTAAAGGACCCAATTGGGGTTATTTTAGATAAATGGAAAAGACCAAACGGTCTAAAAATTAAAAAAATATCTATTCCAATTGGTGTCATTGGTGTGATTTATGAGAGTAGGCCAAATGTAACTGTAGATCTATCTTGTCTTTGTTTTAAATCAGGTAATTCAGTGATTCTCAAGGGTGGTTCAGAAGCTTTTTTTACTAACAAAATATTTGTCAAACTATTTAGAAAATCTCTAAAGGCTAATAAAGTGAATATGAATTATGTTCAATTTATTGAAAGAAAAGATAGAAAAGTTGTTAGCTCACTTCTAAAAGATATGAGAAATTATATTGATGTTATGATTCCTAGAGGAGGCAAAAACCTTGTTAAGAAAGTCAAAGAATTATGTAATGTTCCAGTAATAGGTCACTTAGAAGGTATTTGTCACACATTTATAGATAAAAAAGTAAATATAAAAATGGCAAGTAATGTTGTTTTAAATGCAAAAATGAGAAACGTTAGCATATGTGGAGCTACTGAAACTTTATTAATTCATAAAGATTGTCCAAAAAAAGAAATTAATTTGATACTAAACGAATTAAAAAATAATAATTGTTTAATATACGCAGATAAAAAAGTTAGGAAAATTTTTAGTGGTAAACTTAAAAATGCAACTAATAAAAACTGGAGTACAGAATATCTTGATTCAAAAATCTCTGTTAAAATTGTTAAAAATGTTAATGAAGCAGTTCAACACATCAATAAATTTGGTACAATGCATACTGACTCTATTATTACAAATAACCCTGTAAATGCTAATTATTTTATAAAAAATGTAAAAAGTTCTATTGTTATGCATAATACATCAACTCAATTTGCAGATGGAGGAGAACTGGGTTTTGGTGGAGAAGTAGGAATATCTACAAACAAGTTGCCACCAAGAGGTCCAGTGGGGCTAAATCAATTAGTATCATTTAAATACCATATAGCTGGGAATGGCCAAATTAGAAAATAGACACACAGATAAAATAGGCATACTTGGTGGTACATTCGACCCACCTCACAAAGGACATTTAAAAATTTCTCAAATAGCAAAAAAAAAGTTTAATTTAAAAAAAATAATTTGGGCTATTACAAAAAAAAATCCATTTAAGAAAAAAACTTATTTTGGTTTAAACAAAAGAATAAAACTTTCAAGAAGTTTAACAAGGAAACAAAATTATATTAAAGTTGTTTTTTTAGAAAAAAAAATTAATTCAAATAAGACAATTAATTTAATAAAGTATTTTAAAAGTAAAAATAAAAAAAAAGAGATACATTTTATATTAGGTGCAGATAATTTATTAAATTTTCACAAATGGGACAATTGGAAAAAAATACCAAAAATTTCCAAAATCGTAGTTTTTGATAGAAATGGTTTTAAGGCAAAGGCTAAAAAATCTATCGCGTATAAATCAATCAAAAATAAAGGTCTTACTTATGTTGAATTTAAAAAAGTTAACATTTCATCTTCTAAAATTAGAAATTTTTGATATTATTAGTGATTAATGGTCAAGAAAACCAATCTTAAAAAATTAATAATTGAAACATTAGATAACAATAAAGCACTGGACATAGTTTCAATTGACTTAAAAGATAAGTCCTCAATTGCGGATCATATGATTATAGCGAGTGGAACTTCTTCAAGACATATTCAGTCATTGTCGGAACAGGTATTAGACAAATTTAAAGAAAATGGATTTAGTCAATGTAAAATTGAAGGAAGAGACAGTACAGAATGGAAGCTTGTTGATGGTATCGATATTGTTGTTCATATTTTTAACCCAGAAAAAAGAAAATTCTATGAGCTTGAGAAAATATGGTCTGAATTAATTCCTAAAGAAAGAGTAATTGTCTAATGAATAATAAAAGAATATTTACTCTTATCATTTTTTTTATTTTGTATTTTGGAAAAGTTAGTGCTCAAGAAGAAACAGTTTATGACAAAATAGATCTTTTTGGAGAAGTTTTAGATAAGATAAATAAGGAATATGTAGAAGAAGTAGATCAATCAGACACTATGGATGCTGCAATTAACGGTGTTTTACAATCGTTAGATCCTTATTCATCGTATATGTCTCCAAAAAATTTGGAAGAAATGCAAACAGAAACTAAAGGTGAATTTGGGGGTTTGGGCATAGAAGTTGGTATGGAAGCAGGTGTTGTGAAAGTAATATCACCACTCGATAATTCACCTGCTGAAAGAGAAGGTGTTAAGGCTGGAGACTACATTGTCAAAATAAATGATACACAAGTTCAAGGAAAAACGTTAAATGAAGCAGTCGAATTAATGAGAGGACCTGTTGGATCAACTTTAGAAATTACTGTTAGAAGAGTTGGATTAAGAAAATCGTTAGTTTTTAATATAACCAGAGAGATTATTCAGGTTGCATCAGTTAAATCTGAGGTGCTTGATGAAAAAATTGGATATATCCGTCTCACATCATTTAATGAAAATAGTGACGATCAAATTAAAAAGAAGATTAAAGAATTTAAAAAAAATAAAAAGATAGAGGGCTATATTTTAGATTTGAGAAATAATCCAGGTGGATTACTAGGCCAAGCAATTAAGATATCAGATTTTTTTTTGGATGATGGTGAAATAGTATCGACCAAAGGAAGAAAAAAAAATGAGAATCAAAAATGGTTTGCTAGAGAAGGTGACATTATTAATGGTAAAGCTCTTATAGTTTTAATTAATAAAGGCTCTGCCTCAGCATCAGAGATAGTTGCTGGAGCTTTAAAAGATCACAAAAGAGCAGTGTTAGTTGGCGAGAAAAGTTATGGAAAAGGGTCGGTACAGTCTATTATACCTTTAAAAAATCGAGGCGCAATTAGGTTAACTATTTCAAAGTATTATTTACCATCAGGAAAATCAATTTCAGAAGTTGGTGTAACACCAGATATTACTGTGGAAGAAGAGTCTGATGATTTTAGAATTCTTTCAGAAAACGATAACCAACTAAAATTCGCTAGAAAATTATTCACTGGATAATTTAATGCAGGAAAAGTTTAAAAATTTACCTTTAAGAATAGGTGTAGGTATTATTCTTTTAAACAAAGATAATAAGGTTTTTGTAGCCAAAAGATTAGATAACCCTCACAATTACTGGCAAATGCCTCAGGGTGGTGTAGATGGAAATGAAAAATTTTTAGATGCAGCACTTAGAGAACTTGAAGAAGAGACAGGTGTAAAAAATGTAGATTTAATAAAAGAGATTGAAGGTTATCAAACGTATTTTTTACCTGAAAATCTTCTTGGGATAATATGGAGAGGTAAATACAAAGGACAAAAACAAAAATGGTTTTGTATGAGATTTAAAGGTGAAGATACAGAGATCAATATTAAAACGAAAAAACCAGAGTTTTCGGAGTGGAGATGGATTGACTTAGATGAGATTACTAAATGGGTTGTTGACTTTAAAACTGATGTATACAAAAATTTAAAAAGCGAAGTTAAAAAAATTATTTTTAATTAGACTTTATAGAATTTAAAACCTCAATTTTCTGATTTAATATATATCGATCTTGATCTTTAATATTTTCTTTTTTTAAACCTTCCTCCGCATCCTTCACAATTTTATCCACTTTATTTTTATCAATTTCTTTTAAGTCAAAAATATTGCTTGTTAGTATCGACAAAGTATTATCTTTAAATTCGACAATTCCATCATCCACATAATAATTTAAAGTTTTATTTTTAGATCTTACGTCAATAATTCCTGGTTTTAAGAAAGAAATTAAAGGAATATGATCTTTTAATATACCAATATATCCTTCAATAGCCGGGATAACTACTTCCTCAGTATCACTTTTTGTTAAAAAAGATTTTTCTGGACTTATGATTTCTAAATTAAATTGGTCCATTTAGGCTGCTGCTTCCTTAGCCATTTTTTCAGCTTTTTGAACCGCCTCTTCGATTGTACCAACCATATAAAAAGCTGCCTCAGGTAAATGATCATATTCACCTTTACAAATTGCATTAAATCCTTTGATAGTTGAGTCTAAATCGACAAGTTTTCCTGGAGAACCAGTAAAGACTTCCGCTACGAAAAACGGTTGGGATAAAAATCTTTGAATTTTTCTAGCTCTTGCTACTGTCAATTTATCTTCTTCTGATAGCTCGTCCATTCCTAGAATTGCTATTATGTCTTGTAAAGATTTATATGTTTGTAAAATTTTTTGAACGGATCTTGCAACTCTATAGTGTTCTTCTCCAACAATTCTTGGATCAAGTATTCTTGATGTTGAGTCTAATGGATCTACTGCTGGGTAAATTCCAAGTTCTGCTATTTGTCTTGATAATACGGTTGTTGCATCTAAGTGAGAAAATGATGTAGCTGGCGCAGGATCTGTTAAATCATCTGCGGGAACATAAATTGCTTGAACAGAAGTTATCGAGCCTTTATTAGTGGTTGTAATTCTCTCTTGTAAATTTCCCATATCCGTTGCTAAAGTTGGTTGGTATCCAACCGCAGAAGGAATTCTACCAAGTAAAGCTGATACTTCTGAGCCTGCTTGAGTAAATCTAAAAATATTATCTACGAAAAATAATACATCTTGACCCTCTTGATCCCTAAAATATTCTGCTACTGTCAAACCAGTAAGAGCTACCCTTGCTCTTGCTCCTGGTGGTTCATTCATTTGTCCATAAACCAAAGCAGCCTTTGAACCTTTCCCCTCTGGTTTAATTACTCCAGACTCTATCATCTCATGGTAAAGATCATTACCTTCTCTAGTTCTTTCACCAACGCCAGCAAAAACTGAAAAACCTCCATGCGCTTTTGCTATATTATTAATTAACTCCATTATTATCACAGTTTTTCCAACACCAGCTCCTCCAAATAAACCAATTTTCCCCCCTTTTGCATAAGGGGCTAATAGGTCGATGACTTTTATACCAGTTACTAAAATTTCTGTTTCAGTTGATTGATCGTTGAAAGTTGGAGCTTGTCTATGAATTGGCCAACTTTCTTTAGTTTTTACATCACCTTTTTCATCAATGGGCTCACCAATAACATTGATAATTCTGCCGAGAGTTTCAGGGCCTACAGGAACTTGGATCGGAGCGCCCGTATCTAGAGCTTCGTCTCCACGTTTTAGTCCTTCTGTGCTATCCATCGCAATAGTTCTTACACTAGACTCTCCTAAATGTTGTGCTACCTCTAAGATTAATTTATTTCCACCATTATCACATTGCAAGGCTGTGAGTATTTCTGGTAATGCACCATCAAATTTTACGTCTACTACAGCTCCTATAACCTGAGTAATTATTCCTTTTTTGCTCATATTATAAACTTTCCGCTCCCGATATTATTTCAATTAACTCCTTTGTAATAGCAGCTTGACGACTTCTATTATACTGAATAGTTAGTTTATCAACTAAATCTCCAGCGTTTCTTGTCGCATTATCCATTGCTGTCATCCTTGACCCTTGTTCACTTGCTGAATTTTCCAACATTGCTTTAAATATTTGAGTTGAAATATTTTTAGGTAGTAAGTTACTTAGAATTTCGTCTTCATTAGGTTCAAACTCGTAATTAGATTCAAGTTTTTCATCTTTATCTTTATTTTCATTTTCAAGAGGTATTATTTGTTGTGCTTGGGGTATTTGAGATATAACATTCTTAAATTTATTGAAAAATATTGTACAAAAGTCAAATTCTTCATTTTGAAATTTTTCAATTATTAAATTGCCGACCTTAGCTGCATCAAAATAATTAATATTTTTTGACTCTTTAAATGAGATATTTTCAATTATACTTTTACCGTACTGTCTTTTTAGTTGATCATATCCTTTTGAGCCAACAGTTATGATTTTAAGAGATTTACCTTCTTTTTGAATTTTTTCAAAATAGTTTTTTGCTTTTTTTATTATATTGCTGTTAAATCCACCACATAATCCTCTATCAGAAGTTAAAACGACACATAAATGAACATCCTCTTTTCCTGTACCAACTAATAATTTTGGTGCTGACTGAGGATCACTGACACCAGCTGAAAGATTTAATATAATATTATTCATTTTTTCAGAATAAGGTCTGCCTTTTTCAGCGTTTTCTTGAGCTTTTCGTAATTTAGCAGCGGCAACCATTTTCATCGCTTTAGTGATTTTTTGGGTCGATTTAACACTCGTAATTCTTTTTCTTAAATCATCTAAACTAGGCATTTTTAAACTTTTCTTTTAAATCATTTATCAGAGATGCTAAATTTTTTTCTATATCTTCATCAAGCTTTCCAGAGCTGGAAATACTTTCAATAATCTCAGGTTTTTCAGATTTGCATTTTTCCAAAAGTTGGTTTTCGAAATCTTCGATATTTTTTAAGTCTATATCATCAAGGTATCCTCTAACACCTGCAAATATAGTTAAAACTTGCTCTGCAACAGTCATTGGTGAATATTGTTTTTGCTTTAATAACTCTGTTAATTTTGATCCTCTATTTAATAATTTTTGAGTTGAGGCATCTAAATCAGAACCAAATTGAGCAAATGCTGCCATTTCTCTATATTGAGCCAACTCTAATTTGATTGAGCCTGCAACTTTTTTCATCGCTTTAGTTTGAGCGGCTGATCCAACTCGTGAAACAGACAACCCAACATTAACCGCTGGTCTAATACCTTGATTAAACAATTCTGTTTCTAAAAAAATTTGCCCGTCTGTAATAGAAATTACATTAGTTGGAATATATGCAGAAACATCCCCCGCTTGTGTCTCAATAACAGGTAATGCTGTTAATGAGCCTCCACCATTGGCGTCACTTAATTTCGCCGCTCTCTCTAGAAGTCTGCTGTGTAAATAAAAGACATCACCTGGATAAGCTTCTCTACCTGGAGGTCTTCTAAGTAATAGAGACATCTGACGGTAGGCTACTGCTTGTTTTGATAAGTCATCGTAAATAATGAGTGCATGCATTCCATTATCTCTAAAATATTCTCCCATAGCACAACCAGTATAAGGTGCTAAGAATTGTAAAGGAGCAGAATCTGAAGCTGTTGCCGAAACTATTGTCGTATAATCCATAGCTCCTGCATCCTCTAATGTCTTTACAATTTGTGCAACCGTAGATCTTTTTTGGCCTATAGCAACATAAATACAATAAAGTTTTTTGCTTTCATCTTCTGATTCATTAATTTTTTTTTGATTAATAATTGTGTCGATTGCGACTGCAGTTTTTCCAGTTTGTCTATCTCCTATGATTAATTCTCTTTGGCCTCTACCAATTGGAATTAAACTATCTATCGATTTTAAACCAGTTTGCATTGGTTCACCTACCGATTGTCTCGGTATAATACCTGGTGCTTTTACTTCCACTCTTCTTCTTTCTAGATTTTTTTCGAGATTAGCTTTACCATCTATTGGGTTTCCTAACCCATCAACTACTCTTCCTAATAATTGTTTACCGACTGGAACATCAACAATTGATCCCGTTCTTTTTACCGTATCTCCTTCTTTAATAGCTCTGTCGTCACCAAAAATAACTACGCCAACGTTATCACTTTCAAGGTTTAAGGCCATTCCCTTTGAACCATCAGAGAATTCAACCATCTCTCCTGCTTGAACATTATCTAGACCATATATTCTGGCTATACCATCACCAACAGATAAAACTTGTCCAATTTCAGTAACCTCAGATTTGTCTCCAAATTTTTTGATTTGTTCTTTTAATATTTTTGTTACTTCTGAAGGATTTATATCCATTTATACCTCGATCATCTGTGATTTAATTTGTTTAAGTTTATTTTTCAGAGAATTATCAATCATTATACTTCCAACTTGAATTATTAGTCCTGAAATAAGATCTTTGTCTACTTTATAATCTAAATTAATTTTTGACCCGAACTTAGCGAAAAGCTCTTTTTTGATTTTTTCTACTTCATCATCTTTAAGTTCTTTGGCAGATATTAGTTTTGCATCCACTTCACCTCTTTTAAATGAACAATATGAAACAAAATCTTTTAAAATTTTATCTAAATAAAAAAGTCTACGCTTGCTAACCAAAAAATTTAAGAATTTATTTAGTATTGGGTTAAAGTTAAATTTCTTTGAAAGACCATTTAGCATTTCAACTTGATCATTTTGTTTAAAAAGAGGGTTTTTGATAAAAGCATTAAATTCTTTTATCGTTTCCAAAGCTTTTAAAATAGATTTAGACTGGTGCTCGATTTCATCCGTAACACTAGACTCAATGGATAATTCATACAAAGCTTTTGAGTAACTGTTAAAGGTCATTTTAAGTGAATTTTATCAAGTTAATATAATTAGATCTTTAAATTTTTGAACTAATTAGCATATAGCCTAGATACGATCAAGCTAGAGGTTAAAAAAAATACATTTTTTTTCTATATTAATTGAAGTTTATTGGATCAACATCAACTGAAAGTTTTATTTGAGGCGGTAGTTTAAAATTTTTTATAGTATTAAGTATCTGTCTTTGAATGTTTATTTTTTTACTCGATCTAATAAGTATTCTATTTCTATATTTGTCTCTAATTCTATAAATTGGTGCATTTACAGGACCCAATATATTCCCATCTGTTTTTTTTTTAAGTAATGTAACAAGGTCATACGCAATCTTTTCTGACATAGAGGAATTTTTACAACTTATTATAATTGAAACAAATCTCTCAAAAGGTGGTAATTTAAATTTTTTCCTTAATTCAAGTTCATTTTCTAAAAATACGTATGGGTCTGGATTTATAATTTGAGATATCACATTATTTTTTTTATTAATTGTCTGAAAATATACTTTTGATGGCTTGCCTTCTCTTCCGGCACGCCCTGACAATTGATGATATAGCTGTACAGTTTTTTCCACGCTTCTTATGTCAAAACCTCGTGAAGCTAAATCTAAATCAAGTATTACTATGCAGTTTAAATTTGGAAAATGAAAACCTTTTGATATTAATTGGGTTCCTATTAAAATTTTAGTTTGATTATCAATAATTTTTTGTATTTCAATTTGTGAATTTCTTTTATTAATTGTATCGCTTGAAAAAATTACAGTTTTTTTCCCGGGAAAATTTTTTTTTACTTCTTCTAATATTTTTTCAACACCCAAACCACTATAAACAAATTCACATTTTTTACTATCAGATTTACAAATTGTTTCTAAGTTTTTTTTATACCCGCAATAGTGACATAAAATCTTGTTTATTTTTTTATGATAAACGAGATTAATAGAACACTTTGGACAAGTGAAATTTTTTAAACATTTTTTACAAATAACAAAAGGAGAGTATCCTCTTCGATTAACAAAGAATAATACTTGGTCATTTTGTTTTAAATGATTTTTGACTTTGCTAATAATTTTTTCAGAAAATATACTATTTTTAATTCTTTTTTCTTTAGTTAAATCAATTAACTCATATTCAGGTAGCCTCGCATTTTTATATCTTTTTAGAATTCGATGAGAGAAATACTTTCCTTTTTTTATGTTGTTGTATGTTTCAATTGATGGAACGGCAGAAATTAAATTTACTGGAATGTTTTCATAAGATGCTCTTGATATAGCCATATCTCTTGCATTATAAGCAACTCCCTCGTCTTGTTTAAAAGATTGGTCGTGTTCCTCATCAACAATAATTATACCTAAATTTTTAAAAGGCAAAAAAAGAGATGATCTAGCGCCAATTATAGCTTTAATATTTCCATTGCTTAAACCATTCCATATAATTTTTTTATTTTTTGGTGTCACACTAGAGTGCCATATAGCTGGTTTAAAACCAAAAAAATCTAAAAATTTTTTTTCGAATTCTCCAGTTAAACCTATTTCAGGTAGCAGTATAAGTGCTTGTTTATTTTGTTTAATTTTATTTTTAATAAGATTGAAATAAACTAATGTTTTTCCTGAGCCTGTTGTGCCTTGAAGTACATTAACACAAAATTTATTATTTTTCTTAGATAAATCGGTTAAACACTTAAGCTGTTCATTATTTAATTCATAAATAGATGTTTTAATTATGGAGTTGTACTCAGTGAAATTATCATTTATTTCATTTTCGATAGCCTGATTACTTAGTAAATGAAGTTTCAAAGCCATTCCCTTAGGAACAATGTTATACTTTGAAAACCAATTTAAGAAGTCTATTGTTGTTTTTTTTAATGGGTTAACATCTAATTTCCTCAATATTTTTTTTAATTGAAACTTTTTTGATTGATCTTGTTCAAACTCGTTCCAGACAACGCCATTAATTTTTTTTTTACCAAAAGGGACTTCAACATAGTCACCTACCTTCAGATTTATATCAGATGTGTATGTAAATGGATGATCAAATATATTTGGGATAAGAACTGGAAACTTCATTTGTAATATAAGATATATATTACGAATGAATCTGTCTTTTATCTACTGATAATGCAGCTTCTTTAATTGCCTCAGAAAACGTAGGATGTGCATGACAAGTCCTTGCAATGTCCTCAGAACTTGCACCAAATTCCATCGCAACTGCCATTTCAGCAATCATTTCACCAGCATGGGGGCCTATAATATGTACCCCTAACACTTTATCAGTTGAGTTATCAGCTAGAATTTTTACGAAACCTTCAGGCTCATCAATTGCTTTAGCTCTAGAGTTTGCCATGAATGGAAACTTTCCTATTTTATAACTTATATTTTGTTTTTTTAATTGTTCTTCTGTTTTTCCGATAGTTGCTACTTCTGGAGAAGTATAAATAACTCCAGGAATTAAATCATAATTTACATGTCCAGATTGGCCTGCAATAATTTCTGCCACTGCAATACCTTCTTCTTCAGCCTTATGCGCTAACATCGGTCCTTGAATTACATCGCCTATAGCAAAAATATTTTTTTTGTCTGTCTTAAAATTTTTATCTACTTTAACTCTACCTTTTTCGTCAGTTTTTAAGTTTATTTTCTCTAAATTTAGCTTATCTGTAAATGCCTTTCTACCTATTGAGATTAGAGCAACGTCACAATCGTGAGAGCTTTTTTCTCCTTTAATATTAGAAGTCTGAATCTCTACAATTTCTCCTTTTTTTATAATTTTCTCAACTTTTGTGCCCATATGAAATTTTATGTTTTGTTTTTTTAAAATTTTCATAAATTCATTTGAAATTTCTTTATCCATTCCGGGTGTTATATTATCTAAAAATTCAATCACATGAACATCAGAGCCTAATCTTGACCAAACAGAACCCATCTCTAGCCCTATGTATCCACCTCCGATTACAATCATTTTTTTTGGAACTTTTTTTAAAGAAAGAGCGCCTGTTGAAGATACAATTCTTTCCTCATCAAAGTTAATATTTGGCATTTTAGAGGGCTCTGAGCCTGTAGCTATAATTATATTTTCCCCTTCAATTTCTAACTCTTTGCCGTCAGAACCTTTAATTTTTATTTTTTTGTCCGAAACAAAGCTTCCAAAACCTTTGAAATAAGAAACCTTATTTTTTTTAAATAAAAACTCTACTCCTTTAGTTAATACAGTTACCGCTTTATCTTTATTTTTCATCATTTTATCAAGATTTAATTTAATATCACTTATCTCGATTCCTACTTTTGAAAAATTTTTTGCTTTTTGAAAATTTTCAGAAAGGTTCAATAAATTTTTTGAGGGTATGCATCCAATATTTAAACATGTTCCGCCTAAAGTGCCCCTATATTCTACACATGCAGTTTTTTTTCCTAATTGAGCAAGCCTTATTGCACAAACATATCCACCTGGGCCACCGCCTATAACAATTGCATCAAATTTTTCAGACATAGCTTTATAAATTTAAAAATAATCTTCTTGGTTCCTCCAAATTTTCTTTAACAGTTTTTAAAAATGAAACTGCCTCTTTTCCGTCAATTATACGATGATCATAAGATAATGCTAAATACATAATTGGTCTAATCTTAATTTCATTATTAATTACATATGGTCTACTAACAATATTATGCATGCCCAAAACACCTGATTGTGGTAAATTTAAAATTGGAGTAGATAACATAGAACCATATACGCCCCCGTTGCTAATTGTGAATGTTCCACCTTGTAGGTCTTCAATTGTAATTTTTCCATCTCTAGCCTTATCAGATAGAGTTTTTATATTCATCTCTATGTCTGCAAATGACATTTCATCTGCATTCTTTAAAACTGGCACCACCAATCCTTTATCTGTTCCAACAGCAAAGCTAATATTGTAATAATTTTTGTAAATTATGTTCTCGCTTTCTACTTCTGCATTGATTGCTGGATATAACTTAAGCCCAACTACGCAAGCTTTAACAAAAAACGACATGATCCCCAGTTTAATTTTGAATTTTTGCTGAAAATCCACCTGATTTTCTTTTCGCATGTTCATGATATTTGTCATATCTACTTCGTTAAAAGTAGTAAGCATCGCTGAATTTTCTTGGGCTTGTTTTAATCTTTTTGCAATTGTCATTCTTAACCTAGACATTTTAATTTTTTCTTCCTCTCCAAATTTTAATTTTCTTTCTGATGGAGCAGGTTTAACACTCATTAAATTTAGCAAGTCCCCTTTGAGAATCATCCCATCTTTGCCTGATCCCTTAATTTCTTCTATATTTATATTATTTTCATTTACTATTTTTCTAACTGCAGGTGACATAACTTTTTCTTTCCCTGATTTAACTTTTTCATCACTTTTTACTTCTTCAGTTAAAACAAGTGCCTCTTCTTCAGGTTCTTGATTTGTACCTTGTTTAGTTTGAATTTTTAAATTTTCTTTTTCGTTATTATTGTCAAAGAGTTTGGTGTCTCTTTCTTCATCCAATTTAATTATGTTGCCATTAATATTTTCTGGTGATTTGGTCGTAGCTTTTATTTTTTCAATTTTATCGTTTTTAGAAGCTGATTGACCTCCCGTGATAGACCCTAATGTTGCTCCAACTTCAACTGTAGATCCTGCTTCGAAATTTATTTCTCCCAAGATCCCTCTAGATGGTGAGGGTACTTCTAAATTTACTTTGTCAGTTTCCAGCTCAACAATGGGTTCATCTACTTCAACGCTATCGCCTTTGCTTTTAAGCCATTTTGCAACTGTAGCTTCGGTTATGCTCTCTCCAAGGACAGGAACAACTATTTTTTCTGACATTTATTTAAATACTTTATCTAAAATTTCTCTTTGTTGTTTAGCATGTCTATTAGCATATCCAGTAGCAGGCGATGCCGCAGCTTTTCTGCCAATATAATCTAATTTCTTTTTAACTCCTAAATTATCCAAAGTCCATTGAATATAATCTCTTACAGATGACCATGCGCCCATATTTTTAGGCTCTTCCTGGCACCAAAAAAACTGAGAATTTGAGACATATGGTTTAATGGCTTTAGTTAAAGATTTTACTGGGAATGGATATAGTTCTTCAATTCTAACAAAAACTACATCGTCAACCTTATTTTTTTCTCTTGCTTCGAGTAGATCAAAATAAATTTTACCTGAGCAAATTATAACTTTTCTGACTTTTTTAGCTTTTTTAATTTTTACAAATTTAGAATTTTTGATTAAAGCATGGTCTTCTAATACTCTATGAAAAGAATTAGATTTATTAAAATCATCTAAATTTGACACACAATATTTATGTCTCAGCAAAGACTTGGGTGTCATAATAACTAATGGTTTTCTAAATTCCCTGTGAATTTGTCTTCTTAAAGCGTGAAAATAGTTAGCGGGTGTTGTACAATTCATAACCTGAATATTTTCTTGGGCACATAATTGTAAATAACGCTCCAATCTTGCAGATGAATGTTCTGGTCCTTGTCCTTCGTATCCATGGGGCAAAAGCATTACGAGTCCTGAGGCCCTTGACCACTTTCTCTCTCCTGATGCTATAAATTGATCTATAACTACTTGTGCTCCATTTGCAAAATCTCCAAATTGTGCTTCCCATATAGTTAGTGTTTCTGGTTCAACCAAACTATAACCATATTCAAAACCTAGAACTGCCAATTCGGACAACAGACTGTCGACTATTTCATATTTTTTTTGATTATTTGAAATGTTATTTAACGGGATATATCTTGAATTATCATTTTGGTTCCTAATTACTGAATGTCTTTGACTAAATGTACCTCTGCCTGAGTCCTGTCCGACTAACCTTACTGGAAAACCTTCTTCTAACAAAGCGCCAAAAGCCAGGCTTTCTGCTGTAGACCAATCAATATTTTTTCCTTCAGCTACTGTTTTTGCTCTTTGAGAAAAAACTCTTTCGATTGTTTTATGAGCAAATATTTTTGAAGGTATTGAGTTTATTTTTTCTGATATTTTCTTAATTTTGTCATTGTTTACTCCCGTTACTCCTTTTTTATCTTTACCTTTAGTTGGTTGATATCTTGACCATGTTCCTTCAAACCAATTTAATTTTGGTTTATAATCTTTTGCAGTTTTAAACTGATTTTCCAAAAGTTGTTTAAAATCTGTATTCATTTTATTAAACTCACTTTCAGATAAAGTTCCCTCCTGAACCAGTTTTTTACCATAAATATTTAGTGTAGTTGGGTGAGCCCTAATTTTTTTATACATTAATGGCTGAGTGAATGAAGGTTCGTCCCCTTCATTATGGCCAAACCGTCTATAACAAATCATATCTATAACAACATCTTTATTAAATTTTTGCCTAAATTCTATTGCGATTTTTGCACAATGAACAACAGACTCTGGATCGTCTCCATTGCAGTGTAAAATCGGTGACTCCACAACTTTTCCTAAATCAGAAGGATATGGACTTGATCTTGCAAACCTTGGGCTGGTTGTAAATCCAATTTGGTTGTTTACGATTATGTGAATGGTTCCTCCGGTATTATGTCCTTTAAGGCCTGACATAGCAAAACATTCTGCTACTACACCTTGTCCAGCAAACGCAGCATCTCCGTGAATTAGAACTGGTATTACTTTTTTTCTTTCTTCGTCCTTATGAAAAAATTGTTTTGCTCTAGTTTGACCGAGGACTATGGGATTGACTGCCTCTAAATGCGATGGGTTATCAGTCAAACTCACGTGAACAGAATTTCCATCGAATTCTCTATCTGAAGATGCTCCTAAATGATATTTTACATCACCTGTGGAGTCATCATGTGTAGCTGAAAATTCACCTGCAAATTCATTAAAAATTCTTTTATAAGACTTTTGTAAAACATTTGCTAAAACATTTAATCTTCCTCTATGAGGCATTCCAATTTTAATTTCTTTTGCACCTAATTGACCTCCTCGTTTAATTATTTGTTCTAAAGATGGTATTAAAGACTCGCCACCATCTAGGCCGAACCTTTTAGTTCCAACATATTTTTTTGCCAAAAATTTTTCAAATCCTTCTGCTTGGATTATTTTATTCATAATTGCTATTTTTCCATTTCTAGTAAAATTTAATTGATTTTCTTTTTTTTCCATCCTTTCTCTGAACCAGACTTTTTCAGCTGGATCTGTAATATGCATAAATTCTGCACCAATTGTTGAGCAATAGATTTTTTTTAAATTATTTGTTATTTCTTTAATTGTTGCATGTCCTATATCCATATAGTTATCTAAGAAAATTTTCCTATTAAGATCATCTGCAGTAAAACCATGATCTTTTGGATGTAAATCATGTAAGTACTCTCTTTTCATTAAACCCAAAGGATCTAAATTTGCAATCAAATGACCTCTTGTTCTGTAAGCTCTTATTAGCGTTATAGCTCTTATAGAATCTGAAACTTTTTTATCTGCATTAACATTTTCTGTAGGGACATTATTTTTATAGTTTAAATTATTTCTATTAATTTTTATTTTTTTAGGACTCCAATTTGGTCCTTGAATTTCTTTGGAAATGACTTCTAGATCTTCATTAAGACTTTCAAAATAGCTCCTCCAACTTTCAGGTAAATTTGGATCTCCCTCTATAAATTTTACATACATTTCCTCAATAAATCCGCTGTTGGATTTATTTAAAAAAGTTGCATTTTTATTTTCTAAGTTATTTGAGGAACTCATTTATATTTACTATTTATAATACAAAGTTCCTTTATTTAAAGAGACAATTTATCTATAAGTGTTTTACCCAACTCGGCAGGAGAATTAGCTATAGTAATGCCTGCTTTTTCCATAGTTTCTATTTTGTCTTTTGCGCTACCTTTGCCTCCAGAAATTATTGCTCCAGCATGCCCCATTCTTCTACCGGGTGGTGCTGTAACTCCTGCAATAAATCCAACCATAGGCTTTTTGATAGAATGACTTTTTATAAATTCTGCAGCTTCTTCCTCTGCAGAACCACCGATTTCCCCAATCATAAGTATAGATTTTGTTTCATCGTCTTTTAAAAAAAGGTCAAGACAATCAATAAAATTTGTTCCATTAATTGGATCGCCTCCAATACCTATACAAGTCGATTGACCCAGTCCATTTTCAGTAGTTTGAGCAACTGCTTCGTAAGTTAATGTACCTGATCTTGAAACTATTCCAACTGTTCCTTTTTTATGAATATTTCCTGGCATTATTCCAATTTTACATTCATCAGGTGTAATAATACCTGGGCAGTTAGGACCAATTAATCTTGATTTAGATTTTGATAATTTTTTTTTAACTTTTAACATGTCTAATATTGGTATCCCCTCAGTGATACAAACAATCAATTCTATAGATGCGTCTAATGCTTCAATTATTGCAGCAGCAGCAAACTTTGCTGGGACATAAATCATTGAAGCATTCGCACCAGTTTTATCTTTAGCTTCTTTAACAGTATTAAAGACTGGTCTACCCAAATGTTCTTGGCCTCCTTTTTTGGGAGTTACACCACCTACAAGATTAGTTCCATACTTAATAGCTTGTTCAGAGTGAAATGTGCCATGGGATCCTGTAAATCCTTGGCAAATTACTTTAGTTTCTTTATTTACTAAAATAGACATTATTTTATTGCTTTTACAATTTTGCTAGCCGCATCTGACAAATCTGATGCAGAAATTATTTTTAACCCTGAGTTATCTAAAATTAGTTTACCTTCTTTATAGTTTGTTCCAGCTAATCTAACTACAAGTGGTACATTGATATTAATTTCTTTTGCTGCTTCAACAACTCCTTGAGCAAGAATATCGCATCTCATAATGCCTCCAAAAATATTTATTAATATTCCTTTAACATTTGGATCTGAAAGTATAATTTTAAAAGCTGCAGAAACTTTTTCTTTTGAGGCTCCACCACCTACATCTAAAAAATTTGCTGGCTCTTGACCAAACAATTTAATTATATCCATGGTTGCCATTGCTAATCCCGCTCCATTTACCATACAGCCAATTGATCCATCTAATTTTATATAGGCTAAATCATGTTTGCTTGCTTCAATTTCTGATGGATCTTCCTCATTTAAATCCCTTAGGCTTTGAATCTCTGGTTGTCTAAAAATTGAATTATCATCAAAATTCATTTTGGCATCTAAACAGATTAGATTATCATCTTCAGTTAATATTAAAGGATTTATTTCAACTAAGTTTGCATCAGTGGATATAAACATTTTATAAATTGATTTAATTAGATTTATTCCTTGTAACATTGTGTTGTCTTTTAGATTAAAAATTTTGATAATTTTTTTGCAATTTTCATCATCAATATCCTCAAGATAATCTATTTTAGTCGTAATTATTTTTTCATTACTCTTTTTAGCTACTTCTTCAATGTCCATTCCTCCTTGATCACTAGAAATAAATGCAATTTTTGAACTTGCTCTATCAATAAGACAAGACAAGTAAAATTCTTTCTTAATTTTAGAAGACTCTTCAATATAAAGTCTTTTTACTTCTTTGCCATTGGGACCAGTCTGGTGAGTAATAAGAGTTTTACCCAACATCTCTTTTGCAGCATCAATTAATTCCTCAATATTATTCAATATTTTGACTCCTCCAGCTTTACCTCTACCTCCAGCGTGTATCTGTGCTTTTAAAACATATTTTTCAGTCTTAATCTTTTTGGCTTTTTCAATTAGCTCGTTTACTGTGAAAGCAAAATCACCTTTTGGAACACTTGCACCATATTTTTTTAAAATTTGTTTAGCTTGATGTTCGTGAATATTCATTATTTTAAATCAGGGTCGATTTTTATAGCTGCGTCCCATAATTTTTTGACTGAGTCCACTGAATGGGCAAACTCTTTTTTTTCTTGATCATTTAGTTCGATCTCTATTATCTTTTCAACACCTTTTCCTCCAATAATAACTGGTACTCCCGCGTAGACATCTTTAAATCCATACTGGCCCTCTAATTTAACTGCACATGGTAAAGTTAACTTCTTATCTTGCAAATAAGATTCAGCCATCTGTACACCTGAGGCTGCAGGGGCATAAAACGCAGATCCTTTTTCAAGATATTTGACTATTTCCGCTCCACCATCTCTAGTTCTTTGATTAATGCTTTCAAGTTTTTCGGATGTAATTTTACCTTCTTTGACTAATTCTAAAAGAGGCTTGCCTGATATTTTTGTCAATCTTGGTAAAGGAACCATAGTATCTCCATGTCCACCCATTACCATTGCTTCAATTTCTTTAACAGGAATGTTAAATTCTAATGATAAAAATAATTTATATCTTGAACTATCTAATATTCCTGCCATTCCCACAATTTTATTGGAAGGTAAATCTAAGTATTTTTGTAATGCCATTACCATTACGTCTAAAGGATTTGTTATACATATTACAAAAGCATTTGGAGAATTTTTTTTTATTCCTTCGGCAACTTGTTTTATTATTTTTAAATTTATGCCAAGTAAATCATCTCTGCTCATTCCTGGTTTCCTTGGAACTCCAGCAGTAATTATGATTACATCAGAATTTTTTATGTCACTATAATTATCCGTGCCTGAAAATTTAACATTAAAGCCATCTACTGATGAAGATTGTGCTATGTCTAAACCTTTACCTTTAGCAATACCACTTGCAACATCGAAAAGAACTAATTCATCTACTAATTCTTTTATTCCAATTAAATGAGCAAGAGTTCCACCTATTTGCCCAGCTCCTATTAAAGATATTTTGCTCATTATTAGTCCCTTTTATTTCATAGTTGGCATTACAAATTCTGGATCAGATCTAAAACCAGATGGCCATCTTGATGTTATTGTTTTTAATTTAGTATAAAATCTTACACCTTCTGGCCCATGCATGTGTTGATCTCCAAATAAAGATCTTTTCCACCCTCCGAAGCTATGAAAGGCCACTGGAACAGGAATAGGTATGTTAATTCCAACCATGCCAACTTTTATCTTGCTGGCAAAAGTTCTTCCAACATCTCCGTCTCTAGTATAAATACTTGTTCCATTTCCAAATTCATGATCATTAATTAGTTTTGTTGCCTCATCAAAATCCTTGGCTCTTACAACTGAGAGAACAGGTCCAAAAATTTCCTCCTTATAAATTCTCATATCTTTTTTAACATGATCGAACAGACATCCACCTATAAAAAAACCATTTTCATAACCCTGTAGCTTTATGTTTCTGCCATCTATAACTAATTTAGCTCCTTCTTTAACTCCTAAATCTACATATCCTCTAACTTTATCTAAATGTTCTCGAGTAACCAATGGACCCATCTCAGAACTTTTATCCATTCCGGGGCCAACTTTAAGAGCCTCGATTTTTTTAGAAAGTCTATTAACTAATTCGTCACCAACTTTCCCTACTACCACTGCAACTGATTGGGCCATACATCTCTCTCCTGCAGAACCATATGCTGCACCCATTAATCCGTTAACTGCTTGATCTAAATCACAATCTGGCATAACAACACAATGATTTTTGGCTCCTCCTAATGCTTGAACTCTTTTTTCGTTTTTTGCAGCATTTTCATAAATATATTTTGCAATTGGGGTTGAGCCTACAAAGCTTACTGCTTGAATCTTTTTATTTGTTAGAATTGCATCAACTACCTCTTTATCGCCATTCACAACATTAAGTACTCCTTCAGGTAAACCAGCTTCTGAAAATAACTTAGCTAACATTATTGAACACGAAGGATCTTTTTCTGAGGGTTTTAATATAAATGTGTTACCACAAGCTATAGCCATCGGAAACATCCACATAGGTACCATTGCAGGAAAATTAAATGGAGTTATACCAGCACAAACGCCTAATGGTTGTCTAATTGACCAGCTGTCAATATCTGTTCCAACATTTTCTGTAAATTCCCCTTTTAACATTTGAGGTATACCGCAAGCAAACTCAACTATTTCTAAGCCTCTTGTGAGTGAACCTTTTGCATCTTCATAAACTTTTCCATGCTCTGAAACTATTAGTTTTGTCAACTCATCAGAATTTTTTTCGATTAATTCTTTAAATTTAAAGATAATTCTTGCTCTTTGTATCGGGGGTTTAACAGACCATGCTTCAAAAGCCTTTGAAGCTACCTCAACAGCTTCATCTAAATCTTTTTTTGTGCCCAAAGATACTTCACTTTCTTGTGATCCTGTAGCAGGATTAAAAACTTTTCCTCGTCTTTTTGATGAACCAGCAAAAGGCTTACCGTTTACATAATGTTGTATTAAATTCATTGGCAAAATTATTTAATTAACTAATTAACTTGTTGCAAGCATTTTTTTGATAGATGCAATAGCTTTTGCAGGATTAAGACCTTTTGGACAAGCATTTGTACAGTTCATGATTGTATGGCACCTATATAATTTTAGTTCATCAGCTACTTTTTTTAATCTTTCTTTTCTATCTTCATCTCTAGAGTCAATTATCCATCTATAAGCTTGAAGTAAAACAGCTGGTCCAAGATACTTGTCTCCATTCCACCAATAGCTAGGACAAGAAGTTGAACAACAAGCACACATTATACACTCATAGAGGCCATCTAATTTAGCTCTATCCTCTTTTGATTGAAGGTTTTCAGCATCACCTAAATTTTTTGAATTTTTTAACCAAGGTTTAATTGAGTCATACTGTTTATATAAAGTGCTTAAATCACCAATTAAATCTTTTAAAACTTTTAAATGAGGCAAAGGATAAATATTAATTTCCCCTTTAATTTCTGCATGAGATTTGGTGCATGCTAAACCATTTTTTCCATCCATGTTCATTGCACATGATCCACAAACTCCATGGGCGCAAGATCGTCTATAGGCAATGGTTGGGTCTATTTCATTTTTAATTTTGTTTAAAATATCTAAAACTTTAGATGGGCAATTATCCATGTCTACTTCATAAGTATCAATTCGCGGATTTTCACCTGTAGATGGATCCCATCTATAAATATTAACTTTTCTTATGTTTTTTGAGCCAGTTTTATCCTTAAAATATTTGCCTTTTTGAACTTTAGAGTTTTTAGGCAAACTTATTTGAACCATTAATATACTCTTTCCTGTGGAGGAAAATATTGAACATCATTAGTTAAAGTTGATCTATGGACTGGCCTATAATCAATTTTAGTTCTTTTTCCCTCACACCACGATAGTGTGTGCTGCATATACTTTTCATCATTTCTTTTCGGATAGTCTTCTCTTGCATGAGCTCCTCTGCTTTCTTTTCTATAATATGCAGAGTCCATTGTTGTTATTGCTTGTCTGATTAAATTGTCAAATTCTAAAGTTTCAACTAAGTCTGTGTTGAAAATTAGAGATTTATCTTTAACAGATAAATCTTCCATTCCTTCAAAAGGCTTTCTTATTTCATTAACGCCTTCTTTTAAGGTTTTCTCAGTTCTAAAGACTGCACATTTTGACTGCATTGTTTTTTGCATTGATAATCTTAAATCAGCAGTGCTATTTGAACCGCTTGAGTTTCTAAGTCTGTCAAATCTTTCTAAACATTTGTCTGTTTCTGACTGCGAGATCTCCTCGTGAGGTTGTCCAGGTTTAACTAATTCAGATGCTCTTTTTGCTGCAGCTCTTCCAAACACCACTAAATCAATTAGAGAGTTAGAACCTAATCTGTTTGCTCCATGAACTGATACACACGCTGCCTCACCAATTGCCATAAGACCAGGAACTGTTTTTTCAGATCCATTTAAAGTTAAAACTTCCGCTTTATAATTTGTTGGAATACCGCCCATGTTGTAGTGAACAGTTGGAACAACCGGTATAGGTTCCTTAGTTACATCTACATTTGCAAATAATTTTGATGACTCTGATATTCCAGGGAGTCTCTCCTCTATTACGTTTTTATCTAAATGATCTAAATGTAAGTGTACATGATCTTTGTCTTTACCTACTCCACGACCTTCATTAATCTCAACAGCAATAGACCTGCTCACAACATCTCTAGATGCTAAGTCCTTCGCTTTTGGAGCATATCTTTCCATAAATCTTTCACCTTTAGAATTTACTAAGTAACCGCCCTCGCCTCTAACACCTTCCGATATTAAAGTTCCGTGACCATAAATTCCTGTTGGGTGAAATTGCACAAACTCCATATCTTGCAAAGGCAAGCCTGCACGTAAAACCATTGCATTTCCATCCCCAGTACAAGTATGTGCAGATGTCGCTGAATAATATATTTTTCCGTAACCACCTGTAGCGATTATAGTTATATGAGATCTAAACCTATGAATTGTTCCGTCATTTAAATTCCAAGCTATTAGACCCTTGCATTCACCATCTTTCATTAAAAGATCTAAAGCAAAGTATTCTATAAAAAATTCTGTATTATGTTTTACTGCCTGACCGTATAATGTATGCAATATAGCATGGCCAGTTCTGTCAGCAGCTGCACATGTTCTTTGAACAGGTTCATTTCCATAATTTTTGGTCATTCCTCCAAAGGGCCTCTGATAAATCTTTCCATCATCAGTTCTACTAAATGGAACTCCGTATTTCTCAAGTTCTAATACAGCTCGAGGAGCTTCCTTGCATAAATATTCAATGCAGTCTTGATCTCCTAACCAATCTGAACCTTTAACAGTATCATACATATGCCAACGCCAATCATCCTCACCCATGTTTCCAAGAGCTGCAGAAATTCCTCCTTGAGCTGCAGACGTGTGGCTTCTTGTTGGAAATACTTTAGATATACATGCTGTTTTTAATCCAGCCTCGCTAAGACCTACGGCAGCTCTTAAACCTGAACCACCAGCACCCAAAACGACTACGTCATATTCATGATCAATAATTTTGTAAGACTTCATAACTTATAAATATATAATACTAATTATGGTAATTAACGGAATAATTAAAGATGACAAAAAAACACCTAAATTTGAGTATTTTTTAACGTTTTCTTGACTTATGTAATCCTCAAATATCTCACTAATACTTAAAGCAGAGTAAAAAAATGTGCTCAAGATGAATATTGAGAATAATATTTTAGATGGCTGAGATGTAAAAAAAATAACAACTTCATTATATTCTGCATTAAAAATTTCAACTATATTTAAAAGAAACCAAATCATAAATGGTACCATTATCACTGAGCTAATTTTTTGAAAAATCCATTTTTTAGTAGCTTGTAACATTAAATTAAAATTCCTTTTGCGATATACAGAATTATTGTTAAAATAAATGAGCCTAGTATAACTATGGTACCTGTGATTTTTGTTGTCTTGAGTTCAAAACCATATCCCATATCCCAAAACCAATGTCTAATTTCACTCAAAATTTGAAATATATAAGACCATATAAAACCAATAATAAAAAATTTACCTATAAAAGAATTTGAAAAAATTTTAAAATATTCATAATTTTTTTCGCCTAACAGTAAACTTATTACCCAAAAACATACTAGAATTAATAATGCATAATTTAATACACCTGTAATTCTATGAGAAATAGAAACTAACGAAGATATGTGCCAATTGTAAACCTGAATATGTGGTGATATGGGATTATCGTTTTTCATAATTCTTTTTATTAATATATGCCTCGGCTATTTCTACTGCATTTAAAGCAGCTCCCCTTAAAAGGTTATCAGAAACTATCCACATATTAATTGCATTTTTTTGACTATTATCTTTTCTTATTCTTGAAATAAAAGTTTCATTTTTTCCTTCCGCCTCAATAGGTGTAATATATCCACCATCATTTCTATCATCAATAACTTTACAACCAGGTGATTGGTACAAAATATATTTAATTTTATCAACTGAAACTTCATTTTCAAATTCAATGTTAACAGATTCTGCATGAGAAATTAAAACTGGGATTCTAACACAAGTCGCAGTAATTTTAATATTAGAATTTAAAATTTTATTTGTTTCTTGAATCATTTTTATTTCCTCTTTTGTATATCCGTCAGTACTAAATTGATCAATATGTGGGATAGCATTAAATGCTATTTGTTTTGTAAAATTTTCAATATCGATTTTTTTATTATCTAAAATATTTTTAGTTTGTTTAATTAGTTCGTCCATAGGTTTTTTTCCAGCACCTGATGTGGATTGGTAAGTGGATATTACTAATCTTTTAATCTTAAATTCATCATGTAGTTTGTTTAACACTATAACAAGTTGAGCAGTTGAACAATTTGGGTTTGCGATAATGTTTTTTTTCATAATATCTAAGTCTTTTGAATTAACCTGAGGGACAATTAAAGGAACTTCGGGATCCATTCTAAAATAGCTTGAGTTATCAATAATAACAGAGTGCTTTGCTGCTATAGGTGCATATTTTTCAGATATTTTTCCTCCTGCAGAGAAAAAAGTGATATTTGCTTTAGAGAAATCAAAGTTTTCTAAATTTAAAACTTCAATATCTTTGTTTCTGAATTTTATTTTAGATCCAGTACTTTTAGAGGATGCAAGAAGATACAAATTATTTGTAGTAAAATTTTTATTTTCTAAAATTTCTACAATTTTTCTTCCAACATTACCTGTTGCTCCTACTATTGCTATATTCATGTTGATTAACTTATACTAAATGAAAGGTAAATCGCAAACTGTTCCTGGGAATATTTTACCTTCAATATCAATTTTAAACTGATGTTTTGCATCCCAATAAGGTTTATTAATCATTGCAATGCCAATAACTTTTTTGAATTTAGGTGAATAGGCTGCAGATCTCACTTGACCAACAACATTGTCATTTTCATCAAATAATGTTTTTTCTGAATGAATATTAATTTGATTATGGTCAATTCTAACCCCCATTAACTTTCTTTTAATACCATCTTGTTTTATTTGTTTTAACTTATCTTTACCCAAAAAATTTATATTGGAATCCAAACTTACAAATTTATCAAAATTTACCTCAAAAGGGTTATCTCTATTATCAAAATCATTTCCATAAGATAATAAGGCCGATTCTATTCTTTCTATTAAATTAGGACAACCGGCTCTAACATTGAACTCTTTTCCGTTTTCAAATAATTGATCATATAAGTCTTGTCCCGCTAAATCATCTTCAACATATATCTCGAAACCGCTTTGCTTAGACCAACCAGATCTAGCAACAAAATATTTTCTTTTTTTAAATTCGTAATATTTAAAATTAAAAAACTTTAATTGTCTTATTTCCTCACCAAATATCCTTGCCATAAGGTTATCAGATAAAGGTCCTTGAACAGCCAAGATATTTACATTTGGCTCCGTAATCTCTACATCAAATTTGTATCCAGCCGCTAAGCCTTTTGCAAAAAATATAACATCTGAGTCAGCTATTGAAAGCCACCATTTATCATCTGCAAGTTTATTTATGATTGGATCATTTACTAAATTTCCTTGATCATCAATTAAAGGGGCATAATAACACTTTCCAACTTTTGAATTTGATAAATCTCTACATGTCATCAATTGAACTAGTTCAGCAGAGTCTTTGCCAGTAATTTGTACTTGTCTTTCTGCAGCTACATCCCAAACTTGTACAAATTTCTTAAGGTGTTCATAATCAGCCTCTACTGACTTGAAAGAAACTGGGAGCAACATGTGATTATAGACAGTGTAACCGCTTACACCATGAGCCTCAATTCTATCTGTGTATGGAGTACTTCTTAATCTTCTTGATCTGATAATTGGAAAGTTTTTCATTTTTTTAAAAATTCTGCTACCTTTTCTCTCATTTCAAAAGCTTTTTCAAACATAATCATATGCCCGCAATCACTTAAAATCTCAGTTTTTGAGTTTTTTATTAAATTAGCAAATTTCTTTCCATTTTCAGTTGGTACCATTTTATCTAGTGCACCAAAAATAAGCATAGTTGGACACTCAATACTTGTTGAGGCATCTTTACCGTTTTTATAATTATTACAAGCTTTGAGATCCACTGATAAAATTTCTTTGACTTCTCTTGATGAATTAATAATTTTTTCAACGGGGTTTCCTCCGATAAATTTTTTTGATCCTTCGTAACCCCATTTCATCATCAAATGAACAGCTTTTTTATCACCAGAGTCTGCTAAATCTATTAAGTCTTGATTGACCGGCATTTTATAAGAGCCAGCTAGTAGTACTAATTTAGAAATGTGATTTTTATATTTTGAACCATATTCTATCGCCTCGAGGCATCCTTGCGAGTGACCAATTATTGATACTTTATCAACCTTTATTTCATTTCTAATTTCTTCTAACCAATCAGCAATTTTTTCTATACTTGTCAGGCATGGACCATCTGATTTCCCATGACCAGGTAAATCAATTGAGAGAATATTAAAGTCTTTATTTGACAAATATTGTTCAGTTAAAGACCAAACAATATGTGTTAATCCACTACCATGTAGCAAAAAAATTGTTTCTTTGTTTCTATCGAAGTCTTTACCGGCATCAGAGGCAAAGACTTGCTTGCTATCTACTTTTAGTATCAATTAAGTTCCTTGGCTTTTTTTCTTAGCTCAAATTTTTGAATTTTACCTGTTGAAGTTTTTGGCAATTCACAAAAGGCTACTTTTTTAGGTATTTTAAAGCCAGCCAGTGTCTCTCTACAAAAATCGATTAATTCTTTTTCTGTGACCTCTTTGTCTTGAACTTTCTCTATGAAAGCACAAGGAACCTCTCCCCATTTTTCGTCAGGTTTTGCAACAACTGCAGCAATGGAAACAGATGGATGTTTTGCTAAAGTATTTTCTATTTCTATAGAAGAAATATTTTCTCCTCCAGATATAATTATATCCTTAGACCTATCTTTAATTTTTATATACCCGTCAGGATTAACTACAGCTAAATCCCCAGAATGAAACCATCCATGCGACATTGCTTTATCGGTGGCATCTTTATCTTTGAAATAACCCTTCATCACAACGTTACCTTTAATCATTATCTCGCCAATAGTTTTTGCATCTTTAGGCACAGGTTTCATTGTTTCAGGATCCATAACCATTACATCTTCTGTGTTAGGATATCTAACGCCTTGTCTTGCTTTTATTTCATTTTTTTTATCTTCATCAAAGGAATTCCAATTTTCATTCCAAGCACATTGTAAAATGTGACCATATGTTTCTGTCAATCCATATACATGCATTACCTCAAAACCAAGAGCCTCCATTTTTTTAAAAATAATACTTGGTGGTGGGGCTCCAGCTGTAAGTACATAAACTTTATGAGTAAGTTTCTTTCTATCACTTTCTGATGCTCCAGTTATCATATTTAAAACTATTGGCGCACCACCAAAATGTGTAATTTTATATTTAATGATTAATTCAAAAATTTTTTTAATATCAATAGCTCTTAAGCAAATTGTCCTACCGTTCAACATTGGAATTGTCCAAGGATATCCCCAGCCATTACAATGAAACATGGGTACGACTGTTAAAAAATTTAATCTATTGGGCATGTTCCAAGCAATTGCACTACCAGTGGACATTAAATAAGAGCCTCTATGATGATACACAACACCTTTAGGATTTCCAGTTGTGCCTGAAGTATAACTCAAAGATATTGCCTGCCATTCATCTTTTGGTCTTTTCCAAACAAATGTTTCATCACCTGAGTTTAAAAAATCTTCATACTCTTTTTCGCCGATTTTTTTCAGCAATGTTTGGTCAGCAAATTTATCATGTATATCGATTATTAAAGGATTATTTTTTGATAATTCTAATGCTTTTTTTAAAACTGAATGAAGTTGTCGATCAACAATTAATACTTTTGCCTCACTATGATCTATAATATAAGCAACAGTTTTAGCATCTAATCTTGTGTTTATAGTATTCAAAACTGCCCCTGTCATTGGTACGGAGTAATGTGCCTCAAAAATTTCAGGCGTATTAAAAGCCATTACTGAAACCGTATCTCCCTCTTTGATACCAATTTTTTCTAGTGCACTAGCAAATTTAATACATCTATTATAAATTTGTTCCCATGTGTATGATCTATCTTCGTAGATCAGGGCTTCATATTCTGGATAAATATCTTTTGCTCTTTCTAGAAAACTTAGTGGAGTTAATGGTACAAAGTTTGCATTATTTTTTTCAAGGTCTTTATTGTATTGATTCATTAATTGAATTTGGCGTTCATCGTACTTGAGCTTCCACTCGTTCCAACGACATAATGAGTTTGTGCTTTAGGTAAAATCTTTTCAAAATAATAGTTACCTGTATTAATTTTATCCTCATAAAAATCATTATTTTTATCTTTATTTTCATAGCTAATTTTCATTGTTTTTAACCAAGAAAACGCAACAGCTGTATATCCAAGAACTTTGAGATAGTCATTACATGCTGCGCTAGCATCATCTTTGTTGGCTTTTATTTTTTCTCTCATCCATTTTGTAAACGAAACTAAAATCTCTTTGTATTTGTCAAAAACGTTTATTAAATTATTAATATCTTTCACATCACCAAAACTTTTTATTTCATTATCTATAACACTAATAAAATTTTCAAAAATTCCCTCGTTAGCAATTTTTCTATAGACTAAATCTATTGCTTGTACAGAATTAGTTCCTTCATAAATTGGGGTAATCCTGTTGTCTCTAAATAATTGTTCAATACCTTGGTCCTTGGTATATCCATATCCACCAAAAACCTGAATTGCATCATTGGTTATATCCATGCCATTATCTGTAAAAAAGGATTTAATTACAGGTGTTAAGAGTGCTACCATATTTGAAGCATCGTCTCTTACCTCTTTATTATCATGACTTAAACTTACATCTATTTGTTGTGATAGCCAAAAAGCAAAGGATCTTTGTCCCTCAATGATTGACTTCATATTCATAAGGCTTCTTCTTATATCAGCATGTCTTATTATTAAATCTGTTTCTCCATTAGCACTATTATTAGCTTTGCCTTGTTTCCTGTCCTTTGAATATGCCAATGCATTTTGAAAAGCAGTTTCAGCTATCCCTAAGCCTTGTATGCCAACAACAATCCTTTCTAAATTCATCATCGTGAACATAGAATTTAACCCTTTATTCTTTGGTCCTATCATAATGCCTTTAGAATTTTCAAAATTTAAAACACAAGTTGGGGAACCTTTAATTCCCATTTTGCTTTCAATTGAATTAGTGCTTACTCCATTTCTTGTGCCAACTTTTCCATCATCAGTTACATTATATTTGGGTACTAAAAATAAGCTAATCCCCTTTGTCCCTTTAGGCGCATCAGAAATTCTTGCTAAAACTAGATGAATAATATTTTCAGTTAAATCATGATCGCCTGATGTGATAAATATTTTTTGACCTGTAATATTATAAGTGCCATCTTCTTGTAAAACAGCTTTAGTTTTTAACAAACCTAAATCTGTTCCACATTGAGGTTCAGTCAGACACATAGTTCCACTCCATTTTCCCTCTACTATTTTTGGTAAAAATTTGTCCTTAATATTTTGTTCAGCGTGAGTAAGTATACAGTTATAAGCTCCGATGCTTAGCTCACTATAAAGTTTAAATGAAAGACATGACGAGGAAAGCATTTCTTCAAAAAAGGTACTAACAGTTTTTGGTATCCCTTGTCCCCCATATTTAGGATCACATGAGAGAGAGGTCCAGCCATCTTCGATAAACTTTTTATATACTTCTTTGTAACCTGGCGGTGTTCTAACAACACCATTTTCATATACACAAGGATTTTCATCTCCCGATTTAGCTAATGGTAAAATAAGGTCCTGATTAATTTTTGCAGCTTCTTCAAGAATTCCTTTAACTAATTCAGAATTAATTTCTTTATATTTCTCAATTTCATTGTACCTCTTATTATCTTTGAGGTTATCAAAGAGAAACATCATCTCATCAACTGGCGCTGTATAAGTTGTCATTTTTTAAAGAATCATAGGGTAGGGTAATTTAATTATTTTTGCAAACACGCAATAATCGCATCTCCCATCATAGTGGTGGAAACTTCTTTTTTTCCTTTAGAAATAATGTCTTTTGTCCTTAATCCATCATCTAAAACTTTCTGAACTGCATTATCTAATTCTGTGGACTCTTTATCTAAATTTAAAGAATATTTTAAAGCCATTGAAAAACTTAAAATTGTTGCAATAGGATTAGCTATGCCTTTACCTGCAATATCTGGGGCAGAACCATGTACAGGTTCATACATTGATCTTAAGTTTCCATCTTTATCTTTTGCACCAAGTGAGGCTGAGGGTAGTAATCCTAATGATCCTGTAAGCATTGCTGCTTCGTCCGATAGAATATCTCCAAATAAATTGTCAGTTACTATTACATCGAATTGTTTTGGATTTCTCAATAATTGCATGGCACAGTTGTCAGCAAGCATATGTTCCAAATTAACATCTTTGTAATCTTTTTTATGAAGAGCTGTTACTTCCTCTTTCCACAATTGTCCAGCTTCCATAACATTTGACTTTTCGCAAGAAGTAACTTTATTATTTCTCTTTTTTGCTAATTCGAAAGCAACTTTTGCAACTCTCTCAATTTCTTTTGATGTATATGTGTGAGTATTAATTCCTTTTCGCTCACCATTATCGATTGGTTTTATACCTCTTGGTTCACCAAAATAAATCCCGCCTGTTAACTCTCTTACAATCATAATATCAAGGCCTGAAACTATTTCAGGTTTTAGACTAGAGGCCTCGACTAATTGTTTAAAACAAATAGCAGGTCGTAAATTTGCAAAAAGCTTTAGCTCTTTTCTTAACTTAAGTAATGCTCTCTCTGGTTTTTTTGAAAACTCTAGGTTATCCCACTTGGGACCTCCAACAGCTCCCAAAATCACAGCCTCACATTCTAAAGCTTTAAAAAAGACTTCATCAGTAATTGGAGTTTTAAATTTGTCATATGCAGCTCCGCCTACTAAATCTTGATCAACTTCAAAATCAAGGGACCTATTTTTATTAAACCAGTCAATTATTTTTTTTACTTCGTTAATTACTTCAGGACCAATACCGTCTCCAGGTAAAAGTAAAATTTTTCTTTTTTTTACTTTAATCATTGAAGATCCAAGGCTTTGATGATTTTATTTTTTCTTCGTAAGCCGAAATCTTTGAAGACTGAGCTAAAGAAAGAGAGATATCATCTAAACCTTCTAAAAGACATTTTTTTTTGAATTCATCAATTTCAAAATTATGTACATTGTTTCCAAATTTAATTTCTTGATCTTCTAAATTAATTGATATTTCTTCTTTTCTTAAAGCGTATTCAGATAATTGCTTAATCAACTCTTCATTAACTGTTATTGGTAAAATTCCATTCTTAAAACAATTATTATAAAATATATCTGCATAACTTGAACTTATTACACAAGTAATACCAAAATCTAAAAGTGCCCATGGGGCATGTTCCCTTGACGAACCACAACCAAAGTTTTTGCCAGCAATTAATATTTTTGCTTGATTGTATGGTTTGTTATTCAAAACAAAATCAGAAATTTCTTTTCCCTCTTCGTCATACCTCATTTCAAAAAAAAGATTTTTCCCTAAGCCAGTTCTTTTAATAGTTTTTAAAAATTGTTTAGGAATTATCATATCCGTATCAATATTAACTATTGGAATATATGCGGGGATACTTTTTAATTTATTAAACTTTTTCATTAATTCTTAAATTTCCTCACATCCTCAAAATTACCTGAAATAGCTGCTGCTGCTGCCATGGCTGGGCTTACTAAATGTGTTCTTCCACCCCTACCTTGTCTTCCTTCAAAATTTCTATTAGATGTTGATGCACATCTTTCCTCAGGTTTAAGTTTATCAGCATTCATAGCTAAACACATAGAACATCCTGGTTCTCGCCATTCAAATCCAGAATTTAAAAATATTTTATCTAAACCCTCTTGTTCTGCTTGTTCTTTAACCAAACCAGAACCAGGAACAACCATTGCTTTTACATGAGGTGCTATTTTTTTGTCTTTCAAAATTTTAGCTGCAGCCCTTAAATCTTCTATTCTACCGTTAGTGCAACTACCAATAAATACTTTATCAATTTTAATGTCTTTAATTAATGTGTTGGCTTTTAAACCCATATATTTAAGAGATCTCTCAATTGAGTTTTTTTTATCTTCATCTTTTTCTTCATCAGGATTTGGTATTTTGCCATCTATAGTGACAACGTCTTGTGGTGAAGTTCCCCAAGTGACCATTGGTTGGATTTCGCTTCCATCTAACATGACTTCTTTGTCAAATTTTGCGTCTTTATCTGAATTTAAATTTTGCCAATACTCTAAAGCTTTATTCCAATTTTGATTTTTTGGAGCCATAGGACGTCCCTCTAAATATTTAAATATTTTTTCATCTGGCGCTATCAAACCTGCTCTTGCACCACCCTCTATAGTCATATTGCAAATTGTCATTCTTTGCTCTACACTTAAAGAAGTAACTACATCACCAGCATATTCTATTACGTACCCAGTGCCTCCAGCAGTTCCAATTTTTCCAATAATTTGTAAGATTACATCTTTTGATGTAACACCAATTGGTAGTTTACCGTTAACACTTATCCTTAAATTTTTTGATTTTTTTTGAACCAGAGTTTGCGTAGCTAATACATGCTCTACTTCTGAAGTTCCTATACCAAATGCTAAGGCACCAAAAGCGCCGTGTGTTGCTGTGTGGCTATCGCCGCAAACAATAATATTTCCAGGTTGTGTAAATCCTTGCTCTGGACCAGTGATATGAACTATACCTTGTCTTTTATCTGACATACCAAAAAATCTAATATTAAATTCTTCACAGTTTTTACTTAGGGTCTCAACTTGAATTTTAGACTCCTGATCTGCAATACCTTTTGTCCTATCAGTAGTAGGAACGTTATGGTCTGCTACTGCTAGTGTAAGCTCTGGATGTCTTACTTTTCTGTTGGCATTTCTCAAACCTTCGAAAGCCTGGGGACTGGTAACTTCATGAATTAAGTGTCTATCAACGAATAATAAAGATGTACCATCTTTTTGTTGATGTACTAAATGATCTTCCCAGATTTTATCGTATAAAGTTTTTGACATTTAAAAAAGTTTAATTTTATTTAGCTTTTTTAGAACTATCTTCTTTAAGTTCCACATCTTTTTTTAAAGATTCAGATTTTTTGTCCTCTGTAATCTCTATTTTGTCGTCCTTTGCAACTTGTTTAACAACATTTTCTTCTGTGACTTGCTCAGGCTTTGTCTCTATATCAATACCAATTTTCTTTTTAATTTTTTCAGCGATTTTTGCTGATTTTCCTGTTCTGTCTCTTAAATAATATAATTTAGCTCTTCTTACTTTTCCAGATCTTATAACTTTAATCGTATCTACTATTGGGCTAAAAAGTGCAAAAGTTCTTTCTACTCCCTCTCCAAATGAAATTTTTCTTACTGTAAAGGAAGAGTTAATATCTCTATTTTTTTTTGCAATACAAACACCTTCGAAGTACTGGATTCTTTCTCTCTTACCCTCGGTAATCCTTACACCAACTTTGATTATATCTCCTGGAAAGAAATCTGGTAATTTTTTTTCTGCCGAGATTTTTTTTACATTTTCTCTGTTTATTTCTTCAATATTTTTCATTTGCATGTTTATCAATTTAATTCTTCTTATATTTTTGCCATAAGTCTGGTCTTCGGATGCGAGTTATAGCCTCTGATTGCGACAAACGCCAGTCTTTAATTTTACTGTGATCTCCTGATAAAAGCACCTCAGGAACTGTTATTTTTTCCCATATTTGTGGTTTTGTATACTGAGGATACTCTAATAAACCATTTTCAAAACTTTCGTCTTTATTTGAATTTTCATTTCCAAGCACTCCTGGCACTAATCTCAATATACTATCCAAAATTACATAGGCAGCTGTCTCACCTCCTGAAAGAACAAAATCTCCAATGCTTATTTCTTCTATACCTCTCGAATCTATTACTCTTTGATCAATTCCTTCAAAATGGCCACAGAGAATATTTATTTTTTTGTTTTTCAGGAAATTTTTTGCTGTATTTTGATCGAAAGTTTTTCCTTTAGGTGTAAGATAAATAACTTTCTCATCCTTTTTTAAATTTTGATCAAGTGCTTTTGCAACTACATCAGGCTTTAAAACCATACCTTCGCCACCTCCGTATGGAGTATCATCTACTGTTTTGTGCTTATCATCCGCGTAATCTCTAATATTGATTACATTCAAGTTCCACAAACTTTTTTCAATTGCTCTTCCATAAATACCCTTGCCTAGAATTCCTGGAAAGAAATCCGGATATAAAGTAAATATTTTTACTTGAAACATTATTTCTTATTTTCCTCTGCTTTAGGAGCCTCTTTGGGAGCGTCAGCTTTTTTCTCTTCTGCTTTAGGAGCCTCTTTGGGAGCGTCAGCTTTTTTCTCTTCTTTTTTTTCAGCACCGGCTTCTTGTTTTTTTCTGTCTTTTTTAGGAATAGCCTTGTTAGGATTATTACCAGCCGAAGGCATTTCGATTAATTTATTTTCACCTAAAATTCTTGCAACTCTGGTTGTTGGTTTTGCTCCTTGACTTAGCCAATATTTAATTCTCTCAGATTCAAGGCCTACTCTATCTTTTTTATCTTTTGGCAAAAGTGGATTAAAATATCCTAATTTTTCTATAAATCTTCCATCTCTTGGAAATCTGCTGTCTGCTACAACAATCTTATACACTGGTCTTTTTTTTGTACCGCCCATTGATAATCTAAGTTTTAACATTTTTTTCTCCTTTATTATTTTAATTGATTGAAGAGTTCTGGTGGCAATCCTTTATCCATTAACTCTTTTGTGTTTCCTTTTGACATTTTTTTCATCATGTCAGACATCATTTTAAATTGTTTTAACAATTTATTGATAGTGGCTATGTCTGTACCAGAGCCATTAGCAATTCTTTTTTTTCTTGATCCATTTATTATTTTAGGATTATCTCTTTCTTTTTTTGTCATTGACAATATTACTGCTTCATTTTGAGTTATAATTTTTTCATCAACTCCTGCTTGATCCATTTGAGACTTTAATTTTGAAACACCTGGTAAAAAAGACATTACTCCCTCAATGCCACCCATTTTTTTCATTTGTCTTAATTGTGTTAGATAATCATCTAGTGAAAATTGCCCTTTTTTCAAAGTTTCTTCAGCTTCTTTTAATTTTTCTTCATCAATGTCTTGTGCTGCTTTCTCAACTAGAGAAACGATATCTCCCATACCTAAAATTCTATTTGCAATCCTGTCAGGGTGAAAAATTTCTAGATTTTCAATTTTTTCTCCTATTCCTAAAAATTTGATTGGCACATTAGCAACATGTTTCATACTAAGTGCTGCACCACCTCTTCCATCTCCATCAGCACGTGTTAAAATTATTCCTGTAAGTTTTACTGTATTTCCAAATTCCTTTGCCACATTAGCAGCTACTTGACCAGTAAGTGAATCAGCGACCAGTATTGTTTCAGTTGGTTTTATGACTTCCTCTATTTGTTTTATTTCACTCATCATCTGTAAATCGATTTGTGTTCTTCCAGCGGTATCAAAAATAATAACATCTGAGCCATTAAGGTTTGCAGCCGTTAAGGCTCTTCTGCAAATATCCGTGGGTGTTTGACCTTCTATTATTGGTAGTGTTTGAATATTAATTTGCTCGCCAAGAACTTTTAATTGGTCTTGAGCAGCAGGACGATAGATATCTAAACTTGCCATCATGATCTTTTTTTTGTTATTTTTTTCTAAAAATTTAGATAATTTTGCGGTACTAGTTGTCTTACCAGATCCTTGGAGTCCTACCATCATAATTGAAATTGGTGGATTAGATTTTAAATTAATTTCTTGATTTTTATCACCTAAGAAATTTACAAGCTCGTCATAGACAATTTTTACAACCATCTGCCCAGGAGCTGTTGATCTTAGAATTTCTTTCCCTAAAACTTTCGGTTTAACATTATTAATAAATTCTTTTGCGACGTCTAAAGAAACATCTGCCTCTAATAGAGCTTGTCTTATTAATCTTAAACCATCATCAACCTGACCTTCATCAAGTGATGGTGATTTTTTAAATTTATCGAGTATACCCTCGAATTTATTTGTTAAATTTTCAAACATATTTTAATCCAGCAGTCATCGCACCAGTGGGCGAACCCTCGCTGACTGGTGTCGATCTCTTTGTTTCCAAAGACACCGCAAAATGCTGTTTTTTTGCGGAAGTGGTGAGAAACTATAATAGAGGTTCAAAAAGTCAATAAATAAGTTAAGTATAAATATATGGATTTTAAAGCATATAAAATGGACGGTTTAGGAAACGACTTTGTTATTATCGATCAAAGAGATAGTGACTTTGAATTAAATAAGTCTCAAATAAAAAGTATTTGTGACAGAAAAAAAATTGGTTGCGATCAACTAATTTTAGTTAAAAAAAGTGAAAAAGTTGATGCTTATTTAATTTTTAAAAATTCTGATGGATCCGACTCAGCAGCTTGTGGTAATGGTACGAGATGTGTAGCAAGCCTTTTGTCAAAAGAAAATGCTAAAAGTGAAATCACATTTGAAACGGAGAGCGGTATTCTAAAATCTAAAATCTTAAATGAGAATAATATCCAAACTAATATTGGAATTCCTAAAACAAGTTGGAATGAAATACCTTTAGCAAAAGAAGTAGATACAAAGAATGTTGAAATTAAAGTAGATAATCTTAATCTTTCAGGGACAGCAGTGAATGTTGGAAATCCGCATATAATTTTTTTTACTGAAGATTTAGATAAAATTCAAATAAAAGACATAGGGCCTAAAATTGAAAGTAATTCTTTGTTTCCAGAAAAAGTAAACGTGACATTTGCAAAAAAAATTAATGATAAACATTTTAAGGTTTTACATTGGGAAAGAGGGGCAGGCTTGACTAAAGCTTGTGGTACTGCAGCGTGTGCTACAGCAATTGCAGGTGAAATAAATAAAGTTTCAATTTATCCTACTGAAATTGAATTTAAATTAGGAAAGATCAAAATAAATAAGGACGTTGATGGAAATATCCTTATGGAAGGAAATGTATCTAATATAGAAAAAATTCATTTAAACCTATGATAAATATTTTTAAAAAATTTAAAGACGGTTTAAAAAAAACTACTTCAAATTTTTCTAAAGGTATTAAAGAAATCATAATTAACAAAGAAATTGGTGATAAAGAATTAGAAAAAATTGAAGAATTTTTGATCCAATCAGATGTTGGGGTAAAAGCATCTTCTGAAATTAGAGAGGAAATTTCTAACCGTAAAATTGATCCGAGTAAGAACGAACTTGAAGAGATTCAAAATATTATAAATAATTATATAAATTCTTTATTGAAACCTTTAGAAAACAAAAATTTTTTTAGTAAAACTCAAGAGAGAAAAGCAGTTCTTATCTCTGGAGTAAATGGTGTAGGCAAAACCACAACAATTGCAAAAATGTCAAAACTTTATAAATCAAATCATAATGAAGTAATTTTTGTAGCTTGCGACACATTTAGAGCAGCAGCAATTGATCAGCTGGAGAGATGGTCAAAAAAATTAAATTGCGAAATAATTAAGTCCGAACCAGGAAGTGATCCTGCATCTGTTGCCTATAAGGCTATGGAGTTTGCAAAGAAAAATAATGTAGATATTACTTTAATAGATACAGCGGGTAGATTGCAAAATAAAAAAAATTTAATGGATGAATTTAAAAAAATTGGAAATGTAATAAAAAAAATAGATGAGAAAGCGCCACAAGATGTAATTTTAGTCTTAGACGCTACATCTGGTCAAAACGCTATAAATCAAGTCGAAGAATTCAATAAGATTATACCAATCACAGGGTTAATTATGACCAAGCTTGATGGTACAGCAAAAGGTGGTATTTTAATTGCTGTTTCTAAAAAGTTTCAGTTACCGATTATCGCTTTGGGTTTAGGTGAAAAAGAGGATGATCTTCAAATTTTTGATAGTGAAAACTTTTCTAAAAATTTCATTAATTTTGATTGATCAATTTATAATTTTTAAAAAATTTTTAATATTTTCTAACAACTCTTCATCGAATTCCATCATATGGTCATCACCTTTTCTAAAATAACTTAACTTAGGTTCAGAAAACTTTTCAAACATTTCTTTCCCCATGCTAAAAGGGACTATCTTATCTTTGTCACCATGCATAACCATTTTTGGAAAATTTATATTACTTATTTTTTTTATCGATTCGTATTTGTCTTTTAGAAGTATTTTAACTGGCAAATATGGATAATATATTTTTGATAGTTTGACCATCGATGTAAAAGGCGACTCTAAAATTAGTCCCGCAAATTTATATTTTGATGCTAAATCAACTGCTACAGCTGTTCCTAAGGACTCTCCGTATAGAATTATATCTTTATCTGATACACCAATATCATTAAGCCATTTTTTTGCAGATTCAGAATCTTTATAGAGACCAATTTCATTTGGCTTACCTTTGTTGCCGCTGAACCCTCTGTAAGCTATGATCAAATAGTTCAATTCAAGTTTTGATATATCGTTTAATTTATAAATTCTATTTTGAAGATTTCCTGCGTTACCATGAAAAAAGAGTAATGTTTTAAATTTTTTATCTTTTATATGATGCCAGCCTAAAAGTTTAAAATCTGAATTTATATAAACTTTTTCAATTTTATGATTTAGTTGATTTTCCTCAAGATAATTATTTTCATTTGGGTGGTACATTAATTTTCTTTGTGAAAAAAAAATTACAATTACAATTACTAAGTAAATGAGTGTTAAAGCAATAGCAGAATTTAAAATTATCATTGAAATTTTCTTATACATTTTTTTTTTTATATTTTACTAAATAAACACCTAAAAATACTAATATTGTTGCATATATATGCAAACTTTATTGAATTATTAATAGAGAATAAGTTTAAAGGTCTTTTAATCGGGAAACGTGTTATGATTTATCAAAAAAAGACTCATAAATCATCATTACTATCGCTATACCCATTAAGATATATACTGGCAAAACATCCAAAAAACCAATCATCATCGATCTAGTTAATGTTGTTGCAAGTCCAACTAAAAAAAATATTGCAAAACTTAGACCAATAATAACTGTGATTTTATTCATTAAATTTTTTGCTCTCCTTTTCCAGCCAGTTAGCTACACCTAAAAATCTGTTATCATCATGCCTGTCACCAACTAATTGGACACCTAATGGTAAATTATTTTCTCCTTGAAGTAAAGGTAGAGAAATTGCTGGTGTATGCATATACGACCACACCCTATTAAAATCAGCACTCCCTGTACTCTTTAAACCCTTATCGGCTACACCAGTACTACATGGACTTAATACTCCATGGTAATCCTCAAATACCTCTTTGTAGGATTCGTAACTTCTATCCATAAAGTCAACGGCATCTAAATATTCTTTAGCAGAGTGCTTCATACCTTTTGAAATAGCTGCCTGCATTTCCTTTGAAAGTTTCGATTTTGATTTTTTGTAATAAACTTGAAAATTATTTGCTAGATCAGTTTCGTGTATTATTCTGTGGTATTTATCTATATCCTTAAAGTATGAAGGCGTATCAAAGACTTCAATATTTTTTTTAAAAGATTTTATAAAATATTCAAACGCCTCTCTTGACTTTTTATCAACTTTTTTCCAACTGTCTGTTTTGTAAAAAATAAATTTAGGATCAAACATTGGGCCTTTTTTACACTCATCTAACATAAACTCTGACGAATAATGAATTGTTGCTTTGTCGTAAGAATCTTTTTTAATTAAAACTTTAGCTAGTAGAGCAACATCTTCAACTGTTCTTCCAAAAACTCCTATGTGGTCAAGATTATATGAAGTTCTCAACACTCCATTACGTGAAATTAATCCATAACTTGGTTTGTAACCAACAACTCCACAATAAGATGCTGGCCTAATCACTGAACCTCCTGTTTGAGAACCAATTGATAAAGGCGCCATATGTGAAGCTATAACAGCTGCTGACCCACTTGAAGATCCACCTGGTGTTCTTGAATAATCGTGAGGATTTGTAGTTTTAGGTGGTGCTAGAAATGCTAATTCAGAAGTATTTGTTTTTCCCATGATTAATGCTCCTGCTGATTTAAGCAAATCTACTATCTCTGCATTTTGTGACTCTGTTTTTCCTTTTCTTAAAACAGTTCCACACTCAGTTGGCATATCATATGTTCCTATTATATCTTTTAGTGCTACCGGAATTCCGTGGAGAGGCCCTACGGGTTTGCCCGATCTTCTATGATTGTCTGCCTCTTCTGCCTTTTCTAGAAGAAGTTTTTTATCAAAATGGGCCCAAGCTTTTACATCTTTTTCAAATTTATCTATTTGCTCAATGTATGATTTACACAAATCAACAGAGTTTAGATCAGATTTTTTTATTTTTTCTGCTATTTCAGAGACAGTTAATTGAAATATATTGGACATTAAAATTTATTCTGCGAATAAAACATCTGGTAACCATAAAGCAATACCAGGAAACATGTACATTAAAACCATTGCAAATATTACTATTCCAAGAAAAGGCATTATACCTCTAAAAATTTGCAGTAGTTCAACATTTTTACTTTGCACACCTTTTAAATAATAAGCTGACATTGCCATCGGCGGAGTTAGAAAAGATGTTTGTAAATTTAAAGCTATTAACATTGCAAAAAAATACGGGTTTACCCCGAAAAATTCTACTAGCGGTAAAAATATTGGTACAAATATAATTAAAATTTCAGTCCACTCTAATGGCCAACCAAGTAAAAATATTATGATTTGTGTGATAACTAAAAATTGCCAAGGTTGAATATCCATTGATTTAAAAAATTCTTCAAAAACTTCGTGGCCGCCTAAATATGAAAAAACTGATGCAAATGTCCAAGATCCAACAAATAACCACATAATCATTGCGCTGGTTTTAGCTGTTAGAAAAACTGATTCTTTAAAATTCTTCCATTTTAATGACTTATAAAAAAAAGATAAAATCAAAGCTCCAAATGCTCCTACTGCAGCCGCTTCTGCTGGAGTAGCTAGTCCACCTAAAATTGTACCTAAAACTAAAATTATTAATGAGAACAATGGAACAAAAGAAACTAGAACCTCTTTTAAAATTACTGATCTTGGCGGAATTTCCTCAGCTGCAGGCTTAGGTGCTAGAGACGGATTGAAATATGCTCTTATAATTACATATAAAATATAAAGACCTGCTAACATTAAGCCAGGAAATATAGCGGCAGCAAAAAGTCTTAGTGGAGATAATTGAGCTATTACTGCATATACAATTAACATAATACTTGGAGGTATTAAAATTCCTAAACATCCTCCTGAACATATAACTCCGGATGCAAATTTTTTATCATATCCAGCTCTGATCATTGCTGGCCAAGCTAAAAGGCCCATTAAAGTTACAACTGCTCCAATTATTCCTGTTGCTGTAGAAAATAATGCACATGTTACAAGCGCTGCAACAGCCATTGAGGCTGGTAGTCTATGGGAAGCAAGTCTTATAGCAAAAAACAATTTTGCTACTATCCCAGCTCTTTCAACTAAGTAACCCATAAATAAAAATAAAGGCACCGCAGTTAAAACTGTATTATCCATTATGGTGTAAGTATTTTGGACTAATAAAGAAAATATCCGATTATCAAGCAGATGATCCATCCTAGTTGGATCAAAATAAGCGTAATATCCAAAACCAACTCCCATGGCTAGAAGTGTAAATGCAATTGGGAACCCTAAAAGAACTGCAAATAAAAATAAGCTCATCATTAATATTGCAATTTCTGGATTTGTTAACTCAAATAACATCAGCTTTTTCGTCTTTCTGAGATGTTCTCATTAATATTTTTTCAGTTTCTTCAGCGCCTGCTGACATTCTCTCAGGCCAATGACCTGTTTTAATACATATTATTGCTCTGCAAACTTCGCTAATTCCTTGAATCGTTAATAAAATTCCTGACAGTGGGATTATAGATTTTGCCATATAAATTTGTATTTGTGCCGGACTGTTCCAGCTAGTTTCTTTAATTTTCCACGCTAACGCTGCATATTCGTATCCATAAAATACTAAAGCTAAAATTCCAGGAAAGAAAAAAATAAAATATAAAATTAAATCAATCCAGCCCTGAACTCGTGTGGGAAATAATCTATAAATAACATCTCCTCTAACATGCGCCTCTGTTGACAAACAATAAGCACCTGCCATCATAAAAATTGCACCATACATTTGTAAACTAAAGTCAAAATTCCATAGTGTAGGGCTGTTAAAAGCGTAAGCCATTATTACTTCATAGCAAGTTCCACCCATTAGGATTACTATGCACCATGAGAAGGCTTTACCCATTGATGCGCTTAAAGTGTCTGCAAATTTTATGAAAGATTTCATAATATCACTTTACGTTAAATTCTATCTATTAATCAAACAAAAAAAAAGGGGGCCATTGGCCCCCTTAATTAAGATTATATCTTGATTATATTTTTACTTTAGCAATTGGTCCAAACTCATTTTCATAAGCTAGCTTGTAATTAGGCTGATTCATCAGCAAGTATTTCATTACTCTCTTAGCGTATGCTTTTTGAGAATCGACGATTTTCTTAAAGAAAGGATCTTTCTTATTGAAATCACCGATAACTTTATCCCAACCTTTTAACTGTTGAGCTAAAATTTCATCTGAAGTTTGGTAAACATTTACTTTATGTTGATTCATTAATTTAGATAAATCAGCTGAATATCTAACTAATGCTTTAAAGTAGTTATCTGTGTTTGCAGCGTAAGCAGCATTTTTCAATATTGCTTTGTTTGCTGGTGACAGACTATTAAATGTTTTATTGTTAATTGGTATTTCAAACATCTCTTGAGATTGGTGGAAGCTTCCTAAGTGATAATGCTTAGAAACATCTTGCATACCAAACTGTGAGTCTGAAGTTGGGTTGTTAAACTCAGCCGCTTCAATCAAACCAGTTTTCATAGCTGGTTGGATTTCACCACCTGGTAACTGTCTTACGACCATTCCCATTGCAGTAAGAACGTTAGTAGCAAGACCAACTGTTCTGTACTTCATACCTTTAACGTCAGATACTTTTGTTACGTTCTTTTTAAACCAACCGAAAGGTTGTGCTGGCATAGGCATGTGGAATACACCTGTGTAATCGAAACCAACTTTTGCAAGTGTTTCTTCATACAGTTTTCTTCCGCCACCGTACTCCATCCATCCCATTACTTCTTGAGATGACATACCGTATGATGGTCCAGTACCAAATAATGATGCTGCTGGATTTTTACCATACCAATAAGCAGTTACCCAGTGTCCCATATCTACAGCACCTGAACTTACCGCTTGACCGATCTCACTAGTCTTTACAACTGCTCCAACTGGTTGAAGATCGATTTTTAAAGAACCGCCAGACATGTCGCTAACCATTTTGCAATAGTCTCCTGCCATTTCAAAAAAGATGTTAGCACCACTTGGCCATGCAGCTTGCATTTTTAGAGTTTGTGGAGCTCCGAATGCAATGTTTGGCATCGCTACTGCTGCTGTTGCTGCTGCACCAGTTGCTGCCGCTGCCTTAAAGAACTTTCGTCTTGAAGGAATTTTACCCTTCAATGATTTTTTTTCTTTAATCATTTATTTCTCCTCTATTAGTTAATTAACTTACAAATATTAAAGCATAAAAAGAACTTAGAGTCTTAGGTTAAAATGTTTCTTGTTTAAATTATTTACAACTATTAGTAGAATTATTTTGTCAATTTACTTTATTTTTGCAATTGCCAGTCTTGAAAAATTCCTCAATGTTATCGATTGCAAGATTTGCCATTGCAGTTCTTGTTTCTTTTGTTGCACTTCCAAGATGAGGTAAAATAAATGCGCTTTTGTGTTTAAGATAACCAGGATTTAAATTTGGTTCGTTTTTATAAACATCCAAGCCTACAGCATAAACTTTTCTTCTTTCTAATGCATCCAACAAAGCTTCATCGTCTACTATGTCTCCTCTAGCTACATTAGTTACAACTGCGCCTTTTGGTAAATATTCTAATGTTTCTTTATTGATTAAATCAATTGTTTCTTTTGAAGCTGGACAACACACAGATAATACATCTGATACTTCCATTAAACTTTTTAAGTTATCATGATACTCAGCTCCATTCTCTTTATCAGAGCTTAGTTTTGATCTATTGTGATAGTGAATTATCATCCCAAGAGATTTAGCAATTTTTGCGATTTTCTGACCAATTCTTCCCATCCCTAAAATTCCTAGTCTGGTTCCAGTTAATTGTTTACCAATCAAATAATCTGCTGACCACTTCCAATTAGAATCTCTAGCTGCCTGAATACCCTCGCTTGCTCTTCTGCAAGCGCCTAGTATTAAAAGAATACCTATTTCTGCAGTAGCATCTGTTAAAACTTCAGGAGTATTTGTTACAGCAATATTCCTTTTTTTTGCAGCAACCAAATCAATATTTCCAAAACCTACAGCAAAATTTGACAAAATTTTCACACTATCTGGTAATTTATTGATTGTTGCCTCATCCATTTTGTCAGTTAGTGAAGTTAATATTCCATCACAACCATGGCTTAATTCTATCAATTTAGATTGAGAATATAGTTCATCATTTAAATTAAGTTTAGCCTCCCATAATTTTGAGGCTTTTTCCTCATTTGATCTTAAAAGTTTTCTGGTAATTAAAATTTTTTTCATTCAACTTATTAATTCAAGTCAAAAATCTTACCAGGATTCATTATATTATTTGGATCAATAGTTCTTTTGATAGATTTCATAACAGGTAGGTTATCTCCATGCTCTTTAAGAAGGTAATCTTTTTTATGCAGCCCAACTCCATGTTCCCCAGTAATTGTGCCCTCCAATTCTAAAGTTTTTTCTATAAGAATATCGCTAAATTTTCTTATTTTTTGGTACGTCTCTTTTTTTTCTGGGTCGTAAGGTAGTAAAACATGGAAATTGCCATCACCTAGATGACCAACCATAGGGGCTCTTAAACCAAATTTTTTAGCTTCCGCATCAGCAAAGTTAACACATTCCGTTATTTTAGAAATCGGCAAACAAACATCGGTTGAATATACTCTACCATTATTAATTTGTGCTTTAACAGAATAATAGACATCATGTCTTGCTTTCCATAGTTTATTTCTATCCGTTAGATCTTTTGCCCATTTAAAAGAGCTACCATTATTATTTTTTGATATTTCTTCAACAATATCGATTGATTCTTTATTCGAGGTTTCTGATCCATGAAATTCAAAAAACAAAGTAGGTGTAGCTTCTACATCCTTTAATTTAGAGTATTCTATACTAATTTCCATTTGATCTTTATTAAGCATTTCAATTCTTGCAATCGGAATACCATATTGAATTACCTCTTGAGCAGTTTTAACTGCATCCTCTAAAGTTTTAAAATGACATACTGCGCTCATAATGCTTTCTGGGATTGGTGACAATCTTAGCTGGATCTCTGTTATAACTCCAAGTGTGCCTTCTGAACCAATGAACAAATTTGTTAAATTATATCCAGCTGAAGTTTTTTTTGTTCTACTACCAGTTTTTATTATATCTCCATTTGGAAGAACAACTGTTAATCCAGTAATAACAGTTTTCATAGTTCCATATTTAACCGCCATCGTTCCTGAAGCTGAAGTGGAGGCCATTCCACCAATTGCAGCATTTGCACCTGGATCGATTGGAAAAAATACCCCATCTTCCCGTAAATAATCATTCAATTGTTCTCTAGTTACGCATGCCTGAACTTTACAATCAAAATCTTCTACATTTACACTTAATACCTTATTCATCTTTTCAAGAGAAATTGTAATCCCTTGATCGTTCCCAACAACATTGCCTTCTAAAGAGGTCCCTGTTCCAAACGGAACAACAGGTATCTTATGTTGATTGCATAATTTTAATATCTTGGAAACTTCTTCATTAGTTTCTGGAAATACTACAGCCTTTGATAAAATTGGATCATAAGTGTCTTCTCCTCTTGCATAATTCAATCTTGTTGATTCAGACTCAGAAAACCTAGAATTTAATATTTTCTTTAATTCGGACTGAAGTTCGCTATTCATATGTTAATGATACTATATAAATCTTATAAAAAAAATAATTAAATTATTTAAGCATTTTTTTTATGTTTTCTAATGCTTGAGAAATGTTATCTCTTGATGCTGCGAAACTAAATCTCACATAATCCTGACAAGTTTGACCAAATGCTGTTCCTGGTACGATTGCAACACCAGCTTCGTGCATAGCCTTTTTACAAAATTCACTTCCATTCATTCCAGTCTCTTTTACTTTTGGAAAAGCGTAAAATGCACCACCAGGTAAACTACATTCCACACCTGGCAGATCATTTAAACCTTTGTGAATAAGATCTCTTCTTGCTGTAAATTTTTCCATCATTTCATGTATAGAATCGTCTGGACCATCTAATGCAGCAATGCCAGCATATTGAGCAGCAGCATTCACACAAGAAACGCTATTTATTAATAGTTTATTGACATGTTCAACTAAATGCTCTGGCCAAAAACTCCAACCTAATCTCCATCCAGTCATAGAATAAGCTTTACTCCATCCTTCTAATACAATGAGTCTCTCTCTTAATTTTGGATAATTAAAAAAAGTTGGCATCTCTTTACCATCAAAAATTTGCCTACTATAAATTTCATCACTCAGAATTGTAACATGTGAGTGTTGCTCTAAACCTTTAGCAAGTTTATCAATTTCAGATTTTTCAACAAAACTTCCTGTTGGATTATTTGGATTAATTAAAATTAATAATCTAGTTTTGTCAGTTATTAAAGACAATATTTCCTCTGCATTAAATTTTAGGTCTTTATCTTTAGTGAGATCGTATGGCACAGGAGTAGAACCCGTATAGTTGATCATAGACTCATAAATTGGAAAAGCTGGTGTTGGATGAATTATTTCTACACCTGGTTCACCAAAACATTGGATTGCATAATGCATTGTTGGTTTACCACCTGGCATTATTATAATTCTTTCTGGGTCAATATCTTGATTGTAAAGAGTTTTAATCTTTCTTGAAACTGCTTGTCTGCATTCCAATATTCCATTTGATAAAACATAACCATGATGACCATCATCTAAAGCTTTTTTTGCAGCGTCAACTACATGTTTTGGAGTTTTAAAATCAGGCTGTCCTAATCCAAGATGTATCATTGGTTTTCCTGATGCCTCTAATTTTTTTGCTTCCGCTAAAACTGAGAATGCTGTTTCAGTTCCTAATCTATTTAGACTTTTTGCCAGTTTCATAATCTTTTATAATTATTTAATATTTCTATAAATTAATTTTGAACTATTCAACTCTTTTAAATTTTTGCAACCCATTAAAACCATATTTCTATTAATTTCTTCATGTATTGTCTTCAATAAATGCTCAACTCCTTGCTGACCACCTGCGGCTAAAGAGAACAAAAACATTTTACCAAAACTACAAGCTTTAGCTCCAGCGGCTATTGCTTTTAAGACATGAGTTCCTCTTCTAACCCCACCATCCAAAATAATTTCAAGTTTATCACCAACAGCATCGGATATCGCTTTAATTTGGTCAAATGGTGATCTTGAGCCATCTAGTTGTCGACCGCCATGATTAGAAATCATTACAGCAGTGCACCCTATATCAATAGCTCTTTTTGCATCCTCAACAGACATAATTCCTTTTAGAGCAAAAGGACCATTCCATTTTTTTACACAATACTCTGCGTCTTTCCAATTCATAGCAGGATCATATTGCTCATTAATGTAGTCTATAACTGATTTAGCAATATTAGTTCCTTTGTCAGTTTTTGTTGCAACATTTGCTAATTTAAATTTTTCATGAGTTAAATAATTTAAGACCCAAGAAGGGTGTATAGCAAAGCTCAAAAGGCTTTTTAAAGTTAATTTTGGTGGTGTAGTAAAACCGGTTCTATGGTCTCTTTCTCTATTCCCTGCAACAAGAGTGTCTACAGTTAAACACATACCGTCAAAACCTGACCTTTTACAACGATCAATCAAATCATTTGTTATTGATTGATCTTTATGGACATAAAGCTGAAATAATTTAGGACCACTAGATAAGTTAGAAATTTCCTCAATTGTATTATTTGCCATCGTAGACATGCTATAAAATGTTCCAAATTTATTAGCAGCTTTTGCTGAGGCTTTATCCCCATCATGGTGATATAATCTTTGCATAGCACATGGAGATAAGAAAATTGGCATATCAATTTTTCTTCCAAAAATAGTTGTAGATAAGTCAGGTTTACCTACACTTGCTAAAACATTAGGTATTAGATCACAATCATTAAAGGCTTCTGTATTTCTTTTAAGAGTAGTTTCGTCATCTGCACCACCATCAATGTAATGGAATATCGGGGAAGGTAGTTTTTTTTTTGCTAATTTTCTGAAGTCCTCAAAATTATGACATTCTTTAAGACTCATAGAATTTTTTTAAGTGTATCTAAATCTTAAATTGTTTCTGTTTAGGTCGCTAATCTTAGTACATCCCATTAATTTCATATCTCGTTCTAATTCAGTTTTGTATTGCCCCAATGCTCTCTCTACTCCTGCTTGTCCCGCCGCGGCTAAAGCATAGAGATACAGTCTTCCTCCAGCGCAAGCCTTTGCGCCTAGAGATAAAGCTTTTAGCATGTGTGTTCCTCTCTGAAACCCACCTTCACAAATAACATCAATTTTGTCACCTACAGCATCAACTATTTCTGCTAGTTGGTCAAATGGTGATCTAGATCCATCAAGTTGTCTACCTCCATGATTGGAGACCATTATTCCAGTGCATCCTATATCAACTGCTTTTTTTGCATCTTCTACACTCATAATTCCTTTAAGTGCAAAATGACCACCCCACTTAGAACATAGCTTTTCAGCATCACTCCAATTCATGGATTGATCCAACATAGTAGAAAAATAGTTACCAATTGAAGAGTTGGTGCTTGTACCTTCTTTTACAAAATCTTGTAAATGTGGTAATTCAAATTTTCCTTTTGTAAGATAATTTATTCCCCACATTGGTTTAGTCGCGAAACTAAATAAACTTGATATAGTAAGCTTCGGTGGTGATGTGAAACCTGTTCTTAAATCTCTTTCACGATTTCCACCTGTTATAGTGTCAACAGTTAAAGCCATAACATCAAAATTGGCTGCCTTTGCTCTTTCTAAACAAGAGTCATTTAATCCCCTGTCTTTATGGAAATAGAATTGAAACATTTTGGGTGTATCAATTAAAGATGAGATCTCTTCAACACTTACAGTAGCTAAGGCTGAAACACCAAACATTGTATTAAACTTTTGAGCTGCTTTTCCTACTGCTCTTTCTCCATCATAATGAAACAATCTTTGTAATGCTGTTGGGGAACAGTAAAAAGGTAAATCAATTTTTTTTCCAAAAATTGTTGTAGACAAATCTACATTCTCAACACCTCTTAATACATTGGGTACAAGATCTACGTCATTAAATGCAGATGTATTTCTGTTATATGTAATCTCATCATCTGCAGCACCATCAATATAATGAAAAATTGGTGACGGTAATTTTTTTTTGGCTAAAATTCTAAAGTCACTAAAATTATGGCAATCTTTTAAATTCATAATGATAATTTAAAAGCTTTTAAAGAAATTAAACATATAACTATTTGCCCCAGGATTTTTGTCTCCTAAACTGGCATTAGATATATGATTATATGAAAAACCAAATTCTGTGCTTGGCGATAAATCTAAGGATAATTGAAGCTCGCTTTTAAATTCCACTAAATGACCAAGATCTTTTCCATCCCCCTCATGATATAAACCTGGTGTGAAACTTGGTATTAAATTTAGTTTACCAATATTATATTCAGCTTGAATTCCTGTATAAAGATATGACGCTGAGTCAGCAGTTAGCATAAAACCAGTGACAGGTTTAATTGTACCTATTAAGCTATCCCTAAAAAGATTATCATTTAAGTGTTGAATTCCAATAATTTGAGATTTTTTTCCATTGTCACTGAAATCAAACATTCCGGTATAAATATTATATTTATGACCATTATCCATTTTTTGGTTTTCTTCTGCGAAGGACTTTTCAAAAGTCATTATAGCCCAGAAAATTAACAATAAAATTTTAAAAAAATTTTTCATATTTTTTACTCTTATATATTTTTAAATATATTATTGCACCACCTAATATAAAAAACAATATTGGTATAAACCACAATAAAAAGGTTTTTTTTGAATATCCAGGATCATAAACAATCCATTGACCATATTTTTTGACTAGCATGTTATAAATTTGACTTTCTGAGTAACCGTTGTCTATTTGATCTTTAATATATATTCTCATACTTAAAGCAAATTCTGAGTTAGAGTCGTATATAGACTGGCCTTGACAAATAAGACATCTTAAATTTTTTGCTATGTCATTTTCAAGCTTAGAGTAAGGCTCTGTTTGAGAAAAACAGTTTCCAAAAAAGTTTATAAATAAAAATAAAAAGATAATAAACTTCTTTTTAACCATTTATTATCTCCCTAATATTTTTGACGTGATCATTATTTATTGGTCCTATAATCTTTATTAAAATTTTTTTATTTTTGTTAATTAAGAAAGTTTCTGGAACACCATAAGCGCCTAGATTTATTGACTCTGTTCCATCATTATCTACTAAATTATAATTAAAGGGGTTTCCATAATCATTTAAAAATTTTATAGAATTTGTTTTTCTATCTTTATAATTTATGCCAATAATTTGTAAAGAACTCAGACTACTTAAACTCTTAAGAACATCATTTTCCTCTCTACAAGGTACACACCATGAAGCCCAAATGTTAACCAAGGAAAATTCTTTATTACTAATAACTTCGCTCAATCGTATTTCATCAGATGAATACAATTCAGGTAAACTAAAATCTGGTAAGTAAGTTGTTTTCTCATTTTTAAATTCAGGAGAATATATCTTATCTTTAATCAATGCTTTATTAAAAATCAAAAAGCAAAATAAGAGAAAAAATAATATTAAAAAACTAAGTGTAATTTTTTTTTTTACCAAAAATTGCAAATGTACCTCCAAAAATTATTATTAATGTAGAAATCCAGATCCAAATCATGAATGGTTTGTTTTGATATCTGACATTGAATAGTTGCTCATCCTTGATGAGATTAATTGTTATAAATCTATCTTTGAATAAAGTTGTTTTAATTGCAGCTTCACTTGTTGCAATGATAGGTTGATTATAAACTCTGATCTCTGGATATAGTTTAATTATTTTATTGTTATTATTTTTTATTTCAAAAGTACCAATTATCGAGGAATAGTTTTTTTTTTCATTAGTTTTGACTTTTTCAAAAGTTATTTTCTCATTTTTTGAGACAAAACTATCTCCAACCTTAATGTTCTTAATTATCTCTGTAGAGCTAATACTATTAAATAAGATTGATAACATTAACATTGCAAAACCCAAATGCGATACGTTTTGGGCGTGATTAGTATTTTTTTTTAAAAAGTTAGCGATTGTTTTGATGGTTAAAAATAATAAAGAAAAAATTAAAATTATGATTAAGAAATCTTTTTGAGATAAAACATATATAGTTATTATTGTTGCAGTCGACGTAAATAAAAAGTAGTAAATATGACTAACTTTAAATTTTAAGTTTGTTTTAATCCAATTCATACTTGGCCCAACAGACATAAACAAAAAAAATGGAATTAAAAAAGGAATTAAAAGTTTATTATAAAATGGGGGCCCAACTGATATTTTTTCTGATGTAATTACATCTAAAAATATTGGGTATACAGTTCCAATTAAAACTACACTTAAAAAATAAATCATAAACCAATTATTTATTAAAACAGAAGTTTCTTTGCTTAGAAAAAAAATTTCTTTTTTATTTTCTGAATTTTTATTTTCAAAAATTAAAAAAATTACAAAAGATATGAAAATTAAAACAAACAAAAAAATTAGGATATAAATTCCTCTTGAAGGATCATTTGCAAAAGTGTGAACTGAGTTGAGAATTCCAGATCTGACTAAAAATGTTCCGGTAACACTTAACATAAATGTCACTATGCTTAATATAATTGACCAATTTTTAAAAAGGTCTCTTTTTTCAAGTGTTGAAATACAATGTAAAAGAGCAGTTAAACTCAGCCATGGCATTAAAGAAATATTTTCAACTGGATCCCAAAACCAAAATCCTCCCCATCCTAATTCATAGTATGCCCATATCGAACCTAGAAGAATACCGCCTGTTAAAAAGGTCCAAGATATTAAAACCAATTTTTTTAAATTTTTTGCCCAAACATTATTTACGTACCCAGTTACCATTGCAGCTAGGGCGGAAGCAAATATAATTGATGTGCCAACATATCCAACATACAAAATTGGTGGGTGTATTGCTAGCGCAGGATCTTGAAGTATTGGATTTAATCCAAGACCCTCGGATGGTACCGGAAAAAGAATATCAAATGGGTTAGAAGTTTTTAGAACAAATATAAAAAAACCAATAACAATAATTTGGTGAAATATTACAGTATAAAGTCTAAAATTTTTTGGCTCATCTCTAGAGCTGAAGAAAAAAAATAATACAAAACTTGTCAGTACTAATAACCATAACAATAAGCTTCCTTCATGATTACCCCATAAACCTGTTATTTTATAAAAAACAGGTTTTGTTGTGTGAGAATTATTATAAACGGTCTCATTACTAAAATCAGATATTAAAAACGAATATAATAATATAAAAAAACCTATGATAACAAAAAGAAATTGTATCGTAAGAAATTTATAAATTTTTTTTTCTAATTTAAGTAAATTATTTTTAATATTTAATACCGAACATAAGAAAACAGCAAAAGAAGATAAAAGTCCTAGTAATAAAGAAAAAAAACCTACATTAGATAATATCATTTTTGCTCCAGACTTTCTTTTACCTCAGGTGGCATATAATTTTCATCATGCTTTGCTAAAATTTTATTAGCAATAAATAAATTTTTATCCTCTAAAAATCCCTCTGCCACTACTCCCTTTTCTTCTTGAAATAAATTTGGGACAGTTCCTGCAAAAATAACATTAATTTCATTTTTAAAATCTGTGATTACAAATAAAATTTTTTCATTATCTAGAGTTATAGAATTTTTTTTAACCATCCCTCCTACTCTAATTTTTTTAGTTATATTTTCCGAGGATTGCTTGATTTCAGTCGGTGATTTAAAATATACAACGTCATCCTCTAAAAGCTTTAGAATAATATAAACACTTAAAATGATTGTGGTAAGAACGGAAATTATAAATACAATTCTTAATCTAACTTTTTTACCATACATTGATCTAAATTAGATTTTGTGAGCAACTGTTCTTACAAATGTTCTGTTTGTTGATTGTTTGTGAGCTGAAGTAACTTGGTCTGAATTTAAAGACTCATATTTTCTTGCAAATTTAGCTTTTTCTTTAATTAACTGCCTACTTGTTACTTTATATAAGATTAGAAAATTAAATAGTGTGAATACGAATGCTGACCAAACATAAAGCCCGTATCCGTTCATAATAAGTAAATCTAAGTTCATATTCTATTTAAACCTTTGTTTTTAACTTTTATCAACTCCACATTATATTTCATCAAAAAAATTAACACAGAAAATAGTGCAAATGCCGCAGTCATCAAAAATAAAGGTATTAACATGGACGAATGTATTGTGCTTTCTGATAAAACATTTATCGATGAAGGTTGATGTAAAGTTGCCCACCAGTCTACTGAATATTTGATTATTGGAACGTTAATCACACCTATAATTGAAATATATGATGAGATTTTAACTGCTTTGTTCTTTTCAAAAAGTTTCCACGATAATAAGTATAAAAAATAGAATAAAAATAATACTAACATAGAAGTTATTCTAGGATCCCAAGCCCACCATGTACCCCAAGTTGGCTTGCCCCAAATTGAGCCTGTAACTAAGGCTATTAAGTTAAAAATAAATCCTGATGGAGCTAAACTTTTTGATATTAGTACAAAGTTTTTATTTTTAAAAATTATAACACCAAGAGATAAAAAAGCTATCATTGAAAAAATCCCGAGGGAAATCCACGCTGATGGAACATGTACATACATAATTCTTACAGAGTCACTTTGTAGATAATCTTGAGGAGACAATATTAACGCCTCAAATAGACCAACTGACAGAAAAATTATAAATAATACAAATATTAAATTTCTAAATTTAGATGAAATTAATACTTTTTTAGTTTTTTCAGTGATTAAAGATAACATTTTTTTATTTATATAACGTGAAAATAAACTGATCAAGAATGTTGAGGGAGATAATTGAAGGGAAACGTTAACACCCTTGATCAGTGTGTTATTTATAGAATAATCATTTGTCTAAGTTTTGAGAGAAATGTGTTGAAAAAATGACTATTAATTTGAAGGCTTAAAGTAAGTTGAGCCTTTTTTTCCTGAGAAGATCTCATTGATTAAAGGATGTTTAATTGGCTCGCCTGAGTCGTCTTTAATGAGGTTCTGTTCTGATACATAAGCCTCATAAGTAATATCATCATTTTCAGCAAGTAAATGATAAAAAGGCTGATCTTTTCTAGGTCTTACATTTTTAGGTATAGATTCGTACCATTCCTCAGAATTATTAAATTCAAAATCGACGTCATAAATAACACCTCTAAAATCAAAATGTTTATGTTTGACAACGTCGCCTATTGAGAATTTTGCTTTTTGAATAGTCACACTTTAAATATGTGTATTCTTAAAAAAAAATCAATAAAAAAAAATATTAAATTTTTACATATCTGGTAGAATGTGCCTGTGAATAAGTCTTTAATAAAATTCATTACTGATTTCGGGCCCTTAGTAATATTTTTTGGTTTTTATTATAATAGTGGAAAAAATCTGCAAGTAGCTATACCACCTTTGATTATTGCGACAATAATATCTGTATTTATAGTTTGGGTATTAGAAAAAAAAATACCTTTTGTTCCTCTTTTAGGCGGAGTGTTGATAACATTTTTTGGTGGTCTCACAATTTATTTCAAAGACCCAATCTTCATATATATGAAGCCTACAATTATAAATATAATATTTGCTCTTGCTCTATACTTTGGGAAATATTTTACAAAAGAACCAATTTTAAAAAAAATTTTGGGAAAAACTATGCCGTTAAACGATGAGGGATGGGGAAAACTTAATACTAGGTGGATGTTTTTTTTCATTTTTTTAGCAATATTAAATGAGTTTATTTGGAGAACACAATCAGAAGAATTTTGGGTAAACTTTAAGGTATGGGGAATGTTGCCGATCACAATAATATTTACAGCATTTCAAATCCCTTTAATAAATAAATATAAATTAAATGAATAAAGATTTAAAACTTGTAGTAGATAATTCTTTCAAAAAAAAAGAAAATAAACTTTTTTTTGAAAAAAAAGAGTTGAAAAATATTTTGGATTTATACGCTAAGATGGTTTCAAAGGGATCTTGGAAAGATTATGGTCTTCAAATTTCCTCTAAAAGAGTAAGTTTTAGTGTGTTTAAGAATGCAGCTGAAAATGCTGTTTATAATATTAGTAAAAACTTTAAGCCTTCTAATAAAAATCTTAAATATTTAATTACAGATAATAGAAATCGTATAATAAAAAATTCTGATAACTTGGAAAAATTATTAAAAGATATAGATTGGAAAAAAATTTAGTTTATCTTCTTTGACCAAAAAGTCTCAATAACATAATAAACAGATTTATAAAATCAAGATAAAGCGTTAACGCTCCCATTATTGCTTTTTTACCCGAAATTTCAATTGTGTCACTTGCTGAATACATGTTTTTAATTTTCTGAGTGTCATATGCTGTTAAACCTACAAAGATTAAAACACCTAATATTGAAACAACAAAATACATCATTGCAGATTTTAGAAATATATTAACTAATGAAGCGATAATTATTCCAATTAGACCCATCATTAAAAATGAACCTAATTTTGTTAAATCTCTTTTAGTTGTATATCCGTAAATACTCATTGCTCCAAATGTTGCTGAGGTGATGAAGAATACTCTTGCTACACTTACTCCTGTGTAAACTAAAAGTATCCAAGACAAAGATAATCCCATCAATGAAGCAAATATCCAAAATACAGTTTGTGCCTTGGCTGAACTCATTTTGTTAATTCCAAAGCTCATATAAAAAACAATACCTAACGGAGCTAACATAATTAACCATTTCAAACCTGAATTAAATATAGCATTCCCAAAACTCGTAAGACCTGTGATCATACCAGCACTGTCTGTAACTACTGACATTTTAAATGATAAAAGAGAGATTATACCTGTTAAAAGAACTCCAGTTGCCATGTAGTTATAGACCTTCAACATGTAAGATCTTAAACCTGCATCCCAAACTACATTCTTTTTGACACTTGTTGCTTCAAATATGTTTTGTCTGTTAAAATCCATAATTATAATATAATTATTTTAAACTTATATTCAATGGTCAAAACTGGCTGGGATTATTAAAAAAATTTATGAATTTTAAAAAACTAGGTAATACAGATATAGATGTTAGTACAATTTGTCTCGGTACTATGACATGGGGGGAGCAAAATTCAGAAAAAGATGCATTCGAACAGATGGATTACGCTTTTGAAAAGAATGTAAATTTTTGGGACACTGCTGAAATATATGCGATACCGTCTAAAGAAAGTACCTACGGTAAAACAGAAGAAATAATTGGTAATTGGTTTGTAAAAACAAAAAAAAGAAACAAGATAATACTTGCAACTAAAGTATCTGGTCCTGGACCAGGTTGGATTAGAGGTGGCGGAAATCAATATGATGAAAAAAATTTAAATGAAGCTGTTGATAATAGTCTTAAAAGATTAAAAACTGATTATATCGACTTATATCAATTACATTGGCCTGAAAGAAAAACAAATTTTTTTGGAAGACTAGGTTATGAACATAAAGATGATAATGATTGGAATAAATTTGAAGATATTCTCAACGCTTTAGATAAAATAATCAAAAGTGGTAAAATTAGATATATCGGCCTTTCAAATGAAACAGCATGGGGATTATCAAAATTTTTGGAAATTTCAAAGTTAAAGAAACTTCCTCGAATGATGTCTGTTCAAAATCCTTATAGTCTTTTAAATAGATCTTATGAAGTAGGATTAGCAGAAATATCGGTAAGGGAAAGAAGTGGTCTTTTAGCTTATTCACCCCTTGCATTTGGTTATTTAACTGGAAAATATAGAAATGGAGAATTGCCAAAAAATTCTAGGATGCATTTGTTTGGAGACAAGTTTTCAAGGTATAAAACCGAAAATGGCCAATTAGCCATTGAAAAATACTTTCATATTTCAAAAAAGTACAATTTGGATTTATCCCAAATGAGTTTAAAATTCTGCGAACTTCAGCCATTCATAACAAGTGTAATAATCGGCGCAACAACAATGGAGCAGTTGAAAACTGATATAGAAAGTGTAAATATAAATCTTAATAACGAGATAATCGATGAAATTAATGAAGTGCAAAAACTGTATCCAAACCCATGTCCATAATTAAAAAAACAATTTTTCTATTAGTTCTTATTCTAAGTTTTACTTCATTGAATGCACAAGAAATAAAAAAAATTGGTAAATTTAAAGATTGGGAAACAATAGTTGTAACAGATCAAGCTGCAAAATTATGTTTTGCTCAATCTAAACCTGTTTTGCAGTCCCCTAAAAATAATGTTCGAGAAGCAAGACTATTTATAAGTTTTAGACCGTCAGAAAAAATTTCTGACGAGGTAAGTATTACCTCAGGGTACGAGTACAATGTACAAAATGCAATACTAGCGAAATCAGGAAAAAATAAAATTAAGTTCGATATATCCAAAGATAATTTTGCTTGGATTACTAACAATAAAATTGAAAAAAAAATGATTAGTGTAATGAAAAAAGGATCACGAATTATGATCACAGGTTATAACAAATCTGGTTCTCAAACAATTGATCACTACTCTCTAATGGGTTTTACAAAAGCATACAATAGCGCAAAAAAAAATTGTAGCTAATGAACACCAAGTAACAACCTAATGAAAAAAATAGTCTTAGCTTACTCTGGTGGTTTAGATACATCTATTATTCTTAAATGGTTGCAAGAAAACTATAAAGCTGAAGTGATTGCTTATACAGCTGATATTGGCCAGAAAATGGATAGAAAAAAGATTATTAGAAACGCAAAAAAATTAGGTGTTAAAAAAATAATAATTAAAAATCTTAAAAATATTTTTGTAAAAGATTACGTATTCCCAATGATTAGAGGTCATGCGATTTATGAGGGAGTTTATTTGCTTGGTACATCTATTGCTAGACCATTAATTGCAAGAGATCAAATTCAAGTTGCAAAGAAATTCAAAGCATTTGCGGTTTCGCATGGCGCAACGGGCAAAGGAAATGATCAAGTAAGATTTGAATTAGGGTATCATTATTTTGGTCCAAAAATAAAAGTTATAGCCCCATGGAGAATTTGGAAATTAAAATCAAGATCTGATCTAATTAAATATGCAAAAAAACATAAAATTTCAATTCCAAAAGACAAAAAAGGAGCCCCACCTTTTTCAGTAGATGACAACCTATTTCATACATCAACCGAAGGTAAAGTTTTAGAAAATCCAAAAAATTCGGCTCCTCAATTTATATTTCAAAGAACAACTTCGCCTGAAAAAGCACCTAATAAACCTACTTACGTTACAATTGAATTTAAAAAAGGTGATCCAGCTTCTATTAATGGGAAGAAGTTAACTCCAGAAAAACTGTTAGAAAAATTAAACCAACTCGGTGGAAAAAATGGAGTTGGAAGAGTTGATCTAGTTGAAAATAGATTTATCGGAATTAAATCGAGAGGAGTTTATGAAACTCCTGGAGGAACATTACTTTTAATCGCTCATAGAGCAATTGAGTCTGTAACACTAGATAAAGAAACTATGCATAAAAAAGATTCGATAATGCCAAGATATGCAGAATTAATTTATAATGGTTATTGGTTTTCAAAAGAAAGATACAAATTACAAAAAATTGTGGATCTAAAAAGAAACAAGGTAAATGGAAGTGTTAAACTTAAACTTTATAAAGGAAATGTTACAATTCAATCGAGATTGACAAAAAGTAGTGCTTATTCAATGAAAAAAGTTTCTTTTGAAGAAAATAAAACTTTTAATAAATCCAATGTTGAAAGATTTATTAATTTCCACAAAAAAAGATTAAAATAAAGAATTATGAATTTTGAAGCCTCAAGAGCGAAAGCTGTAGATAAATTAAATCAATTTGTTGAAAAAAATCTTTCTGATTATTCAAAACTGAGAAATTTTGATTTTGGTCCTGATAAGCGAGATAATGTTTCGTGTTTGTCACCTTATGTTACACATGGCGTTCTTAATGAAATTGAAATTATAAAAAAATCACTAGAAAAGTTTTCATTTTCAAAAAATGAAAAGTTTATACAAGAAGTGCTTTGGAGAACGTACTGGAAAGGATGGTTAGAGTTAAGACCTAATGTTTGGAGTGACTATTTAATTGATTTAAGAAATATTAAAGAAAAATATAAAGATGACAAAAATTATCAAAATGCAATAGAAGGTAAAACAAATATTGATTGTTTTAATGAATGGGTTAATGAGTTAAAAAATAATAACTACCTCCACAATCACACTAGAATGTGGTTTGCCAGTATTTGGATTTTTACACTTGATTTACCTTGGCAACTGGGTGCTGAATTTTTTATGCAACACCTTTTTGATGGAGATGCTGCATCAAATACTCTTGGATGGAGATGGGTTGCAGGAGTTCAAACACAAGGAAAACATTATCTTGCAAGTGAATGGAATATAAAAAAATTCACGAATAATAGATTTAAAAATATTAAATTAAATGAAAATGCTACTCCAAAAATTTCTGAGAGAACTTATACAATAATAAAACAAGATTTTAAAAATTCTGAAAATATTGAACCAATTAATTTGCTAATTTTTGATAATAATTTGTCTTTTGAATTCACAGACTTTAGAAATAATAAATTCAAAAAAATATATTTAGTCTCTAACAAAAATGAAAACAGATCAATCAAACTCAATGAAAAAGTAGCAAATTTCAAGCACCTTCTATTTGAAGATCAAGAAAAAAGATTAAAAGACCAATCAATTGATTGCGAAATAATTGATATAAGCCAAATTAAAAAAATTGACGAAAAAAACATCGGATTGTATCCAAATGTTGGAGAAAACCTAGATTATCTAAATTTAAATAATTTAAAAATAAATTTTTTATATAGAAAACTTGATCAATATTCTTGGCAATACTGTAATAAAGGTTTTTTTAATTTTAAAAATTATATTCCCAAAATTATTTCAAACTTTACTTAATGTTGTTAAGTTTTATCTTGCAAGTTTTATAAAGATGTCACCCATACCAGCATCTAGTTCCTCTAGAGGTGTATTATTTCTTAATTCACAGTACCTACCAGTAATTTGATGATTTTTAACTAAATCAATATCATCATTTTTACATGTTCTTCCGTTATGTAATAATCCTATAACTATTCTATTATTTAGATTAAACACTTGATCGCTATTGATTTTTTTACCATCACAAAAATATTCTTTATTTACTCTATTTGGAAAATCATTTTTGTTGCAAGGGTTTTTAATTGTTATAACGTAGAATTCTCTCGAGCCATCTATAAATTTATATTTCATTTTTTGAACTTCTGAATACTTCATTACATCACAAGAACATGGAACGCAGCATCTATAATAATTGCCACAGATTTTATTATTTGATTTACTCTCTTTAACAAATAAAAACTCCGAGTCACTATCAGGATCAATTAATGATCCAGATACAGCGCAAAATAACTTATTATACTCGAGGAAATCCTTATATGTAATTTCTTTGTCTATGATATATTTAAAAAATTTAGGTCCAGCAGCATTTCTATTTTTATCTGGAAATATTCTAGACCAATCAGTTATTAGCTCTTTGTGATAATTTTTTTCTTCAGCAATTACCTCAATTTGAGATAAAATTGTTAATAATAGTAAGCATTTAACTAAAATTTTTTTCATTTTTGTTTGATAGTAATTGTTTGATTAATTTTTATTTTATCTATAAAATCTTTTCTACCATTTGTCCATTTAACTTCTATTCTAAAATCTTTTTCATTTTTTCTAATTCCATAATGTGCCACAGGTTCCATTTGGCATAAATAACCGGATCCAGCATCTATTGTTTTTGAATGCTTTCTTTGATTAGATATTAAAGTTACAGTTGCTCCCCTAGCAGGAGCTCCAAATTTATTGATGGGCTTGATCCTTAAATATTTATTATTTTTTTCTACTTTTGCTTTATACAATGTCAAAGGTTGTGCTTTACTTTCGCCGTGAGAGACTAATAATTCTAAAATACCGTCATTATCAATATCAGCTACAGCTGCTCCAGTGCCAAATCCTTGAGTCTCAAGCGCCGTTTTTAATTTTATTTCCTCAAATTTTCCATTTTCATTTATTTTAAATAATTTGTTTGGTTCTGCGATATTGTTCATAAAAACTTCATCAAAACCGTCGTTGTCAAAATCAGCGGAGATAATTGTTCTTATTCTAGATGGTCTATCGAAAGCTTTGTTTCCAATGTCCTTAAATTCGTTATTTTCTAAAACGTATGCTCTATGATATCCATTCCAATTACCACTCAAAATATCTAATCTTCCTCTATAATAGATATCAGATAATGCTGTTCCCCTTCCATTCTGTATTACATCATCAACTCTGTAATCAAAAGCAACATCCTCAAATTTACCGTCATTATTTTTTAAAAGAAAGTTAGCGCCTCTTTCATTTGCTGCAAATATGTCAGCTCTATCTGTTAATATATGTCCTGATACTACTGCTCTTCCACCAGTAACTTTATCCAAATTTAAAATTTCTGCTTTATCTACTATTTTGTTATTTTCGATTTCATAAAATCTAGTTGGTCCGCCATAATTAGCTACATAAATTCCGTATTCACCACTACCTTTTCTATCAACACAAACTACAGATCTACCTGCTGTTAAGTTTAGATTTTCTCTATTTTTTTTTAACTCAAATAAGTCAAAAAAATTATTATTGTTTTTATCAATTAGTCTATCAGAATATTTTTTTGTTCCACTATAAGTATCCGTATTTAAAAAATAAATTTCTTCAAAACCATCTTTATCTAAATCACAGGCTGCAACACCAATAGTTTTTCTATCTCGATCTAAAAAAATGTCATCTTGGATTATGTTTTTTAATTTTCCATCAATGTAACTTAAAGCTAAATTTGGATAACCAAAACCTGTGACTATAAACTCATTATTTCCATCTGAATTGATATCCGTAACCGAAACCCCATAACTGAGCCTGTTTTCATTAATCATTATTATATTTGAAATATCTTTAAAAAATTCTGCACGAGAAATATTAATTGGTAATATTAAAAAAAAAATTATTAAAAATTTATATAAATAATTTATCTTTTTGATGAACATCTTTTAGAGCAATATTTAACTTTTTCCCAGTTTAGCTTCCACTTTTTTCTCCATTTAAAGGGCCTTTCACAAACTGGACACAACTTAGTTGGTAGGTTTTGTTTTTTCATTAAGTTGGTGTTTGTTTTTTAAAAATAAAAAATAAGCTACAAATTCATAAGCGTAATGAAATAAGATAAATAAAGGTTTAAAACTTAAAATTTTTGCTAAAAAATTATATTTTGGTATTTTTGACCAGATAATTATAAATGCTTTAGCTCCTCCGATAACTTGTCCATTGTCAATCACATGTAATCTTCTTAGAAGTTCTTCTTTAGATTTTGATGTTAAGTCGACTGCTTGTTGATTGTTTGTAATATCAACCCATTCTAAATTTTCATCAGAATTTTTTTTGTAGTGATCAATTTCGAGTTTACAAATATTACAAGAATTATTAAAAAAAACTTTAACTGGCATTAGTGTTTTCCTTTATAAACTTATCAGCCGCAGCTAATATAACTTTTTTTCTTGGGGCATTCATCTTGTCATATATTCTTACCATCATTGATAATCTTGGATTTTTTAAAAAAAAGGATCTATTCTTATTTATAAATCTCCAGTAAAGACCATCCATAATATTGCACCACTCACCTTTTTTAAAATCCATCATTTTAAGAAAATAACTTGATCCACAAATGTAAGGTTTGGTAGCAAAAATTCCTCCATCACTAAATAATCCCATTCCATAAACATTTGGAGACATTACCCAATCAGATGAATCAACGAACATTTCCATAAACCACTTGTAAACATATATTGGTTTAATTTCACAGAGATTCATGATATTTGATAAAATCATTAATCTTTCTATGTGATGTGACCAACCATGATCATTTGCATTTTTGATCGCATAATCCAGAGGTGGAAGACCTGTGTTTCCTTGGTACCAAGTAGGTTTCATTTTACGATTATGTTTAAAAAAATTACCAGTTTCTAATCTGTTATAAAAATTTTGATAAATTCCTCTCATAAATTCTCGCCAGCCAATTACCTGTCTTATATAACCCTCTAAAGAATTTATTCTAATCTTTTTCCTTTTATGACTATCTAAAATTTTCTCTATAATTATTTCTGGAGTTATTAAACCCAAATTTATGTAGGGACTAAGAGCGCTGTGAAACAATATATTATTATTTTGATCAACAGCGTCCTCATAATCTCCAAATAAATTAGATTTTTCTTTTATAAAAAATTCTAGTAATTTTAGAACATCTTTATATTCAGTTGCAAACCAAAAATTTTCTGTTGAACCAGGGTGTGTTGCAAATTTTTTTTCTATAATACTTTTCAGTTTTTTTGTGTGAACTGTTTGATTGATTTTAGGAAATGAGGGAACTTTAGTTCCTTTTGGCAGTTTCTGTCTATTGTCTTCATCAAAGCTCCATTTACCACCAACAGGATCTTCGCCATTCATTAAGATGTTCATTTTTCTTCTCGTTTCTTTATAAAAAACTGCCATGAATGGTTTTTTTGATTTAGATAAATATTTTTTAAAATCATCTCTAGTATTAAGAAACATGGGAGATGTAATTATATTGAGCTTTATTTTATTTTTCTTTGAAAAATCTATAATTTTTTTTTCAAATGGTTTGTCTTCAATTTCAAAACACGAAATTTCATTGATTTTATTTTTTTTTAAAATTTTTTTTATTTTTAAAAGATAATCATCTTTAAAAGCTGAGTCCTCAATTTTAGAATAAGTAATTTTAAAGCTATTTTTTTTTAAATTTTCATAAAATGATCTCATTGATGAAAGAAATAAAAGGATTTTAAGTTTGTGATGTTTTTCATAGGTGCATAAACCGTTATCTTCTGCCATAAAAAAAAGATGGTCTTTTTTGAAGCGGTTTAGGTATTTTAATGGAAATAATTGATTTCCAAGTATAATAAACAATTTCATAATTTATTTATAAATACTATTATACGATATGTCAGGAAAATATTTAATTTTTGGTGCGACAGGTTCTATCGGTTCAAACTTAGCCAAATTAATGGTTGGCAAAAATCATGATGTTCAACTCATAGGTCGGGATGAAAACGGTCTAAATGCATTATCATCTGAGCTGAACTGTAAATACAGTGTCGTTGATGTTTTAGACGAACAATCTGTTAAAAATTTAAAAAATGAGTTTGAGGGACAGGAAATTGCTGGTATTGCATATTGTGTTGGCTCTATTGATCTTAAACCTGTTCGAGCAGTTAAAAAAGATGATTTTATGAAATGTTTTGATTTAAATTTTTTTCCAATAGTTGAGACTGTTAAAAACTTTCAGGACAATTTAAAAAAAAATAAGGGCTCTATAGTTATGTTTTCAACAGTCGCTGTTCAAAGAGGATTTACAAATCATAGTATAATTGCATCAGTGAAAGGTGCTATCGAAGGACTAACAGTATCTTTAGCAGCTGAGTTTGCGCCTAATATTAGAGTTAATTGTATTGCTCCCAGTTTAACAAAATCGAAAATAGCTGATCCAATATTAAAAAATAAATTAATTGCAGAGGGCGTAGCTAAAGCTCACCCAATGAAAAGAGTTGGTGAAGGAAAAGATGCTGCTGCAATGGCGCAATTTTTATTATCTGAAGATAGCTCGTGGATAACTGGTCAGATAATAGGTGTAGATGGTGGAAGATCTAAATTATCATAATATATTTTTATTTTTTCGTATTAGTGTAATAATGTTCATTAACAAACTTGGTCGTGAATAAAATTTCTACAGAAGAATTATTTAAAATTGCTTATAATCATTTACAAAATAAAAATTACTCTAAATCGATTAAGCTATTTAATAAAATCTTAACTCATTTTCCCGAAAACTTATCAGTTTTAAGGAATTTATTGCACGCATACGCTTTTTCAGGAGACTTTCAAAACGCAGAAAATACGATCAAGAAAGTTTTAAAACTAAATGAAAAAGAGCCTTTTGCTTACCAGTTTTATGCATCAATTTTGAAAAACCAGGACAAAATTTACGAGATGATTAATTTAATTGAGGAAGGTTTAAGTAAAAATTTAATGAATCCCAAGTGGAGATATCAAAAAGAATTATTGTTTCCTGTGATTGTAAAGGACAACAACGAAATTGACAAATTTAGAAAAAAAATAAACAACTGTTATGACCAAATTATAGAAAATAGCGAACAACTAAATTATGACAATGATCAAATAATTCAAACACCTCACTATGAATCTTCTTATAATCAACATGACAATCTTGAATTAAATGTCAAGAGCGTAAAAGCTTTAAGAAAAATTTATAAAGAATTAAGTGAAAATTGTGTTGTTGAAAAAAAAGAAAATGGAAAAATAAAAATAGGTTTTATATCAGAATTTTTTACCGACCATACAATTGGTAGATTATTTAAGAATATTATTTTTAGTCTTAATCAGTCAAAATTTGATATATTTGTACTTCATTCAAAAAAAACAAGGAGCAGTGATCTTTTTAATGAATTTATTAAAAAAGAAAAAAACGGTTTTTTAAAGAACATTCGACTTCCAGAAAAATTAAGTGAAAAAATTAGTTTTTTTAAGAAAGAAAAATTTAATATTTTATTTTATCCAGATATCGGTATGTCAATTGAGATGTACTATCTGTCTCTAATCAGACTTGCCAAACATCAAATAATGTCTTGGGGTCACCCTGAAACAACAGGTAGTGAAAGTATAGATTTTTTTCTATGTTCTAAAAGTTTAGTTACAAATGAAACTTCAAAAAGCTACTCAGAAAAACTATTGTTAATGGAACACCTGCCAATGATTTATGAAATGCCTAAAGTAAAACAAGAGTTGAAAGATGCTGAATTAGTTAAAAAAAATATTTACTCATGTCCTCAAACAATGTTTAAATTTCATCCTGATTTTGATCATATTTTGGCTGAAATACTCAAAAAAGATAAAAAAGGAGTTTTGTATTTAATCAAAGATACTAATAAAGTTTATTTTAAAAAATTAATTGAACGTTTTAAAAAAATTGAATTTTTTGATCTGGATAGGGTTATTTTTCTTGATCCACTTAGTAGAGATAATTACATAAACCACTTAGGAACATCGTCTGTGTTGTTAGATCCGTTATATTTTGGTGCTGGTAACTCATTTCACGAGTCAATGGTATACGGAACACCAACGATTACAATGCCGACCAAATTTATAAAATCTAGGATTGTGAATGCTGCTTATATACAAATGGAAATCGACAATCCTCCAGTTGTTGGAAATAAAAAGGAGTATGTCGAACTAGCAATTGACATTGCAAATAAAGAAAATTTATTAGAAATAAAAAAATATTATCAAAAGAAGGCTATTGAAAAATTATTCAATACTGCAAAAGCTGGTGAGGAATTTAATCAAATACTTCTAAATTTATACCAATGATCTTTTAAAACACTCTATTGTATTTTTTAATAAACAAGCGATAGTCATTGGTCCAACTCCACCTGGGACTGGAGTTATTGCTTTTGCAAATTTTGAAACTTCATCGAAATCAACATCGCCAACTATTCCCTCTTCAGTTTTATTAATGCCAACATCTATTACTATAGATCCTTTCTTAATCCAATCACCTTTAACAAGTTTTGGAATTCCAACTGCAACTACTAAAATATCTGCCTTTAAGCATTCTTCTTTTAAATTTTTTGTTTTTGAATGTGCAATTGTTACTGTACAATTTTCCTTCAGTAAAAGTTGTGTCATTGGTTTTCCATTTAAATTTGATCTACCTAAAATAACTGCTTTTTTACCATTTAAATTTGGCTCTATTTCTTTAATCAACAAATGACATCCTAGAGGTGTACAAGGAATTGAGCTTTCATAACCGGACGATAAATTTCCTACATTATTAGGGTGAAAACCATCCACATCTTTGTTTGGGTCAATTGCATCTATTATTTTCTTATTATTAATATGTTTTGGAAGAGGCAACTGTACCAAAATACCAGAGACATTTTCATCCTTATTAAGTTCACCAATCTTTTCTAAAACAGTTTTTTCATCTACTGTATCGGGATACTTAATAATTTCTGATTTAAGACCAATTTCTACTGCTGATTTTTCTTTATTCCGTACATAAATTTTGCTTGGCGCATATTCACCTATAAGTATTACAGTTAAGCCTGGAACTCTATTAAATTTTTTTTTTAGATTATCTACCTCATTTTTTAAATTTGATCTTAAATCCGCAGCAGTTTTTTTTCCATCTATTATAGTCATTTTAAATTAAAAAATTAATGGTGCTATATAAAGTTTCATACACATTTCTATAAACCATATCAACAAAAGAAGGATGACCGGGGATATATCGACGGCACCCAGATTAGGTAGAAAACCTCTAATCTTTCTTAAAAAAGGCTCTGTTAGTCTGTATGTAAAATCCAAAACTAAATAAACAAATCGATTTGTAGTATTTAAAACATTAAAAGCAACTAACCAGCTAATTATAACGTTAGCTATAACTATATAAGAATATAATTTTAAGATTTGTAATGATAAGTAAAATAGAGCTATCATTTTTTTTCGACATAGATAGATTGACTTGGAAAAGCAAAGGATGCTTTGTTTTTTTCAACTATCTGCTTTATTTCAATGGCTAATTTTTCTTTAACTTTTAGCCATTCATTCCAACTATTAGTTTTGGTAAAGCATCTAACATACATATCTATAGAGCTATCTGAAAATTTATCTACTCTAACTGCGAGTCCTACTTTTTTATCGTAGTCATCATTTTCTGTAATATGTTTTTCAATTTGATCTCTTATATTTTTTAACTGATCAACCGTTGTGTCATATTGCAAAGTAATAATCCAACTTATGAGCCAATTAGTTGTTTGGCTTACATTAATAACAGCATTTTCTGCAAACTGAAAATTAGGAATTATAGCTAACGATTTATCAAATTTTCTAATTGTTGTTGATCTAAATCCTATTTTTTCAACAATTCCTTCGATTGTGCCTTCTACTAATATCCAATCACCCATTTTAAATCTTTTTTCTACTAAAACCAAAATCCCAGATATTAAATTTTTAAATAAATCTTGAGCTCCAAGTGCAACAGCTACTCCAAAAAGACCTAATCCAGCGATAATTGGTCCAATTTTTATCCCCCATAATTCTAAAACAGCGGCAGCACCTAAAATAAATATAAGAATTTTTAAAGATTTAATTATCCATCCTATTAATTCTCTTGTAAGAATTTTATCTAATCCACTTAAAATATATGATATTGGTTCAATTATTTGATGAATAATCCAAAATAATAAAATCGTGATTAGAGTTCTGTTGATAGTATCTACAAAAGATCTGGTATCCTCAGCAAACGTCATATAATAACTTGCGAAGAAAAAACCCAAAACTATAGGTAAAAAACGTGCTGGTCCTACCATCGCTTTCACAAAAGTATCATCTAGTTTATTAGTTGTTCTTTTTGAGATGAGCTCTAATTTTTTTATTATTAATTTACTAATCAATCCCCTAAAAATTAGAAATATTAAAAAAATTCCTAATCCAATTAGTATCTGACCGATGTCAATTCCTAAAATTCCTTTATCCCAAACAGAAAGAAATAAATTTTTTAAATTAATAAAAACTTCCATATTTTATATTTTATATAATAAAAATTCCTCCTCACCAGGATTAAATAAAAATATTTTTTTCCATTTTATCACGTTTAAAACTGATGATGTTTTTTCACCAATGCACATTAAGTTAGTATTCATCCAGTAGTCAACCAAGTCGTATTTTTTAATTAATTTTAAAAAGCTTTTCGCGCTATTTTCAGAATAAACATATACTAAATTCGGTATATCTTTCTTTAAAGATTCTAAAAATGATAAATCTAAATTTTCTTTATGTTTTACAGTATAATTTATAAATTTTTCAACATTGTAACCTTCGGATATCAGTTCTTTGTCTAAAGGATATGATACAACATCTCCACTCACATATAGTATTTTATTATCTTTTTTTGATAAATTTTGTATTACAAGTTCTCTTAAATTTCTAACATTGCCATCAGCTGCAAAAACATTTTGGAAACCATTAGACCTTGCAGTTTTTTCTGTATATGAACCCACACAAAAACATAAAATATTCTTATCAACATTCTTTAAATCTAAAAATCTAATTGCATTAGAACTAGTAAAAATGATTGCGGTATGAATACAATTTTTTATTATATTATAATCTGATTTGTTAATCTCTAATAGGGGCAAGTTTGAAACTTTAAACCCATTAGATTTAAATTTATGAATTAAATCTTTTGAATCTTGTAATTGACGAGTTAATAAAATATGCATTTCAATTTTTATATTTTCCCTGGGATATTTTTTTTAAATAATTTCCAACAATTGATCCAATTTTTAATGCTTTGCCAATTGTATCGGAATATTCATAAAAATATCTAGATTTTCCATCAACAGAAAACAACTCAGCTTTTAAAACCAATTTTTTTTTCTGAATGAATGAATAGATTCCAACTGCTGTGCTACAGTCACCTTTTAAAATTTTTAAAACTTTTCTCTCAGTCTTAGCTCTAATTCTTGTATCTTTGTCATTAACTTTTTCTAAAAGTTTATTAATTTTATTATCATTTTTTCTTGATTGTAGAGAAATTATGCCCTGACCTGCTGATGGGATGATCTTACTGCAATCAAATTCTTGTGTAATTAAACTAGTCATCTTTAAACACTTTAAACCTGCCTTAGCTAAAATAATCGCATCATATTTTTTTTCGTAAATTTTTTTTATTCTACTGTCAATATTTCCTCTTATGAGTTTAAATTTTAAATCAGGCCTCATCTTTTTTAATTGAAATTCTCTCCTAAAAGAAGACGTACCAATGATAGAATTTTTTTTCAACTTTTCAAAAGATAAATTTTTTTTACTTATAAGTACTTCCTTTGGCGAATTTCTTTTAAGAAAAGTTTTTAAAATCAAGCCTGGGGTCTCTTCATATGGAATATCTTTTAATGAATGAACAGCTATATCAATTTTTTTTGAAATTAACTCTTTTTCAATATTTTTCACAAATTCTCCTTTGCCACCAATATCAGAGGTCCTGCGGTTTAAAATTCTATCCCCCTTTGTAACAATTTTTTTTAATTCAATTTTTCCATCATAAAATTTTTTAATTTTTCTAATAGCAAGTTCAGCATATTTAATAGCTAATTTACTTCCTCTAGTCCCTATGATGATTTTTTTTTTATTCATAATATTTAAATTTACCTATATTAATTAAATTATTTATGAAAAAAAAAATACTTATAATGGGCATAGAAACAAGCTGTGATGAGACTGCTGTTTCAATAATCCAAGATAATGGAACAAAACCTCCTAAAATATTGGCTAATATTGTATCAAGCCAAGAAAAGGTTCATAAGAAATTTGGAGGCGTAGTACCTGAGTTAGCTGCAAGAAGTCATTTAGAAAAAATTGAAATGATTACAAAAAAGGCTCTAAAAAAAAGTAGAGTAAAATTAAATGATATATCCGCCATATCTGCAACAGCAGGACCTGGACTAATCGTATGTTTATCTGTCGGTTTTAATTTCGCAAAATCATTGTCATTAGCTTTAAAAAAACCATTAATTGCTGTAAACCATCTAGAAGGTCATGCATTAAGCCCTATGTTTAAAAGTAATATAAAATTTCCTTATTTACTTTTGCTTATTTCAGGCGGGCATACTCAATATCTGATTGTTAAAGGTTTAGGCAGATATAAAAGAATAGGCACTACAATTGATGATGCTATAGGTGAGGCATTTGATAAAACCGCTAAGATATTAGGATTTGGATTTCCCGGTGGTCCAAAGATCGAAGAATTTGCAAAAAAAGGAGATCAAAGAAAGTTTATTCTTCCAAAACCTATTATTAATAGAGGTGGTTGTAATTTATCTTTTGCAGGACTTAAAACTGCAGTTTTTAGATCATCTAAGATGATTAAAAATAAACAAGATAAATACGATTTAGCAGCATCATTTCAAAAAACAATTTTAGATATTATTTACAAAAAAACAAAAGTAGCCATTAATGAGTTTAAAAAAAGTTTTGAGGGAAATCAAATTATAGTTGCTGGCGGAGTAGCCGCAAATAACGAGATAAGAAATATAATAAACAAAATTTGTTTAGAAGAAAAATTTACAGCTATTTTTCCAGAACTAGAGCTATGTAGTGATAATGCTGCTATGATTGCAATTGTTGGACTAAAAAAATTTAAAAAAAAAGAATTTAGTAAATTAGACTTTTCTATAAAACCTAGATGGCAATTAGATAAGAACGCTAAATTTCTAAAGGGAGCAGGTGTTCAATTATAAATAAACATCTTCCGGATCTTTTTCATTAATATGTTTTTCAAATATGATACTGTATGCCTTCTCAATATTATGAGTAAAAGATTTATTATCAAATAATGGGTTGTTATCTTTAGAGGTAAGTAATTTTTTTTTTAGTTGATTTAAATATTCTTTATTTTTTGCAATATAAATAGCTTTTTCTACATATTCTTTTTCATTTTTGGTTATAAGTTCATTTAAACCAGTTGTTTTTAATAAACTAGAGGCAACTCTACTTTGAAAAGAGTCCCCTTCTAATGTTAATATTGGTAACCCTGCCCAAATAGAGTCGCTGCATGATGTGTGGGCGTTATAAGGAAATGTATCAAGAAACAAATCTGCAAATTTAATTCTTTTAAGATGCTCGGTTATTGGAACTTTAGTACCAAAAATTATTCTTTTAGGGTCTATTTTTTTTTTTTCGAATTCTATTTTTAGATTCTTTTTAGAATCATCATTATCAGACAATAGCCACAAAACACTTTTTGGTACATGATTTAATATTTCAGCCCATAATTTAACAATATTAGGTAAAATTTTATTTATAGTGTTAAAGCAGCAAAATATAAAATCATCCTTTGGTAAATTTAAAATTTGTTTAGTAAAAGTTTTTTTTGATAGAGCTCTATCTTTTTCACTTGGTTGATAAGAATGTGGCAAGTAAATAATTTTTTCAGAAAAAAACTTTTTATTTTTTTCGGGTATTACTGTCTTATCAGCTATTATATATTCTACTTTATTTGATCCAGATGTGCCAGGATAACCTAAAAAGTTTATTTGTATCGGTGCCAATTTACTCTGAAAAATTGCATACCTGTGTTCATGTCCTCCTGTGTGAACCATAAGATCTATAGCAATATGTATTTTTAAATTTCTAGATAAAGATATTATTTCTTCATTTGACATACTAGATACATCATAAAATTTAGTGAAAGCTTTTTTTATTCTTGAATGAAAAATATCGTTTTCATCATGTCTCCTACCTAAGTAAAAACCATAAATTTCATATTTGGATTTGTCGTGAGTCTCTAGCATTTTAACTATTAAGTGACCAACAGGGTGGTCTCTAAAATCAGCTGAAAAATATCCTATTTTTATTTTTGTATTTATTTCTAAAATTCGAGTATCAATCTGATTGTTATTATCTAAATCAAATTGCTGAATCCATATTTTACTTGCCTTAAAAAGTATTTCAGGTGAGTCAAATAATTTTGCTAGTAACATTGGACTAGCAATTTCTTTATTTTCAAATATTTTATTTTTTATATCGTTTATGTCTCTATCTAGACCTTTCCAATCACAATTTACTAATTTATCTTCAACAACATTTCCTAAAACAAATGGATATTCTGGATCAATCAATAATATGGTTTTATAGGTATTTATTGAAGAGGTGTTCATTCCTAATTCTGAAAAAACTTGTGCCTTTTTATAATAAAGTTCTGTTTCTTTAGGGTGTTGTGGAATAATTTTTTCTAAAAATTTTAAGTACTCTTTTTTCATATTCATTTTCAAAAGAATCGCTAGTTTGCTTTTTATGGTTGGTAAATGTCCAGGTTTTAAATTTAAAGCCTCATTTATATTTTTGAGTGCGTTATCATAAATGCCTTTTTGATAAAAAATATCGCTTAGTGTATAATAAGTTTCAAAAAAATTTGGTCTTAAACTTAATGCTTTATTTAAATAATTAATGGCTTCGTCAAATTTTCCTATTCTGAAAAATGCATTTCCAAGATTATTTAAACCATCTACAAATTTTGGATTAATTTTTATTGCCTTCTCCCATTGCTCTATGGCCTTTTCGTAATTATTTAAACTAAAAAATATGAAGCCATAAATATGTAAAAATTCTAAATTTTCATCGAAATGTTTTTTTATGCTATCACATTTTATTTTAGCCTCTTTAAATTTATTAATTTTTATTAAGTCTAATATTTCAGCAATTTTATCTCTCATATTTTTTCATTTTAATGTAAATTTAAATAAAAAAAAACTATTCTAAATGAATTACTGGTTATTAAAATCAGAACCTGACGTTTGGTCTATTGACCAACAATTAAAAGCTGGTGCCAAAGGTGCAATTTGGGACGGTGTGAGAAATTATCAAGCAGCTAAAAATTTAAGAAATATGAAAACTGGAGATCTTTGTTTTTTTTATCATTCTAATATAGGCAAAGAAATTGTTGGTATTGTAAAAGTAGTAAGAGAGGCTTTTATTGATCCAACAGATAAGATGAAAAAATTTGTTGCAGTTAGAGTTAAATTTGAAAAAAAATTAAAAAATCCAGTTAGTTTAGAAAATATAAAGAAAATTGAGCAACTAAACCAATTGCCCCTTATAAAACAAAGCAGATTATCAGTAATGCCTATTGACTCTAAAAGCTGGAAGATTTTAAATAATATGGGTAATATAAAAATAAATTATGGCAAAAAAATCAAAAAAAAGAAAAACTAAACGAAAAGCAAAGAAAAAATATAGATCTAAGTCTAAATCTAGAAAAATTAAACAATATAAAAAAAAAGTTAAGAAATTAAAAATTAAAGATAACAAATCATCAGAAAAAATTTATAAAGTTAAGTCTGAATGGTTAAAAAAAGCTTTAGTTAGTAAAACTATCTACGAAAAAAAGTATAGTCAGTCTATTAAGGATAACGACGGATTTTGGAGAAAAGAAGGAAAAAGAGTTACATGGATTAAGCCATACACCAAAATCAAAGATGTTAAATATAGTAGTTCAGACGTAAACATCAAATGGTTTTACGATGGCACTCTAAATGCATCAGCTAATTGCATAGATAGACATTTAAAAAATAATAAAGATAAAACTGCAATTATGTGGGTCGGAGATGATCCAAAAGTACAAAAGAAAATTACTTATAAACAATTACATAACGAAGTATGTAAAATTGCAAATGGATTAAAAGAAATTGGAGTTCAAAAGGGTGATAGAGTTACTATTTATTTAACAATGATACCAGAGCTGGCTTACACTATGTTAGCTTGTGCTAGAATTGGTGCAATCCATTCAATAATTTTTGGTGGTTTTTCTCCTGATAGTATAGCTGGACGTATAAATGATTGTGATTCAGATTATGTGGTAACAGCTGATGAAGGAATAAGAGGTGGAAAAATAATACCTTTAAAATCAATCACAGACGAAGCTTTGATGAGTTGTCCCAATGTTAAGAAATGTGTTGTAGTTAAAAGAACAGGGAACGATGTTAGTTGGGATAGTAGTCGAGATGTTTGGTATCATGACATAACTAAAAATGTATCATCTTATTGTGAACCTGAGGAAATGAATGCTGAGGATCCACTTTTTATTTTATATACATCAGGATCTACTGGAAAACCAAAAGGCGTCCTTCACACTACAGGTGGATATTTGGTCTACGCTTCAATGACACATCAGTACATTTTTAATTATAAGCCGAAAGATATTTACTGGTGTACAGCAGATATTGGTTGGGTGACAGGTCATAGTTATATAATTTACGGACCACTAGCTAATGGTGCTACAACTTTAATGTTCGAGGGGATACCAACTTATCCTGATTCTTCAAGATGGTGGCAGATTGTTGATAAATATAAGGTTAATATTTTTTACACAGCTCCAACTGCAATTAGAGCCTTGATGAGGGAGGGAGATAAGCCTGTAAAAAAAACCTCGAGAAAAACACTAAAATTACTTGGTACAGTCGGTGAGCCGATAAATCCAGAAGCTTGGGAGTGGTATTACAAAACTGTTGGTGACTCAAGATGTCCAATAGTTGATACTTGGTGGCAAACAGAAACTGGAGGAATTTTAATTAGTCCGCAGACCGGTGCGATAGATCTCAAACCAGGTTCTGCAACTAAACCTTTCTATGGGATCAAACCAGTTATTGTTGATAAAACTGGAAAAGTTTTAAAAGGTGAAGCTCAAGGAAGATTGTGTATCGCTCAGTCATGGCCTGGACAGATGAGAACGGTTTATGGAGATCATAATCGATTTATCGAAACATATTTCTCACAATTTGATGGAAAATACTTTACTGGGGATGGTTGTAGAAGAGATAAAGATGGATATTATTGGATAACAGGAAGAGTTGATGATGTAATAATTGTATCAGGACACAACTTAGGTACAGCAGAAATTGAAAGCGCTTTCGTTGCTCATCCAAAAGTAGCTGAAGCTGCAGTAGTTGGATACCCTCATGATATAAAAGGTAACGGTCTTTACTGCTATGTTACTCTTAATGTAGGTGAAAAAGCAGACGGTGATTTAGAAAGAGAATTAAAATTGTGGGTTAGAAAACAAATAGGTCCAATTGCTACACCAGATCTAATTCATTTTTCACCAGGATTACCAAAAACAAGATCTGGGAAAATTATGAGAAGAATTTTAAGAAAGATCGCAGCAAACGAACATGATCAACTTGGTGACACAACTACTTTGGCAGATCCTAGTGTTGTACAAAGTTTAGTTGATGAGAGAAAAAATGTTTAAAACTTTATAAGTTTTATAAACTCATCCTTAATATTGTCCCACTTAAGTATCATAGAGTTTAAAACAATTTTTCTGTCTAAAGTTTTTAATTCCTCTGCAATAGGAGCCCATTTATAAAGTGCTAGTGCACTAGGATTAAATGGAAGTGAGCTATAATATTTTTTCCAATCAATTTTTTCATATCTTTCGAAAAAAGTTTTTTTTCCGTAGGCTGCTATATCTTCTGGCATACCATTCTTAATTTCTTCATCAATAATTGTTTCGTAAATTCTTTTGGACTTTTCAAAATCATTAAGATTAAAATTGTTATGTATATATGAAAATGTGAAGAAAGTTAAATCTTGTAAAGAGATTATATAAATGTTCCATTTTGCTAAATTAATTGAGTCAATAAAAACATCATTGTCAAAATGTAAAACATATTTGGTACCCATTCTTGTTTTTAAATAATTGTACAAAGTAACTTGGGTAACCCACGCAGATTTTTTTTGGATAAATTGTTCGAGATCTAAAAAATTTTTAATTCTTTTTTTTGGCAAAATTCCCTTGAACATTGCAAGAAGATAGACCTTGAAATCTTCCAGTTTTATATCTTTAAGATTGAATCTATATTTTAGGGCCATATGTATACTAAAAGTTGTAATATATTATAAAATCACAAAAAATACGAGAATTTTAGGGGTTCCAATATTTTTCATAATGAGTAATGTTTCGTCTTTTAACCTATAGGGAGGGAAAAAATGTCAAAACAAGCACAACATTGGGAAAAGACTAGAGGCCTGCTTTTTGTAACGCTAGCTATCTGGTTCGTTTTCTCTATTGGCATCTTCCTCTTCGGGGCCGAAATGGAAGCATCATCTATTAGACCTTTTGGATATCCATTGTCATATTATATGACATGTCAAGGTTCTCTTGGAATTTTCGTAATACTAATTTTTTGGTTTGCGGGAAGACAAGAAAAGATTGATGAAGAGTTCGGCTTTTCTGAAAGAGAGGATGACTAATGTTTAAGGGTAATTTTATAAACAATCTCCCCAAGATTTATGGAACATACACCGGTGGTTTCATAGTTTTCATAATCTTGATGGCGATTGCCGAACAAGCTGGAATGTCTGCAAAAGTAATTGGTATTTGCTTTGTAGCCTTTACAGTTTTAATTTATGCACTAATTGGTTACCTATCTCGTACAATTCAAGTTGATGCATATTACTTAGCTGGAAGGCAAGTTCCAACAGTGTTCAACGGTATGGCTACAGCAGCAGACTGGATGTCTGGTGCTTCATTCGTTGCGATGGCTGGAGGAATTTACTTCAAAGGTTATGGTTATATGGCACTACTTGTTGGTTGGACGGGTGGATACGTACTAGTTGCTTCGCTACTAGCACCATATTTAAGAAAATTTGGTTGTTACACAGTTCCAGATTTCATTGGAACTAGATATGGCGGAAACCTAGCTAGACTATCTGCGGTAATAGTCTTAACAGTTGCATCATTCACTTATGTGACAGCACAGATTAATGCTACAGGAACAATTGCATCAGTTGCACTTGATATTCCTTTTAACATTGCTGTTTACGTAGGATTAGCAAGTATATTGATGTGTTCAATGCTTGGTGGAATGAGAGCGGTTACATGGACGCAAGTAGCTCAATACATTGTATTGATTATAGCTTACTTGATACCTGTATTCTGGATCAGTAACAAAATGGGTGCTGGAGTATTTCCACACTTAATGTTAGCAGATGAAGTTGCTAGAATCGCTGAGTTAGAAGCTCAGTTTGGTCTTGGCGATGTTAAAAATTCTGCAGCTGATTTAAAACAGGTTCCTAAAGGACTATCAGGTATAACCAAAGCGCACGCTGAAGTTAACACTACACCTTGGAAATTTATTTCATTAGCGGTTTGTATGATGGCTGGAACAGCTTCATTACCACACGTTATGATGAGATATTTTACTACTCCAAGTGTAAAAGCTGCTAGAAGATCAGTAGGTTGGTCACTATTCTTTATATTCCTACTTTATTCATCAGCTCCAATGTTAGCTACATTATCTAAACTATCGTTAATGGATCCAAACTTAGCAACAGGAATTATTGGTAAGTCAATTTCTGAAGTTCAAGCAATTGACTGGTATCAAAACTGGAACCAAGCAAACTTAATGTTTGTAAGCGACTTTAACGGAAATGGAACGCTCGAATTAAACGAGTTCTTCATGGGTGGTAAAGCCGTTGTATTGGCAACTCCAGAGATAGCAGGATTACCATATGTAATTTCTGGTCTAGTTGCTGCTGGAGGTATGGCTGCTGCCATGTCAACAGCTGACGGATTAGTGTTAGCGATATCTAATGCATTATCTCACGACATTTACTACAAGATGATTAATCCTAAAGCGGAGACAGCTAAAAGATTGTTAATCGCAAGGATATTACTTGTATTAATTGGTTTTGCTGGAGCAACAATTGCAGCTCTTGAGATTCAAGGTATCTTAGGTTCAGTCATCTGGGCTTTTGACTTTGCGATGTCAGGATTATTCTTCCCACTTGTACTAGGAGTATGGTGGAAGAGAGCAAATGCTCAAGGAGCAGTCGCAGGAATGCTAGGAGGACTAGCCGCTGGAACAGCATACTTAGTTGCTGTAAGAAGTGGTTACCCTGGTTTCTTAGATATTACTCAGTTAACATTTGGTATAGTTGGATCAGTAGTAAGCTTAGTACTTATGATCGTAGTCAGCTTGGCAACTAAAGCGCCAGACGCTGCTACTCAGAAAATGGTAGACGATGTTCGTGTACCAAGTGGTAAAGCGATACTAGGAAGACAACACTAAATACTTAATTTTTAAGGGGCGAGAATTTATCGCCCCTTAAGCTTTTTTTCACGAAGAAATGTACGCAAATTTTCACCCAATGATTTATCTAATTGACTACGTCATGGGGATGATCATGTGGACTTTAATTGGTAGAGTTGCAATGAACATATTTCAAAGAGAGGACTCTAGTTTTTTCTTTATGAAAGTTTTTGTTAAATTGACAGATCCTTTTATAACAATGTTTAGGTTTATAACCCCATCCTTCATAATAAAACCTCTGGTTCCTTTATATGTTGCCTGGTTTTTCTATATGTTCAGATTTTATCTAATGCCTTACTTAATGGGTTATTCGGTAATGGGTATGCTTTCTTTTCCATTGGAAAGTGAAATTGCATCTCAAATTTATCAAATATTTGGTAAAAAATAATTCAAAAAAAAAACAAAAATTGATACTAGTAAATAAGTATCAATGAAAAAAATAAAAATATCACCATCAATTTTATCCGCTGATTTTAGTCAACTTGGACAAGAAATTAAAAATTTAGAAAATAACGGGGCTGATATGATTCACGTAGATGTTATGGATGGTCACTTTGTGCCTAATCTAACTATAGGCCCTCCTGTAATAAAAGCTTTAAGGAAATGTACCAATATTCCATTTGATGTACATTTGATGATCAAACCTGTGCACAAGTATATAAAAGATTATGCAGAAAGTGGTGCTGATATAATCACAGTACATCCAGAGGCAACTAATTCATTGCAAGAGTCAATTGATGAGATAAAAAAATATAAAAAAAAAGTAGGGTTATCTTTAAATCCAGACACAGAAATTGAAGTAATAGAAAAATATCTAAATCAAATTGATTTAGTTTTAATAATGAGTGTTTATCCAGGATTTGGAGGTCAAAAATTTATAAAAGAAGTTCTAAAAAAAATTGAAAAAATAAGTGAAATCAAAAATAAAAATGGTTTTAAATTTGATATTGAAGTTGATGGAGGAATAAATTTCTCAAATTTTAAAGAGGTACTTGGAGCTGGAGCAAATATTTTGGTGTCAGGTACAACAATTTTTAAAGAAAACAATGGAGACATAAAAAAAAATATAAATTTTTTAAAAACTATTTAGTTATTTCATGGGTTACAAAGAAAATTCTATAACCAATCCCTTTTTATATATTACAAAAAAAATAAGAAAATTTTATTTAACCTCAAGTATTTACAATACCAAGATTTCAAAAGTTTTTGATGGAGGCTTTGAATATATTCCACACCTTAAAATATTTGATTGTATTGTAAAAGTTAAAGATAGAAGAAATAGAATTGAAGATTACGATACAGAGAGTATCTGGGAAAATCAAAATTTATTGGAAAAGGATTTTAAAAAACTTCATAGTTTTTTTTGGTTATTTACCATCGATTTAAAATCCTCAAAAAAAATTACTAGATCTGTAATTTCTAATTGGACAAATTTAAATCAAAACTATAGTTCAAAAAGCTGGGAGCTAGATACACTCTCAAAAAGAATTATTTCCTGGATAGCAAATAGTAATAACTTTTATCATGAAGGTAACGAACATTTTAAAATGAATTTTACAAAAATGATAAAAAAACAATTAAATCATTTAACTAATGAAATTGAGAATACCGAATTTGTTAATGATAAAATGATTGGGTGTTCTGCAATAATTATGGGTGGCTTATGTTTTAAACAGCAATTGAATTATTTAAATATGGGATTCCAATTATTAAAAAAAATAATTAATACAATTTTTGATAATGATGGTTTCCCAAAATCTAGAAATCCAAGGCAGGTAATATTCTATTTAAAATACTTTATATTTATTAGAGAATTATTAAGAGACTCTAATACTGATATACCAGAATATTTAAATGAAATTATATTCTATCTCGGCCAATCTTTTGATTTTTATTTTGAGGACGATGGTACTTTTTTGTTTAATGGCAATCACAATTTAGATATTTCTGAATTTAAAAAATATCTAAAAGAGTACGGTTATAAATTTAAGAATAAATTAACTAGTCTTGGTGGATACTCAATAATTAAAAATAAAAAAGATAAGATAATAGTTGATTTTGGTGCAACGCCAGAAAAAAAATATTCTGCTGACTATCAGTCTGGTGCTTTATCCTTTGAGATTTTTCATGATAAAGAAAAATTGATCACAAATTGTGGGTATTTTCAAAATTATAATCATAAATTAAACATTCTATCTAAGTCAACAGCTGCGCACTCCACACTTTCAATAGATGACAGATCATCATGTAAATTTAAAAGGGATAAATTAGGTTATTTTGCTTTAGAAAATTGTATGAAAATATCAAACAAAAAAATTCACTACAATGATGAAATCTGGGAAGTACAGGGAATCCATGATGGTTATTTAAAAGAATACGGTATTTTACATAAAAGAAATATAAAATTTTTTCCAAAAGAACTTAAGTATGCGGGAGAGGACATTATAATCTGCAGAAAAAATATTCGAAAAGTTGGCTTTGACATAAGATTTCATTTATTACCGAATACTAATGCCACAAAAACACAAGACAAAAAATCCATTTTATTACAATTGAAAAGATCTGGATGGAAGTTCACATGTAATCGTATTAACTTTGGAATTGAGACAGGTTTATACTTTGGTAAGAAAAACGTCTATACTGAAAACAAAAATATATATGTCAACGGAGAAATTACTAAAGAAGAGGAATTAATTAAGTGGGAAATTAAAAAAATATGAACAGAAAAATTAAAAGAGCTTTAATTTCTGTTTCTGATAAGTCTGAACTTTTTAAAATTTTACCAATTCTAAAAAAATTCAAAATTGAAATTTTAAGTTCTGGTGGCACTTATAAATACATTAAGAAAAGTGGATTTCGTTGTATCGAAATAAGTGATTTTACTGGATTTCAAGAAATTTTAGATGGTAGAGTAAAAACTCTTCATCCCAAAATACATTCTGGAATATTATATAATAGAGATAACAAAAGACACATAGATCAAATCAAATCACATAATTTTAAAAATATAGACCTTGTAATTGTTAATTTTTATCCTTTTGAAAAAACAGTTCTAAAAACTAATAATGAAAATACAATAATAGAAAATATTGATATTGGAGGTCCTTCACTTGTCAGATCTGCAGCAAAAAATTTTAAAAATGTTACTGTAATAACTTCGAATTATCAATTAGATAGTTTAATCCGTGAGATGAGTATTAACAAGGGCTCCACATCTTTAAAATTTAGAAAAGAACTATCGCAAGAAGCCTTTAGTGAGACTGCCTATTACGACACGAATATTTCGAAATACTTTAATAAAATTGTTAGTGTTAGGTACCCAAAAAAAATAACTTTTAATGGATTGCTATTAAACAAACTAAGATATGGAGAAAATCCGCATCAATCAGGTGCATTTTATTCTAAAGATAATTTTGATGAATTAGAAAAGTTAAATGGAAAAGAATTAACTTATAATAACTATAATGATATTTATTTTGGACTAGATATTATAAATAGTTTACCAAAAGGAATTGGAACAACTATAATTAAGCATGCTAATCCTTCGGGAGTATCAATCAATAATAGACAATTACTTAGCTTTAAACAAGCTTTTAACTGCGATCCTATAAGTGCCTTCGGAGGAGTTATTGTCTGTAATTACAAAATAAATTATGAAACTGCTAAGGAGATTTATAAAAATTTTTTTGAGGTTGTAGTTGCGAAGAATTTTACAACTGATGCATTATCGATTTTAAGAAAAAAAAAGAACTTACGAATTATAAAAAGTAAACAAAAAAATGGCTTGAATGAGATAGTTTTTAAAACTCTTTCTAAAAATTTTATTTTACAAAATTCTGATAACAACAATTTCAATAAAAAAAACTTTAAAATTGTATCCAAGAAAAAACCTAGTAAAAAAATGTTTAGTGATCTTATTTTTGCTTTTAACATATGTAGATTTGTAAAATCTAACGCAATTGTATTAACAAATAACAATTCGACGGTAGGTATTGGCTCGGGGCAGCCTAGTAGATTAGATAGTTGTGAAATAGCTTTAAAAAAAATGAAAAAGTTTAATCATAAAACAGAAAATTTAGTTGCAGCGTCGGATGCTTATTTTCCTTTTGTTGATGGTATTGAGACACTTGTCCAATCTGGGGTAAAAGCAGTTATACAACCCTATGGATCTATAAGAGATAAAGAAATTATAAAATTTGCAAATGACACAAAGACTATATTGGTCTTTTCAAAAACTAGGCATTTTAGACACTAATTGATCTTATCAATCTTCGCGGCAAGAATGAAATCACTTTCTGCAAGGCCATTAATAGCGTGTGTAAATATTTTAATTTTTGCATACCCCCACCCAAACCAAATATCTGGGTGATGCCCTTCAGTTTCAGCAATTGTTCCAACTTTGTTAACAAAATTTTGAGCACTTATAAAATTTTCAAACTTAAATTCTTTTATTAAGTAAAAATTTTCATTTTCATTTTTTTTTACATCCCATCCATCAACCTTCCTAAGATATTTATGAATTTCACTTAAGTTAAATGATGGAATACCGCCTTCGCAAGGTACACACTTTTTTTTTGATAAATCATCCATAAATTTATTGTTCTTGGAGCGGGCAATGGGACTTGAACCCACGACCTTCTCGTTGGCAACGAGACGCTCTACCACTGAGCTACGCCCGCATATTAAAATATTTTAAAACTAAATGCTTTTTACAAATTAAGCAATAGACTTTTTTATTAAAAACTATCAAAATATTCTTTGTAGGGGAAAAATTTAGCACTATCGTATTTAAAAATTTTTTTTCTTATTTGTATATTACTTGCCGTAGTGCATATAAGATCTTTTCTTTCATAATATTTAAGGACATTTTCAGACCATTTTAGATTACAAAAAGACATTAATTCTTTTGAAGTATTTTCAGGAAATTCAGTTAGTTTTTTTAATTCAACGTTCAATATATTTTTACTATAAATATTTTCCAGTTTTTTTAATTTCGAATTATATATAGAAATATATTTTTTAATATCTTGAACATTATGGGACCATGGTAAATTATTTAAACACAGTTGGTAAATTGCAACAAGATTATGAAAGCTATCTCTTTTACAGTTAATAATTTTAGCGTTAGGAAAAAGCTCTAATAAAATCTCAGAAAAGAAAAAGTTTGTCATTGTTCTATCTATAAACTTAAATTTTTCAGATTTTGTTGAAAAATATTTCATATAACTTTCAATAATATTTTTTCTCAAAAAACTTATATCCAATTCAAGAGACTCATCAGTCTCATGTATTTTTTTATTAAGTTGAGAATTTTGTAAGGCTTTTTGTATAATAAAATTTTCACCAGCATTATAAATTTTTTCTTCTCCAGAAGTAATTATAGTCTCAACTAAAGTTGTTCCTGATCTTGGTATTCCAAAAATAAATATTGGTTCAAAATTGCTAGATTTAAATTTATCTTTGTCGGTATTATTAAAAAAAATTTTTTTATTCATTTTTTTAGGAACTTCTTCCAACCAATAATTAACAGCATTTTTATTAATTGGATCTGAGTCAAAAAACATTTTATGCCCTTTAGATAATTCTTTTATCTCCATATTTATTTTATTTTTTTTTCTATAATATTTTGCAAGTACAAAATGACCGTATGCAATATTCTTATCATGTGAGTCTTTATTAAATTTTATTTCATTCTTAATTTTTATAATTATTTCTTCTGTTACTGAATTGTCATCAAGTCTTTGTAAATTAAAATATGCTGCATAATTTTTATTGTCAATTTCAACGACTTTAAGATAAAGATCTTTTGCAAGTTTTAACTCTCCTTTATCTTCATAAAGTGATGCTAAATTAAAATATCCTGGAACAAAATTTTTGTTGTAAAAAATTGTTTTTTTATAAAATTTCTCCGCTACATTATAATTTTTTTCAAGCTTGTTTAAATCTCCCAAAGAATTTAGTGCAAATAAGTTCTCTTTATCTAAACATAGAATTTGATTTAAAGTTATCTCTGCATTCTTAAAATCATTTTTTTTTATGTGTATATTTGAAATTAATTTGTATGTGTTTAAATTTTTATTTTTAATTTTAACTAGGAAATCATACGAATTATCTAGCTTATTTTTCTTATAATGTTCTAAGCCTAAAGAATATAATTTATCATCATTTATACTATTCATGAATTAAGATATTTTTTTAATAATAAATAACCTTTTTTAATATAATAATGCATCAATATGAACATAGATCTTTTAATAATAATTTGTTAGCTTTTATTAAATGAATAAAATTAATGATTTACCTGATATAATCCCGATTTTTCCTCTTTCAAATTTTATTTTTTTTCCTAACACTTCCGCGCCACTAAATATTTTTGAGCCAAGATACATTCAAATGATTGACCAAAGCATAAAATCAAATCGAATGATTGGGATGATTCAGCCAAAAGGATTTTCAAATCCACAAAAAAATGAACTTTTTAAAGTTGGAAGCTTAGGAAAAATATCTAGCTTTAATGAAACAGATGATGGTAGATATGTAATAATACTTAATGGAATATCTAGATTCAACATAGTTGAAGAAGTAGATAATGGAAAACCTTTTAGAGAATTTCAAATAAATTACAAAGGATTTGAAAACGATTTAAAGATTGACGAAACAGATATAAATTTTTCCGATCTAAATCTTATCTTTAATGATCTTAAAAAAATTTTTGAAAAACAAGGTTATGTAATAAATTGGAGCGAGCTTGAAAAACAAAATTTGGATCAAACCATAAATACTCTTTCAATGGCCTCTCCATTTTCGAAAGAGGAAAAGCAAATGCTTTTAGAAGCCAAAAGTTTAGAGTTAAGAAAAAAAAAATTAGAACAGATAATTAAACTTTATTCTTCAGATAATTTCAGCAACAAGACTATACAATAATTAGATAACAAATCCTTTGTTGGCAAAATTTTCTACTTTCTTTTTAATATACAAATTTTTGTTCATAAGTTTAAAAAAATTATCAATGGATTTCATATTATATTTGTTATTAAATTTAAAAAATTCATGCACAAAATCTACTCCCATTGCAAAAACAAAATTCGAGTTTTTTCTGTTAATCTCAAATTTATCTAGAATAGTATCTAAATTTATTCCAAGGTCTAAATTCTCCTGAATTAACTTTGATAGAATTTTAGTATCTCTAAGAGTCATATTGAAACCTTGGCCAGCAAGAGGATGAATTTTATGAAGTGCGTCTCCAAATGATAGCATGTTTCTATAAAAATAATTACGTGAGAGAGATAAATTTATCGGGAATTTTTGTAATTCACTAATTTTATTAATATTATATAAACGGTTGTAATGTTTAATCAATTTTACAATTTTAGCATTGTCTTTTATTAGATCTTTATCAAATACAGAAAAAACAATTGAAGTTTTATTATTTGACATGGGCAAAAAGGCCAAAGGCCCAACACCAGTAAAGTATTGTTCTGCCGTATTATTTTTTACATAGTCATGATCAATCATAGCAGTAAATGCCATACTGTTGTAATTTTTTTTAATATGTTTACTAAAATATTTTTTAAATAAAAAATTATTCGTATCACTAATAATAATAATTTCATAATTTTTTTTAAGTAGATTCAAAAAGGATTTTTGATCATTTTTTTTTTTAATTTTAATTAGTTTTTTTTTTTTAATTGCGGTTTCCAATGACCTAAAAAAATTATTATATGAAACCATAAAAAAACTATTTTTTTTAGATTCAAAATTTAAAAAACTTTTTGTTGGGTTTTCACCTTTGTATAAATTAATGTTTTTTATGCTCCAACAATTTTTTTTTAATAAAATATTATGGCTTTCTAAAAATTCAATGCTGTCATTAGATAATCCAATCGTTCTAGAAATTGTATTAGACCTATTTATAGATATATTATTATCTGAGTAATACAAATCTACATTAATACCTTTATTAATTAAAATTTTTGACAACACCAATGTTGTTAAATTTTTTCCTATTAAACAAATCGTCATTTTTTTTTAATTTTAACAATAAATATTAAATGATACAAAGTGATAAATTTGATTCTTTATGAATATTAAAAATAGTATTGAAAAAGTTAAGGATTTCGCGCTAAAAAGATTAATTGAACTTAGTGGGATTTTAATACTAATAGTCTCAGTTCTTTTATTAATAGCCTTAATTAGTTATAGTCCTAATGATCCAAATTTTATTTACCCAGAAAATCAAGAGATAAATAATATTTTAGGCATAAATGGAAGTGTTGGGGCTGATTTTTTATTTCAGTCTATTGGTCTAGTATCTTATTTTTTACCAATAACTTTAATATTTCTGTCAGTATCTATAATTTATCAAAAAAATTTAGCACATATTTTTAGTAGTTTATTTTACATTGTTTGTTATTCGATTGTTGGAACTATTTTTCTGACACAATTTTATACAGATGCTTTTTTTCTAATAATAAATGGAAATGGAGGTTTTGTTGGAAACTACTTCTACAATAAAATATTTTTTAAAATTGTAAATTTTAACACTGAATTATCGTATTATTTGCAAATATTGCTATTCATTTTTTTATTTCTTATAAGTATTAATTTTAAATTAATTTGGCTATCTTTTTTCAAAAAAATTTTTAAAACCAAAAAAACGATTGGTCAGGAACAAAGTCAAAAAATCGAAAAAGAAGTTTTGGTTAACAACGATAATATTCAAGAAACTTTCTCTTTTGAGGAAAAAAGTGAAATAAAAGATAATCATAAAAAAATATTTAGTTTACCAAAACTTGAATTACTGGAACAACCTAAAATAAAAAATAAAAAAAATAATTTAAGAAGTAACATAAATGAGGATTTTCTTGAAAAGATACTTTTAGATTTTGGTGTAGAGGGAAAAATTAAAAAAATTAGCTCAGGACCGGTTGTGACATTAAATGAGTTTGAGCCTGCAGCTGGTGTTAAAGTTTCGAAAATTGTAAATTTATCTGATGATATAGCTAGAAATACAAGTTCGGAGTCTGCAAGAATTTCGGTTATCCCGGGGTCAAGTTCTATTGGTATCGAATTGCCAAATTTAGAAAGGGATAACGTGTTATTAAGAGAAATTTTGAGCAGTTCAAAGTTTAACAACAAAGATTTAATTTTACCTATAGCGCTCGGAAAAAGTATTTCTGGCCAACCTATAGTCAGTGACTTATCAGCAATGCCTCACTTGCTAATTGCGGGCACTACAGGCTCAGGTAAATCAGTATGTATAAATACTATTCTTCTTTCTCTTTTGTACAGACATAAACCAGATTTATGTAAATTTATATTGATCGATCCTAAAATGCTTGAGCTTTCAACCTATGAAGGGATTCCACACCTTTTATGTCCAGTAATCACTGAAGCTAAAAAAGCCGCAACGGTTTTAGGTTGGGTAGTTAAAGAAATGGAAAATAGGTACAAATTAATGACAAAGGTTGGTGTTAGAAATATTGGAGGATATAATTCTAAACATAAATTCCCTATGCCATATATTGTTGTCATAGTTGATGAAATGTCAGATTTAATGTTGGTCGCAGGTAAAGAGATCGAAAGTTACATTCAAAAACTATCACAAATGGCTAGAGCAGCAGGAATACATATAATAATGGCTACTCAGAGACCAAGTGTTGATGTTATAACCGGAACCATTAAAGCAAATTTTCCAACAAGAGTATCTTTTCAAGTTTCCTCAAAGATAGATAGTAGAACTATACTAGGTGAACAAGGTGCAGAACAACTTTTAGGTAAAGGCGACATGTTATATATGTCCTCTGCAAACCGAATAACTAGAATTCACGCTCCTTTTGTGTCTGAAAATGAAATTGAAAAGATTAATAATTTTTTGAGGTCTCAGGGTGAACCAGAATATGTCGATGAAATATTAAATCTATCTGATAAAGATGAAAAAAATTTATCTGATGGCGAGAACAGTGATCAATTAGATGAATTATATGAAACTGCATTGAATATTGTTAAGTCCGAGGGAAAAGCCTCAACATCATTTCTACAACGAAAACTGCAAATTGGTTACAACAGAGCAGCTAGAATAATTGATGTAATGGAGGAAAAGGGAGTAGTAAGCAAGGCAAATCATGTCGGCAAAAGAGAAGTTCTCTAATGAGATTCGTTTTAATATCTTTTTTATTTTTATTTTTAATAATCTCTAAAGCAAATTCAGATATAACAAAAGAAGTAGTCAAAACTTTAGAAAAATCAAATAATTATACTTTTAAATTTATTCAAAAAATTAATAAGAAAAAAGAAACTGGAAATTGTATTTTAGTATTTAATAGAAAAATTAATTGTAAATATGATAATTCTAATAAAATTCTTATTTCTGATGGAAAAAATCTAATAATCAAAAATAATAATTCAGATATCTCAAACTTTTACAAATTAAAAAATACATTGTTTTATAGAGTCTTAGATAAAAAATTTTTAATTGACCAACTTAAAGTTAAAAATGTTAATACAGAAAATGATAATTTATTTATTGATTTAAATTATCAAAATTTAGATATAAAAGTTTTTTTTGATAGGGAAAAACTATACCTTAAAGGTTGGAAAACTACAGATATTTATAACAATTCTGTGTCTACTGAAATATACATTCAAGAAGTGAATAAAATTATTGATGAAAATTTATTTAATACAAGTAAATATAATTAGCTATCTAGTATATTGATATTTTCTTTTTTAAATACTGTCATCCCTCTTGCTATATAATTTTTTAAAGCATTAGGATGATCCAAAGTACATGTGTGAAGCCAAACTCTTTTAATGTTTTTTTCAAAAGACTTTTTTATTGCTACACTTAGAGCGTAGCCACCAATTCCTTTTCCAATATATTCCTCTAGCAAACCAAAATAAGAAATTTCAGTTTCTTTTAATTCTGGATTATATAATAATTCAAAGAAACCCGCTAATTCTTCAGATTCACTAATAATATAAGTCTCAAGGTTTTTATTTGAAATATAATTTATCCATTTTACATCTGACCAGCTTAGTCTATCTATCCATCTATGTTTTTTCCCAACTTGTTTATAAAAAAATTTATTCAATTGAAAATCAGGTTTAATTTTTTTTACTAGGTATTTTTTTTCATTTATTGAATTGGTTTTGAGATTTTTTAAGTCTTTTAGTTCTAGAAAGTTTCTTTGAACAGGAATCATCATTCGACCATTTTACCAACTTTTTCACCGCCAAAAAGATGAAAATGTAAGTGAGGTACTTCTTGTCCACCGTTTTCACTTATATTTGCCAAAGCTCGATAACCTTTTCCCGTATCAGATGAAATTTGCAATTTTTGTGCAACTAAATTTATTCCTTTTATCAATCCTGAAATCTCTTTTTCTGAAGCTTTAGACGCAAAATCATCTAAATCAATATATTTACCTTTTGGTATTACTAATGCATGAATTTTTTTTTGAGGATTAATGTCGTAAAAAGATAAAACATATTCATCTTCATAAATTTTTTCACAGGGTATTTCACCTCTTAAAATTTTTGCAAATATGTTATTATCATCGTAAATCATTCTAATATTTCAAGTTCGTTAATAATACTTACGATTTTCTTACCAACTAATACTGCCTCAACTCTGGCACACTCATAATAAGCAAACGAAGTTTCCTCTGCGATTTGCTTCATTTCTAAACATTTAGATTTATTTTTAGTGTACAAATGTTCTTTTAATTGTGGAGGGTCTCCTAGATACATCATCAATCCTATAACCTCATCTTCTCTCTCAACTCCTGCGCTTTCTTCAAGTATAGCTACTCTATCTCCTACACCGATTTCAAATTCTGTAAATGCAACATATCCTTTATAAATAACAAATCCTAAAATAGTAAGGAATATAATTTTTGTTATTCTCATAGTTACTATTTTTTTCTACTTTTTAGTTCAGACATTATGTCTTCAATTTTGATATCATTAGATTCTAAATATATGATTAAATGGTACAAAACATCTGCAGCCTCGTGAATTTTATTACTATTTTTGTCTACAGATTCAATAAGTTCATTGATTTCTTCTAAAACTTTTTCTTTACTTAAATTTTTATCTTTTAATAATTTATTTGTATATGAATCTTTAATTGGATTTTTTTTTCTTGTTCTTGCAAGATTAATCAGATCCTCTAAGACATTGAGCATTCTAAATTCTAACAGGAATCCCTTTTGAATCCAAATATTCCTTTGCTTCTTTTATTGAGTGTTTTCCATAATGGAATATTGACGCTGCAAGAACAGCACTTGCTCCTCCTAATTTAATCCCCTCTAACAAATGATTAAGATTGCCAACTCCTCCAGATGCAATTACTGGTATATTTACCATGGATGATATTTTAGACATTAATTTAATATCATAACCAACTTGAGTCCCATCTCTGTCCATAGAGGTAACAAGTAACTCTCCAGCACCACACTCTTCCATTTTTTTTGCGTATTCAATAGCATCTATGCCTGTGCTATTTCTTCCACCATGGGTAAATATTTCCCATTTTTTTCCATATTGTTTAGCATCTATAGCAACTACAATACATTGTGATCCAAATTTTTTTGAACTGTCGGCAACTACTTTTGAATTTTGAACTGCCGCAGTATTAATCGAAACTTTATCAGCACCACAATTAAGTAACTTATTGATATCTTCTATACTCCTTATTCCGCCACCAACTGTTAAAGGAACAAAACATTTTTTCGAAGTTTTTTCTACTACTTCGTAGATTGTGTCTCTATTTTCGTTTGAAGCAGTAATATCTAAAAAGCAAATTTCATCTGCTCCACCATCACTATAGATTTTTGCTTGCTCGACTGGATCGCCTGCATCCTTTAAGTCGACGAAGTTAATACCTTTTACAACACGTCCATTTTTAACGTCTAAACAAGGTATAATTCGATTTTTAAGCATCCTCTTTTACTAACTCCTCCAGTTTAATATCACCATCATAAATAGCTTTACCAACTATTATACCTTCAATATTTTTCAAACTCTTCGCCTTTTTAATATCTCTAATAGATGAAACCCCACCAGAGATAATAACTGGACAACTAGAAACACTTGCAACTTTTGATGTTTCATCAAAATTTGGGCTTTCTTTAGTTCCATCTCTATTAATATCTGTAAAAATTAACCTACTCACACCATAATCATTTACTTCTTTTAGAAAATCTAAAATAGATTTATTTGAGCTTTCTTTCCATCCAGACACCGAAAGTTTACCGTCCTTTGCATCTAAACCAAGAGCAATCTTTCCTGGAAATTTTTCACACGCTTCTTTTAAAAATTTTTTATCTTTGATTGCAGCACTTCCTAAAATTACTTTATCAACACCAGCACCAATATATTTTTGTATACTATTAAAATTTCTAATACCTCCACCTATCTCTACCTTAAGATTAGAGTTTTTTACTATTTCTTGAATAATATCTGCGTTAATTGTTTCTCCAGTTAAAGCTCCATCTAAATCAACAATGTGTAGATTTTTAAAGCCGTGGTTCTTATAAATATTAGCCTGATCTACAGGTGAATTTTTGTATTCTGTTTTATTGTCAAAATCACCCTTAATTAAGCGTACACATTTTTTATCTTTAATATCTATGGCTGGGAATATTTTCATTTATAAATTTATAAAATTATTAATTATCTTTAATCCTACTTTATCACTTTTTTCTGGATGAAATTGGGTGCCAAATATATTTTCCATTTCTATAGCACAGACGTGGCTCGAAGAATAATTTGTTGTTGCAGAAATAGTATTTTTATCATTAGGTATAAATTCATAACTATGTACAAAGTACATATGTGATTTATCTTTTATATCTTTGAAAATTTTGCTGTCTTTCATAATATTAATTTCATTCCAACCTATGTGAGGTAATTTGTATTTTCCATTTTGATTATCTATCTTTGTAACTTTTCCAGGTATCCAACCTAACCCCTTTGTTTCTGTTTCCTCGTATCCAATATCTGCGAACATTTGTAAGCCTACACAAATTCCAAGTAATGGTTTTTTGTTGTTTATGGCAAAATCATTTAAAGTTTCAACAAGGCCATTAATTGTATTTAAAGCATTAATACAACTCTTGAAGGAGCCTTGCCCTGGCAATACAACCTTGTCGCTTGATTTTATTTTTTTAAAATCAGCAGTGACTTCAATTTTAACTTTATCTTTAGCTACTTCTTTGAATGAATTTATAACGGAACTTATATTCCCTGATTTGTAATCAACAATTGTTACGTTCATTAATTCTTATAAAGAACCCTTAGTCGATGGTATTACGTTCTTATTTCGTGGATCAATTTCAAGTGCACTTCTTAAAGATCTTGCTAATCCTTTAAAACAAGACTCCACTTTATGATGACTATTATCACCATATAGATTTTCTATGTGTAGCGTGATACCTGCTGCTTGTGAAAATGCTTGGAACCACTCTTTAAATAATTCAGTATCCATTTCACCTAACTTTTCTACCTTTAAATCAACTTTCCAAATTAAGTATGGTCTATTTGAAACATCTAAGGCAACTCTTGTTAAAGTTTCATCCATTGGAATCATTGCATGAGCATATCTTTTTATACCTAAAAATTTTTTTGATGCTTTTTTTAAACATTCACCAATTGCAATACCTGTATCCTCAGTTGTGTGATGAAGATCAATATGCGTATCGCCTTTGGCTTTTACTTTTAAATCAATTGAAGAGTGCTTTGATAGTTGTTCTAACATGTGGTCCAGAAAACCAATACCAGTGTCTATTTTAAACTTGCCTTTACCATCGATATTTATAGCTACATCAATTTTGGTTTCCTTAGTTTTTCGACTTATCTCTGCTTTTCGCTTCATATTACTTTAGATATATATGCATTATCTATTGATATCAATAACAGTTAATTTACCACTTGAACATTTAAAATTAATATCCATTTAACTAAAATGACAACGATAGTACTAGTAAGAAAAAATAATGACGTAGTTGTGGCAAGCGATGGTCAAGTAAGTATGGGAAATACAGTGATCAAAAGTAATGCCAACAAAGTTCGTAAAATTGAGAAACGAAATGTGATCGCTGGGTTTGCTGGATCCACAGCAGATGCATTAACTTTGTTTGAAAGATTAGAGGCTAAACTAGAAAAGCATGCAGGAAATTTAACAAGAGCTGCTGTTGAATTAGCTAAAGATTGGAGAACAGATAAATACTTAAGAAGATTAGAAGCTCTTATGGCGATTGGCGATAAAGAAAAAAGTTTTATTATTTCAGGAACTGGAGACGTTTTAGAGCCTGAAGGAGATGTCATTGGAATTGGTTCAGGTGGAAATTATGCTTTAGCAGCTGCAAAAGTTTTAATGGATACAGAATTAAAAGCAGAAGAAGTTGCAAAAAAAGCTATACAAGTTGCAGCTGATATATGTGTATTTACAAATAATAACATTAGAGTAGAGAAAATTTAATGGAGAAATCAAACGTAAAAAAATTTCCAAAGAAAACTGACGAAAAAAAACAAAATTACATAGATTCATTGTCACCAAGAGAAATTGTCTCTGAATTAGATAGATATGTTGTTGGTCAAAATAAAGCTAAAAGAGCTGTAGCTATAGCATTAAGAAATAGGTGGAGAAGACAAGCCTTAACAGGAGATATGCGAGATGAAGTACTTCCCAAAAATATTTTAATGATTGGTCCAACAGGAGTTGGTAAAACAGAAATATCTAGAAGATTATCAAAGTTAGCTGAGGCACCTTTTGTAAAAGTTGAAGCTACAAGATTTACTGAGGTTGGATATGTAGGAAGAGACGTAGAACAAATTATCAGAGATTTGCTTGAAATAGCTATAGCAATGGAAAAAGTTAAAAAAAGAAAAGAGGTTCATGCTAAAGCCCAAAAATTAGCAGAGGAAAGAGTATTAGATGCTTTAGTTGGAAATAAAGCGTCTGTTGCAACAAGAGAGAGTTTTAGAAAAAGATTAAGAGATGGAGATTTAGATGATAATGAAATTGAAATTGCAACAAACGAATCTAACAATATGCCAAGTTTTGAAATTCCAGGAATGCCTGGCGCTAACATTGGAATGATAAATATTGGTGAGATGTTAGGTAAATCGATGGGTGGTAAGACAAAAAAGAAAAAAATGACTGTTAAAGAATCCCATGAAATTTTACTTAATGAAGAAGCAGATAAATTAATCGAGCAAGACAAAATTATAAAATCAGCAAAAAATGTAACTGAGAACAATGGCATAGTTTTCTTAGATGAAATAGATAAAATCTCTGGAAGAACAGATAGAGTTGGTGGAGATGTTTCACGAGAAGGTGTTCAAAGAGACTTGCTTCCATTAATTGAGGGCACAACGGTTAGCACGAAATATGGACCTATTAAAACTGATCACATTTTGTTTATTGCATCTGGAGCATTTCAATTAGCGAAACCATCAGACTTATTGCCTGAGCTTCAAGGTAGATTGCCAATTAGAGTAGAATTAGATGCACTTACAAGTGAGGACTTTAAAAGAATTCTAAAAGAACCAGATAATAGTTTAATCAAACAATACCAAGCATTGCTTAAAACAGAAAATGTAGACCTTGAATTCTCTGAAGATGGCATTGAGACCATTGCAAATCTTGCAACAGAGGTTAACTCATCTGTAGAAAATATTGGTGCCAGAAGACTTCATACGATAATCGAGAGAATTCTTGACGAAATTAGTTTTACAGCAACTGACAGATCTGGAGAAAAAATTGTAATAGATTCTGAATATGTTAAAGAGAATCTTGGGCAGCTAGTTAAAGATAATGATTTGTCAAAATTTATTCTTTAATTTTTAAAAATAGAGTAAAGAAACCTGAATTTTTATTTTCAGTATTATCCTCAATTTTTTTTATAATCCTCATTAATTCTGAGTTAGATTTAATAAATTCAGGAACTGAATATTTCAAAATGCCCAAATCTTTTGATTGATAAGGATTCTGCTCAACTTTAGATCGTAGTCCTTTTCCAGTAATTATTTTCAACTTTTCAATTTTTTTTTCAAAGCAACTTGTTATAAATTTTTCAATTTTGCTATTAGCTTGGTCTAGAGAAAAACCATGAAGATCTATTGTTGATTCTTTTTTTTTAAATTTAGTGTCTTTATTAATATTATCTTTGTTGTAAAGCTTCTCTTTTCCTTCAATAAAGTTTTTCCAAACTTTTAGATCTTTTTTGGATAACTTTTTATTCAATTAATGTTTGTCTCAATCAAAGCCCAATTTGGATCACTTGATTTCACGTTTTTAGAAAATTTCCAGGTATCGTAAACTTTTTTTACTTTTTCTGGATCTCCGGCTATTATTTTAGAATTTTTATCTTTAACACATGAAATAATTTCACTAACGAAATCCACAGTAACTTCAAGAAAATTTCCATTTCTCTCGTGATTTTTAATTTCTGCTGAATTTATTCCTATAAAAGTTGTTTCGGATTTATTGCCTTGTTTTTCTCTTTCGTTTATTGCTGCCTCAAATTGTTTGAATACATTTTTTTCTAAAAGGTTTTTAATGCCCTTTAAATTACCTTTTGAAAAATCAGTTATTATATTCTCATACGCAATTTTTGCACCTGATAAAAATTCTGTTTTAGCTTTTTCATCAAAGACGTCAAAGTTTGCTTTTTTGACTGGATTTACATTTGGAAATTCGTGTGGAAAACTTTGAGCAATGTCTTCTTCAAATCCAGATTTTTTACCTAGAATGCCTCTTAGTCTCAAAAATATGAAACCTGCAATCATGGCCAAAAGTATTATGTCTATGTATTCAAAGCTATAACTCATACATATATATTATTTACTCTATTGCTTAATTTCAACTAGCAAATTAGATTAATGACAAATGAACACACTTTTATTAATTATTTTATTTATTCCTCTTGTTGAAATTTACCTTTTCATTCAAATTGGAGCTCAAATAGGAGCTTTTAACACTATCCTGATAATTCTTTTGACCGCAGTTATTGGTATCTACTTTGTTAGGTTGCAGGGTTTGAGCACAATAAAATCAGGGGTTACACAACTTTATAGAAACCAGATACCTGTTTATGAAATGATGTCCGGAGCTGCTTTGGCCTTCGCGGCTTTGCTTTTGATCATTCCAGGATTTGCAACGGATGTAATCGGGTTTCTTTTAATTCTTCCAGTAACTAGAAGTTTAATATTTAAATATTTAGGAAGAAAATACAAAAAAGAAAAAGTTAAAGATGATTTGATAGAAGGGGAATATGAGGATAAGGATAAATAATGGAAAAAAAATATAAAATTCTAGGAGAATTTATAAAAGATATATCAGCAGAAACTAAAGACGTTGAAAGTTATATATACACTAAGGAAAATATTTCAAAGTTTAAATTATTTATTGATATAAACACTAAACCTTTAAAAAATAAAATGGCAGAGGTTTCAATATCAACAAAGTTCAAGGAGACAGATGATAATAAAAAAAATACCTATTTTGAAATGATTTATGCTGTTATTGTTAAAATAGATGAAGATGTAAATACTAAAGAAATTTTAGAGCCCATTTTTTTAAAAGAAGTTCCCACAGAAGTTTATCCTAAAATTGAAAAAATTTTACTAGACTTACTTAAACATTCTGGTTATCCAAATGTGAAGTTTGAGAATAAAGTAGACTTTTACGAGCTTTATAAAAATAGAGGGAATTAAACAATTTTTTTTAAAGATTTTTTCATGAAAACTTTGTGATTTTCTAATTCATCTTCTGTTGGTTGAATTATTTTTTTACAATAGTCTATTTTATTAGAATTATTTGTATTAATAATTTCTTCTGTATGAAAATTTAATCTAGGTTCTTTCTGATCAGTTAAATTAATATAAACTTTAGATAAAAGCTCACAGTCGATTAATGCTGTGTGAAATTTTCTTCTAGAATTGTCAATCCTGAACCTTTTACATAATGCATCCAAGCTTATTGAAGATCCGGGAAATTTTTCTCTTGCTATGTCTAAAGTATCAATAACATTATCTTTGGATATTGTGGGCTTACCTATTAATTTAAGCTCATTATTAATGTGTGAAATATCAAATTCTGCGTTATGTATTACTAGTTTTTTATTTTGTATAAATTTTAGAAAATCATCAACAACATCAAAAAATTTCTTTTTATCAGCAAGAAATTCATCTGTATAACCGTGAACTTTAATAGCATCTTCAGATACTTTTCTTTGTGGATTTAAATAACAATGGAAAGTTTTGTTAGTTGGTAATTGATTTTTTAATTCGATGCAGCCTATTTCAACAATACGGTGACCTTTGGCAACTGACAAGCCTGTTGTTTCCGTATCAAGTACTACTTCTATCATTTAATATCTTAGCTTTAAGTATTCTAACTTTTCTCTTCATAATAGCACTATTATAATTATTCACCAAAACATAGTTTGATTTATTTTTTTTTTGTTTCAATGTAAATTGGGATTTTCTAAGAATATTTATTAACTTTTGATTAAAGTTTTTTCTCTTTTTTAATTTTTTATCCACATCTTTTTTTTTAGTTTTAAGAAATATGATAACGTCATCACTTTTGCACATTTTATTTTCTAAATATAACGGTATGTCTAGAACAACAATTTTCTTTTTTCTATTTTTTTTTAAAAAAATATTTAGCTTTTTTCTAATAAAAGGATGAACTATCAAACCAATACTTTTTAGGTTGGAAGAATTACTTTTGATCGTATTTGATAGTTCAATTTTTTTAATTGGAAAAGTTTTTATAAATTGAGGAAATTTTTTTTTCAATTTATTGAAGCACTGTCTCCCGCTTTTGTAAAGTCTTTCGACCTCTATATCTGCAAAAAAACAAGGGGCTCTAAATAGTTTTGAAATGTACGTTTTGCCTGAACCAATATCCCCTACTAAGCTAATTTTGATCATCCTATTAAATTTAAAACTTCCTCATCAATTTTTGGTATTACGTTGTTCCATATTGAAAAAGATTGGTTGGCCTGATAAATAAACATAAACATACCGTTCTCAATTCTGTTACCATTTTCTTTAGCTTTTTTTAAAAATTGGGTTTCTTTTGGATTGTAAATTATATCGTAGAAAATTTTATCCTTTGTCTTAAGATCTAAATCTAAACTATCATCTTTTAGACCGACGCTTGTAGCATTTATAACTATATCGAAATCAGGTATTTTTCCCCATTTTAATACTTCGACTTCATTAAATTTCTTTTTAATATTTTCAGCCTTCTCAATAGTTCTGTTTGATAAAAATATTTTTTTACATCCCATACTTAGTAAAGAATAAATAATTGAGGGAACAACGCCGCCTGCTCCCAAAATTAAAATTGATTTATGTAGAACATTAATTTTCGAGTGTCTTAAACCTAATTCAAACCCAGCAACATCTGTATTGTGCCCAATTATATCGTCTCCACTTTTATAAATAGTATTAACAGAGTCAGTTGTTTCAACTTCTAGACTTAATTTATCTAAATATTTTATAACTTTATTTTTAAAAGGAACTGTTACGTTTATTCCGTGTATCTCATCATTTCTTAATTTATTAATAAAATCTTTCAATTCTGACTCTTCTAATTTAATTTTGTCATAAACAGCATTAATTTTATTTTTTTTAATCCAAAAATTATGTAATTCGGGAGAAAGAGAATGGCTTATAGGGTTACCAACTACAAAAAATTTTTTCATTTATGCTCCTGTAGATAACTTTTAATTTTTGTTATCGGTAGTCCCATTATGGTATTTTTGTCACCCTTTATTTCACTAAATAATTTTTTTCCTTCGCCTTCTATTTGATAAACATTATATGCGTAAAGATTCTTGTCAGATATTTTGGACAAATAATTTTTTAACTCATTTTCATTAAAGTCTTTCATAACTAATTCTGCCTTATCAGTGTAATTCCATATCATATTTCCCTTTTTAGAAATACAAACTGAACTGATTAAAAAGTGACTTTTGCCGTTCATTTTTTTCAAAATATTAAAGGCTTCTTCTCGTGTTTTAGGTTTTGAGATAATTTGACCATCTAAATCTATTACGCTGTCTGCACCTAAAACTAGCTCATCTGGGTTTTTGTCGCTTATTTTATTTGCTTTTAATTCTGCAAGATTCTTAGAAATTATTTCTGGTGTTGCGCCATCTTTTAAAAGCGACTCCTTAATAACATCCTCATCAATTCTAGAAGGTTCAACATTACAAGAAATACCATTCTCTAATAAGATTTTTTTTCTAACCTCACTTTTTGAAGCTAATATTATTTTATTCATTATGATTAAATATATCGTGAATTTTAAGTATAGAGGCTGCAGTTTCTTCTACTGATTTTCTTGTGACATCTATTGTCGGCCAATTGTATTTTTGAAAAAGTTTTTTTGAAATTTCTATTTCATTTTTAATTTTTTCAAAATCAATGTAATTTTTATTTTCATTCTCTTTTATAGATTGCATCCTATTTTTTCTTAAATCTACTAATCTATCTGGCTCTGCTGTTAGGCCTATGACACAAGTCAAGTTTGGTTTTTCTTTTAAAAATTCTGGAACTGATTGCTCGTTTACTAATGGTATATTAGAAATTTTCATACCTTTGTTTGCTAAGTAAATTGAAGTAGGTGTTTTACTTGTTCTACTAACTCCTAGTAAAATTATATCAGATTTGCCTATATCATCTAATGAGTTTCCATCATCATGGTTCATAGTAAATTGGATAGCTTCGATCTTTTTATAATAATCTTCGTTCATAGTATATTGTCCACTTGGAATGTGGCTTGCTTCTTGATTTAATAATTTTGAGAAAGTTAAAATGAGATCACCTAATACGCCAAAACAAGGAATTTTTTTTTTGTTACATTCTGTTGATAAAAATTGAGCAAGCTTATTATCTACTATTGTATACAAGAAAATAGAATTCTTATTTTTAGCAGAGTTTTCTATAATTTTTAAAATCTGGTTTTCAGTTCGTGTAAAAGAAAAATAATGCATTTTATAATTGAAATTTTTAAACTGAGCCCTAATGGCTAAGAATATTCTTTCCAGTGTCTCACCAGTTGAATCTGAGACTAAATAAATTTCATATGTATTACTCATGTATAATTAATAAAGAATTTTGTATTAATATTAGCTTATTAACAAACTTGCAAATTCTAGCATCTAAAATCAAAAAAAAGCTTTTTAATAACATTTTAAAACATGTTTATAACCAATATACTGCTTTTTGAATAAATTTGTATTAATCAAGATCACCCTTATTTTTAAGGTTTTTTTTAAACAAATTAATTGTGAAAAAAATGTTATAAAAGTGTTAAAAAATAGTAATATTCAATATTAACATCTCTACTACAAATAATATAAATATTACTTAATCTTAATTATGACACCTATACAAAATTGTATAAATAAGAAATCTAGAAATAATTGCATTTGGTTGATGAGACAAGCAGGTAGATATTTACCTGAGTTTAGGGAAATAAGATCTAAAAATCCTAATTTTATAGATTTGTGTTTAAATGAAAATTTATCTTCCGAAATTACAGTACAACCACTAAAAAGATTTAACTTTGATGCAGCAATCATTTTTTCTGATATTTTATTGCTACCATATGCATTAGGTCAGCCAGTAAATTTTAAAAAAGATTTTGGGCCAGAATTAGGTGAAATAAATATTAGTAAATTATCTAAAATTAGTGAAAATGATTATATTAAAAAACTACAACCAGTTTATAATTCCTTAAAAATAACCAAAATGAAGAAAGAGCTTCAAGATAAGGATCTCATTGGATTTGTTGGTGCTCCGTGGACAATTCTTGTTTATATGTTACACAAAAAATCTCCTAAAGACGGTAACTTTAAAAAACATCTAAGTGACAAGATATTTGTTAATGAATTATTAGAAATTATTATAAAATTTTTAAAAATACATATAGATAATCAAATCAAAAGTGGCGCAACAATTATCCAGATTTTTGATAGCTGGGCAGGACTTCTAAATGAAGAAGATTTAGAAAATTATGTTTATAAACCAACAAATAATCTAGTCAATTTCATTAAATCTAAGAAAATTCCATCAATATGTTTTCCAAAGGATATCAAAAATTATAAAAAATATGTTGCATTAGTTAAGCCAAATGTTGTCAGTATAGACTACAATGTAAACCCTATAGAAATTGCTAATACGATAGATATAACGGTTCAAGGAGGCTTAAACCCAAATTTGTTACTTGGAAATAAAGAGGAGTTAAAAAGAAATACTCTTAAATATTTGGATATTTTTAAAGATAAACCTTACATTTTCAATCTAGGACATGGTGTTCTTCCTAATACAGATCCAAGTATGGTAGATTATTTAGTGAAATTAATTAAAAATTACTAATGAACAATAAACATCCAGAAGTTAAATACGGAAAAACAGGCATATTATTAATTAACCTTGGTACGCCAGATAGCACTGGCTGGTGGGACATCAGAAAATATCTCAAAGAATTTTTGTCAGATAGACGAGTCATTGAAGTCAACCCTTTTATATGGAAGATAATATTAAATCTATTTATTTTGACATTTAGACCATCTAAAACGGCCAAAGCTTATAAAGAAATCTGGATGAAAGACAAAAATATGTCACCGCTCAGACACTACACAATTATGCAATCACAAAAATTATCTGAAAAATTAAATAACAAAAATAAAATTGTAGAATATGCTATGAGGTATGGATCTCCAAGCATCAGAAGCAAGATCGACGAGCTTAAAGACAAAGGTTGCGAAAATCTTGTTATTTTACCATTATATCCTCAGTATGCAGCAGCTACTACTGCAACAGTTTGTGATGAGGTCTATAAAACTTTGATGCAGATGCGCTGGCAGCCAAGCTTGCAAATTATTCCACATTATGAGTCTGAACCACTTTATATAAAAGCACTTGCTAAAAGTATTCAAAAAAAATTATCCAAAATTAATTGGAAGCCTGATTTAATACTTGCATCTTATCATGGTATCCCAAAAAAATATTTTGATAAAGGTGATCCTTATCAGTGTTATTGTCAAAAAACTTCTAGACTTTTATCGGAGAGTTATACGGATATAAAAATTATGACAACTTTCCAATCTAGATTTGGACCACAGGAATGGTTACAGCCATACACAGATAAAACTCTAGAAAGTCTACCCAATGAAGGAGTTAAGAATTTACTAGTTATTTGCCCTGGATTTTCTTCAGATTGTGTAGAGACTTTAGAGGAAATTTCAATACAAGGCAAAGAAAGCTTTCTAAAAGCAGGAGGTTTAAATTTTGATACTGTGCCGTGCCTAAATGATGATCCTGATCACATAGACCTTCTTAACCATTTGGTGAATAAATATATTATAAATAGTTAATGAAATCGTTAATAATATACTCAAGCACAGACGGTCAAACAAAAAAAATTTGTGAAGTTATTAGAGAAAATTTTAATAATAAAGAGTTTGTCGAAATATTACCTCTAGAAGACGCCTTTCATCTTAATATTAATAATTATGATCAAATTATACTGGGGGCAAGTATAAGATATGGAAATTATAAATCAAATTTATTCAAATTTATAAAGTACAATATTAAAATACTAGAAACAAAAAAAAATGCATTCTTTTCAGTGAATGTAGTAGCTCGCAAAAATGAAAAAAACACACCAGACACAAATCCTTACATAAAGAAATTTTTAAAAAAAACAAATTGGAGACCAAAAAAAATTGAGGTATTTGCCGGAAAAGTAGACTATCCTAATTATAACCTTTTTAATAAATTAGTGATAAGGCTTATAATGTTTATAACAAAAGGTCCGACTGATATTAGTCATTCTTATGAATTTACAGATTGGGCAAAGGTCAAAAAATTTTCTAAAGAATTATCTAATTATTAATTTCTTTGTTTGCCATTTTTCGTGCGTACCTAAATGACATAAAACAAAAATAAACAAATAAAACTCCAGTTATTAACATCATTATTTTAGACATATCCGCCCAGTAATTATCAAACAATTTGCCATTTAATGTTGTTCGTATTACATCAATTCCTCCAAGCACTATTAAAAATCCTGTCAGAGCAACTATATGCATAAATAATTTTTTCCTATTGCTAAATTTTATAGATAGATATGAAAATAAGACAACAACACTTCCAAAATAACTTGGGATATAAGATGTAAAAGATGTGCTGCCAGATATTAGACTTACTATCACTCCCCACAAAAATAAAAAAAATCCATAATAAATAGATAATTGCTCTATATTTTTACCAAAAACTGTAAATTCTGTTTGTTGTTCCATTTTTTAACGTTTAATATGATTTTATCAGAATTTTTATTTTCTTAAAAGGTTGAAAAAACACAATAATCATATATATTAGTATTATCAAATCTTAATTAAATCCTCATTATGAAAATCGAAGAACTTAAAAAAAATCCCCCAGCACAGCTTATTACACAAGCAGAAGAGCTTGGAATAGAAAATGCCAGCACTTTAAGAAAACAAGAAATTTTATTTGCCATACTTAAAAAGCTTGCTGAAAAAGGCGAGGAAATAACTGGTATGGGTGTTTTACAATTATTACAAGATGGATTTGGTTTTCTTAGAGCACTGGAATCAAATTATTTACCAGGCGCAGATGATATTTACGTAAGCCCGAGCCAAATAAGAAAATTTGGTCTTAGAACTGGAGATACTGTGGAAGGCCCTGTGAGAGCTCCTAAAGAGGGTGAAAGGTATTTTGCTCTATTACAAGTTAGCAAAATAAATAATGAAGATCCTGCAAAGTCTAGACACAAAATAGCTTTTGATAACTTAACTCCTCTGTACCCTAATAAACAATTAGTTATGGAAATCGAAAGTAATAAAACTGAAAAAAAACCTGATTTAACATCAAGATTAATTGATCTAGTCAGCCCCATAGGGAAAGGTCAAAGATCATTAATTATCTCTCCACCTAAGGCTGGGAAAACCATGATACTCCAAAGTATTGCAAATTCAATAACAGCAAATCATCCCGAGTGTTCGTTGATGGTATTATTGATCGATGAAAGACCTGAGGAGGTTACAGACATGCAAAGAACAGTTAAAGGAGAAGTTATTAGTTCCACTTTTGATGAGCCAGCTCAAAGACACGTTGCTGTTGCAGAAATGGTAATTGAAAAAGCTAAAAGACTAACAGAGCATAAAAAAGATGTAATTATTTTACTAGATTCTATCACTCGTTTAGGCAGAGCTTATAATGCAGTTGTTCCAAGCTCAGGAAAAGTTTTAACAGGAGGTGTTGATGCTAATGCTCTTCAAAGACCAAAAAGATTTTTTGGTGCTGCAAGAAACATCGAAGAAGGAGGATCTTTAACAATTATAGCTACAGCATTAATTGATACTGGAAGCAGAATGGATGAGGTAATTTTTGAAGAATTTAAAGGAACAGGAAATAGTGAAACAATACTTGATAGAAAGATTTCAGAAAAAAGAATTTTCCCAGCTATAGACATAACTAAATCTGGAACAAGAAGAGAAGAATTATTATTTGACAAAAATGATCTTCAAAAAATGAATGTTTTAAGAAGAATAATTGCTCCAATGGGATCTATGGATGCTATAGAGTTTATTAATTCAAAGTTAAAAGCTACTAAATCTAATTCAGAGTTTTTTACTTCAATGAATAAACCTGCTTAAAATTTATAAATAACCAAGTTCAATCATTTCAGCTTTAAAAGCTTTCTCAATTTTCTGAGTCTGATCTTTATTTAATTTCTCTTTCCAATCACCAACTTTGCCTTTTCTAAAAAAAGGTTTTTTTGATGGATTTACTTTAAAACCTTCCTTTATCTCTAAGTTTTTAAGATTTTCAAATGATGTTTCATCAATTGCACGGTTTAACTTATTATGATTAATTTCAATTTTAGTAATTTTTTTAAGATAGTTTAAAACTTTTAAAAAAGTTGTATTTGATTTATTTACCATATCTTCATATTTTACTAACAATGTTTCCTTTGATTTATAGTTTTTCCAAGAATTATAATGACTAGACCAACTTCCCATTAAGCTTCTTTTATAAAATTTATCGTTAAACTTTGAATATTCATAAGAATCATTTGAAAGTAAAATTTCTAAAGTTTTATCAATATTTTCACTTTTATAACTAGAATATGACACCAAAACATCTCTTGGATCTCTAACGATATGGATTGCACCCAAGGTATTGTTTAAATCTGTAAATTTATTATTATTAATTGTACACATTGCATTGTGTGTTTTTAAATAATTGGTTTTATTATTCAAATTTATTAAAGATTGTAAATTTATCCAGTTTTTCGAGATATCAAAAAAATCTTGATAATTTATATTTAATTCATTAAACCCTCTTTCTGTAGGAAATGTCTCCAATAAATATGGATCGTCTTTATCGTGATTTATAGAAAATTTTTTGTTTGGCGGGTTAAAGTATGATTTTATAAAAAACCACATCCATGTATTTCCACTTTTAGGGTATGAAGCCAACCATATAATCATACTAAATTTTAATTATATCCATTGCTAATTTTAAATATATAATATTGATATGACAATATGTGCTTTATCTTCAGCTTCAGGTTCTTCCGGTGTAGCCGTCATCAGAATATCAGGTCCAGAAACAAAAAATTTAATAAAAAAACTAATTAAAAAGGAATTACCACGACCAAGAATGGCAAGCCTTTTAAAATTGTATAATATCAACACTTCTAGCTTGATAGATGAGGCTATCGTTTTATGGTTTCCGGGACCAAATAGCTACACAGGAGAGGATATGGCAGAACTACACGTGCATGGTAGTAGAGCTATTATCAAAAGTGTACAAAACACAATTTTAGAAACACAAAAATGTAGATTGGCCGAGCCAGGAGAATTTACCAAGCTTGCTTTTGTAAACGGTAAAATTAATATACTAAAAGCAGAAGCAATAGGAGATTTAATAGCCGCAGAAACACAAATTCAGATTGATCAAGCGCAAAGTATTATAAGAGGAAAAAGTTTTTTAAAATTTGAAAATATTAGAGAACAAATTATTAAAATATTAGGGACTATGGAAGCTAAAATAGACTTTCCCGAAGAAGATATTCCCGAAAATGTGATTGTAAATATAAAAAGTAAAGTCGAAAATATCGAAATAGAAATTAAAAAAATTCTTGATGATAATAAAGTTGGTGAAAAAATAAGAACTGGCTTTAAAATTGCTATAGTTGGTCCTCCAAATTCAGGGAAATCAAGTTTAATGAATTACTTTTCTAAAAGAGATGTTTCAATTGTTTCAGAAATAGCTGGTACAACAAGAGATGTTCTAGAAACCCATTTAAATTTTGATGGATATCCAGTTATAATTTCAGATACTGCGGGTATTAGGGCCTCAAAAGATATAATAGAGAAAGAAGGTATAAAACTAGCGTTTAAAAAAGCAGAGGAAGCAGATCTAAGAATAGTAATAATAGAGCCAAAAAACGTTGAATTCTTTGGGTTTTTGAATGATTTATTCGATAAAAGCTCAATTTTATTAGTTAATAAAACAGATTTATATGATTTTAAAGTTCCTGAGCAATTAAAAAAATATAATCCTTTTTCTATTTCAGTCCTTAAAGAAACGAACATTGATAAAGTAGTATCAGAAATTAAATTTATTTTAAAAAAATCATTATATACAAGTACAGATGTTTTTATTACTAGAGAACGACACAGGATTGATCTAAATAATTGTATTCAATCTTTACAAGATTTTAAAAATAAAAATATAAACGAAGATTTCGATAAAGCCACTGAGGACTTAAGAGTTGCTGTAAGAACTTTGGGTAAAGTTGTTGGTAAAGTTGATGTAGAGGAGATCTTATCGAGTATTTTCAATGATTTTTGCATAGGCAAATAAACCGCTATTTATCTATCTTATTAGCATATTTTACAATTAAATTAATAAAATTTAAGATAGTCTTGTAAAAAAAGATTTCAAATATAAATTCAAGTAATGGAAAAGAATAAACATTATGACGTTATAGTAATCGGTGGAGGCCATGCGGGCTGTGAAGCTGCAGCTGCCTCTGCAAGATTAGGAGTAAATACAGCTCTCTTTACTAATGATAAATCTTCTATTGGTGAAATGTCTTGTAACCCAGCAATTGGTGGATTAGGTAAAGGCCATTTAGTTAGAGAAATAGATGCTTTAGATGGTATTATGGGAGATGTGGCTGACAGATCTGGTATACAATTTAAGCTATTAAATAGAAGTAGAGGTCCAGCTGTCAGAGGGCCTCGAACACAAAGTGATAGATCATTATACAAAAAACATATACAAGAAAAACTTGTAAACTATTGTAATTTAAGCATTTTTTCTGATTCTGTAATTGGATTTATATTTAATAGAAATAGTATAAACGGTGTATTAACTTCATCTGGAAAAGAAATTCACTCTAACAAGGTAATACTTACGACAGGTACTTTTTTGAATGGAATGATACATATTGGAGATAAAAGAACTCCCGCAGGTAGATATAATGAAAAGCCCACTACTGGTTTAAGTGAACAGCTACAAAAATATAATTTTAAAATTGGAAGGTTAAAAACAGGGACTCCACCTAGGTTAGATGGACGTACTATTAATTACTCAAATTTAGAAGAACAACATCCAGATGATGAAGTATCTTTTTTCTCTTTCTTAACAAAAAAAAATACCAATAAACAAATTAGTTGTGGAATTACTTACACCAATGAAAAGGTTCATGAATTGATTTCAAAAAATATTCAACGAAGCGCAATGTATTCGGGAAGCATCAAGGGAGTAGGACCGAGGTATTGTCCTTCCATAGAGGATAAAATCTATAAATTTAAGGACAAGACTAGGCATCAAATTTTTCTAGAACCCGAAGGGCTTGAAGATAACACGGTCTATCCCAACGGAATTTCAACATCACTACCAGATGATCTTCAACAAGAAATATGTAATAATATCAATGGTTTAGAAAATGTTAAAATATTACGGCCAGGATACGCAATAGAATATGATTATGTTGATCCAAGGGAACTTTTTTTAACATTAGAGACGAAGAAGATAAAAAACTTTTACTTCGCCGGCCAAATTAACGGAACAACAGGTTATGAAGAGGCTGCTGCTCAAGGACTAATAGCTGGAGCAAATGCTGCTTTATCTATAATGGGCAAAGAACCATTAATTCTAGACAGGTCTCAGGCATATATTGGCGTGATGATAGACGATTTAGTTACAAAAGGAGTTGCTGAACCTTACAGGATGTTTACCTCGAGAGCAGAATACAGATTATCCTTAAGGTGTGATAATGCTGACTTGAGACTTACACCTGTTGGAATTAAGTTCGGCTTAGTCAAATCAGAGAGGAAGAAATTATTCGAGGATAAATCAATAGAATTGGAGAAACTGAATAAAAAAATGGATAAATTGAAAATATCACCGTCGGAAGCTGAAAAACATGGAGTTAAAATCGCAAAAGATGGGGTTTATAGGTCAGCCAACTCTGTTTTAGCTCAAAAAGGTGTAAATTTTAGTAAAATCAAGGATATTTGGCCTGAAATAGGCGATTATAGCCGTGAAATTGAGGAGCAGATTGAAATTAAAGCTCACTATAAAGGTTACATGAAGAAACAAAAAGCTGATATTTTAGCTTTTAAAAGAGATGAGAGCCTTAAAATACCATCAGATATTAATTACGACAATTTTTCAGGGCTTTCTAATGAAGTTAAGTCTAAATTTAAGCAAATTAGGCCAAAAACAATGGGCCAGGCTTTGAGAATAGACGGAATTACCCCGGCAGCTGTATTTATTCTATTGTCACATCTCAAAAGAAAGTCTATTAAGCATATAGCTTGATCGAATCAAATCTTAAAAAATATTCTCAATTAGAAACATTAAACGTTTCACGTGAAACATTTCCTGCCTTAGAGGAGTTCAGATCGTTATTATTGACCGAAAACAAAAAAATAAACTTAATCAGCAAATCAACTGAGAAAGACTCAATAAAAAGACATATAATAGACTCAGCCCAAATTATTGATATTATTGATAAAAATACAAAAACTTGCTTAGATATAGGGTCTGGTTCTGGTCTTCCAGGTGTAGTTTTAGCAATTATATTTAAAAAAAAGGGATCAAAAATAAAATTTGAACTTTATGAGAAAAGTCAAAAGAAAAGTAATTTTTTAAGAAAAATGATCAAGCACTTCGAATTAAATGCTGAAGTAAAGCAAAAAAATATTTTTGAACAGAAGGAATTAGAGGCGGACATAATAGTGGCTAGAGCATTTAAACCACTTCAAACAATATTCGAATTAATAAACAATAATTTTGCTCATTATAACAGATTGATACTTTTTTTAGGAAAAAGTGGCAGAGACAACATTAATGAATGTTTAAAATTATGGAAGTTTGATTATGAAATTGTAAAAAGTTTAACAGATGTGAATTCAGTTATTGTAAAAATAAATAATTTAAAAAGAATATGAAAGAAAAAATCATTTCAATAATAAATCAAAAGGGCGGGGTTGGCAAAACAACAACTGTAATCAATTTAGCAGCAGGACTTTCTTTGAATAATAAAAAAGTTTTGGTAATTGATTTAGATCCCCAAGGAAATGCTACAACTGGTTTAGGTTTATCTAATATAGATCAAACATCTAATTCAATTTATCAAGTTTTGGTTGGAAAAAAAAAAATTGATGAAGCAATTACTAAAACTAATTTTTCTAATCTAGATATAGTCACTTCAAATGTTGATTTATCTGGATTGGAGGTGGAAACAGCAGATGATGGTCGTAGAGCTTATATTCTAAAGGAGAAATTGACCGCATATTTAAATGATTCTAGAGCTTCATATGATTATGTGCTTATAGACTGCCCTCCATCTCTTAGTTTGTTAACTGTCATGGCCTTAGTAGCTTCTCACTCTCTATTAGTGCCTCTTCAAACAGAATTCTTTGCTTTGGAGGGTATAACTCAACTGATCAAAACTATCGATAGAATTAAAGTGGGATTAAATCAAGAACTAACGATTAGAGGAATACTTTTGACTATGTATGATAAGAGAAACAAGCTTTCCGGCGAGGTTGAAACTGAAGCAAGAAATTATTTTAAAGAAAAAGTTTACAAAAATGTTGTACCAAGAAATGTTAGATTATCTGAAGCACCTTCTCACGGTATGCCTGTTATATTTTATGATAAAACTTGTCCTGGGAGCAAGTCATATATTAGTTTTACAGAAGAGTTTTTAGCTCAGGAAGAAAGTTTTGAAACAGCAGCATGATTAACTTTAAAAATAAAAAGGGACTTGGCAGAGGCCTTTCATCTTTAATTGGAGAAGGTAAATTTGCAGAGAGCACTAAAGCTAATATAAGTGACCTTAAAAGAAATAAATACCAACCGAGAAAAAAGTTTGATGAAATAAGCTTAGACGAATTAACAGAATCTATTAAATCAAGAGGAATTATTCAGCCAATAATAGTTAGAAATTCAAATACAGACACCAAATACGAAATTATTGCAGGTGAAAGAAGATGGCTTGCTGCACAGCGAGCTGGGTTACATGAAGTACCAATTGTTGTTATAGAGGCAGATGATAAAAAAGCATTAGAGTTTGGAATAGTTGAAAATGTTCAAAGACATGATTTGAATGCAATAGAAGAAGCAGAAGGTTATAAAAGACTTATTGATGAATTTTCTTATGATCAAGAACAAGTTGCCAAATTTATAGGGAAAAGCCGAAGCCACATAACAAATTGTTTGAGATTGTTAAGCTTACCTGTTGAACTTATTGAATTTGTTAAAGATAACAAAATATCCCCAGGTCATGCAAAAATCCTGGTTGGTCTGGAAAATTCTATTTTTATTGCAAAAAAAATAATTTCTAAGAGATTGTCAGTTAGACAAGCTGAAACTTTAGTAAAAGCTTATAAAGCTCCTAGAAAAAAACATATAAGCAAAAAAGATCCTAACATAAAGGTTTTAGAGCATAATCTAATGGAAAAAATTGGAATGAATATTGAGATAAATAATAAAAAAAATAATAAAGGATCAATAACTTTTCATTATAAGGAATTAGATCAATTAAATAGAATTATAGAGTCTATAAAAAAGAGTTATTAGTTTTTCGATCTAATATTTCATATATGAAATTTTTCATTAAAATTATATTTTGAGAACTATTTTTTTTAATTTTAATTTCAATGTCATTTAATTCACAAATCAAATTTATAATATTTTCAAAAGACCAAAGTTGAAGTTGTTTCTTTAAAACTGGCTTATCCTTCCAAAATATGGGTGGTTTATATTCGTTGATTGCTTTTTCTACATTGTTTTCGCTATTAATAATCTCTAATAAACTTAATAGCTTTTTGGCTTTTTGCAAAAAAACTCTTAATATTAAGAATGTATCTTCTTGAGAATATATATTTTCATTCAATATTTCTTTTACTTTTATATAATTTTTTGTCAAAGAGGCATCAACTAATTCTGAAGCACTGTAATTTTCAGATAAATTCGTTAATACAGCTATTTCTTTCAATGATATAATTTTTTTTTCTGATATGTAATTTGAAATTTTGTCCAATTCTTTATTTAAAATACCCCTGTCACCCATACACCTATTAACTAACAAATTTAATGTTTCTGCGGAAATACTGATTTTTTCCTCATTAAAAAATTTTCTTGCAATATTTATTAAAGATTGAGAATTATCTTTGTAGGTTGGTATAACTACCACATTGCTAGATCTTTCTGCATAATTTCTTAACTTTGATTTTTTTTCTAATATACTACAATTTATTATAAATATATCATCAGAGGTATCCTCAAATATTTCTATTAATAGTTCCGATATTTTTTCTGTGCATCTTCCTAAAAAAAAAATTCTTTTTTCTTCAAATAAAGATTTGTTTTTTATTTCATTATAAAACTCACTTTTATTTTTTAAAATTTGCGCTTCCTCGTACTTAATTTCTTTTCCATTTTGATTTTTTTTTATTTTATTTATTATTTCTTCTTTTAAACCTTCATTTTCACCATAGAGAAGAAAGAATTTAAATTTATCAATATTATTTTTGCTTAATTCGAAGGTTTTTAATATCATTTAATATTAGCCAAAAATACAAGTATTTCTTGGGTAATTTGTTCAACTAGATTAAACTTAATATTTTTTTCGTATTGTTTTAAATTAAACTTATTATCATCAATATTATATTCAAAGTTTTCCGAGAAGACATTTGATGCTATTAAATTTTGATTAGTATCTAAAACAGATAAATTAACTGTAATATTTAACCTACTTTTTGAGGGATCACCTTTTGAATCTTTTAATACCGTAATAATTTCTTCTTTGAATTCAAATTGTATATTTAAACTTTTATTAGCTTCATCGTTTGAAAAAGCATTTATTGTATTTTGAATGTAGTTCGTAAGGTTATTATTAATATTTTTTTGAAAATTTATAATTTTGTAATTACTATCTTTCGATGAGTATATTGGTGTGTATCCACAACTGTTTAATAAGAATATCAAAAAAATTAAAAAAATTTTCTTCATTTTACAATAAGATTAACTAATCTATTTTTTACTATAATATGCTTTAATAAATTTTTATCACTTAAAATATTTGATATTTTTTCATCATTTTTAATTTTGTTGATAACTTCTCTATCCTGTAAATCTCTCTCAATTTTAATTAACGATTTTTTTTTCCCATTAACTTGAATTACAATATTTACAAATTTATCCTCTAAATATTTTGACTCAGCTTTAGGCCATTCAATTTTTTTGTCATATTCTAAATCATTAATTGCCTCTGAAATTATATGAGGTATTACTGGCATCATTAAAATTAAAATTTTTATGTAATTTTCTTTAATTATTACGGCTTTATAATCTTTATCAATCTCTTTAACTAAAAAGTTATAAGTTTCATAAATATTAGCAATAATTACATTGTAATTAAATTTTTCAAGATTTAATGAAATTTTTTGAATTAATCTATTTGTAAATATTGTAAGATCATTAATATCTTTGCCATTTTTGTTTAATTTAATTTTTTCTAAAATTTTATTGTGCAGTGTCCAAAATTTATTAACAAATTTATATGAAGCAATCATGCCTTGTTCTGACCATTGTATATCCTTTTCTGGCGGACTATCAGATAATATAAAAAGCCTTACTGCATCAGTTCCGTATGTCTCGATTATTTTTTCTGGGTCAATAACATTTTTTTTTGATTTTGACATTGATTCTGAAGATCCAACAATAATCTTTTCTTTTTTATTGCTAACCTTAAAAAAATTCTTTCCATCTTCAGAAAATACTTCGTTGGGACTTAACCAATTATTATTTTTATCCTTATATGTTTCATGGCAAACCATACCTTGAGTAAATAATCCATCAAATGGTTCTTTTGATATAAAATTTTTATTTTTATGATCAAGTGCTAACATAAAAAATCTAGAATATAATAAGTGCAATATCGCGTGTTCAACACCACCAATATATTGATCCACTGGCATCCAATATTTAATTTCCTCGAGATCATACCCGTAAGACTTATTATTTGGAGAGCAGAAACGAAGATAATACCAAGACGAGTCTACAAAAGTATCGAGTGTATCTGTTTCTAATTTATATTTTTTCCCCCTAATTGTAATTTCTCTCCATTCTGCTTGATGGTCTAAAGGATTTCCTCTCGTTTTAAGATTTATATTTTCAGGTAGTTTAATTGGCAATTGATCTTCCGGGACAGTTTCATAATTTCCTTGATCATCATAGGCAATAGGTATTGGACAGCCCCAATATCTCTGTCTAGATATTCCCCAGTCTTTTAATCTAAAATTAATTTTTTTTTTGCCAGACTTTATTTCCTCAATCTTAGCAATTGCTTTAGATATAGCTTCATTTGGAGTATTTAATCCGTCTAAAAAGGAAGAATTAACCATTATACCATCACCAACATAAGCTTCATCTTCTACCTCGAAATCTCCATTAACATTTTTAGGTTTTACAACAGTTTTAATTGGTAGATTGTATTTTTTTGCAAATTCGAAATCTCTTTGATCATGCGCTGGACACCCAAAAACCGCACCAAAACCATAGTCCATCAATACAAAATTTGCAAAATAAACTGGAACTTTAGAATTTTCATCAAAAGGATTTATAGCTATAAGATTGGTCTTAAAACCAATTTTCTCCGCTTGCGCAATAGACTCTTCCGTAGTTCCTGTTTTTGAACATAGTTGTTTAAATTTTTGAAATTCTTTATCTTTTTCGTAAAACTTTGAGATAGGATGATCCGCTGATACTGCCAGAAAAGAGAACCCAAATAACGTATCTGGTCTTGTGGTAAAGCATTTGATTTTATCTACAGATGAGTTTCCCTCAATTTTAAAATCTATTTCACAACCAAAAGATTTGCCTATCCAGTTTTTTTGCATAACTTTAACTTTATTAGGCCATTTATCCAAATCATCTAAACCAGTTAATAGCTCTTCAGAAAATTGAGAGATTTTAAAAAACCATTGGCTTAATTTTTTTCTCTCAACTGTTGCTCCAGAACGCCATCCTTTACCATCAATGACTTGTTCATTCGCTAAAACAGTTTGCTCAATTGGATCCCAATTAACATAGTTTTCTTTTTTATAAATTAACCCTTTATTAAAGAGTTCCAAAAAAAATAATTGTTGATGTTTATAGTACTCTGGTGAGCACGTCGAAATTTCTCGATCCCAGTCTATGGATAAACCTAATTTTTTTAATTGAGTTTTCATGACTGAAATATTCCTTTCTGTCCAATCTTTTGGATCTAGATTATTTTCTTTTGCTGCATTTTCTGCTGGCATTCCAAAAGAATCCCAACCCATTGGATGAAGGACATTATAATTTTGAAGTGACTTGTATCTGGCTAGGACATCACCTATCGTATAATTTCTTACGTGTCCCATATGTATCTTGCCAGATGGGTAGGGGAACATTTCAAGGCAATAAAATTTTTTCTTTTTTTTATCTAGCTCTGTTTTAAAACTTTTATTTTTTTGCCAAAATTTTTGCCATTTTTCTTCTACAATTTTAAAATTATATCTTTCCACAAAAATATTTAAAATATAAAAACTTATTCTTTCTTCTCTAGTATTACGCCTTTATTTTTTCCTACTTTTTCGTAATAACGTTGAAATCCCTCTTTTTCCATGACTGCTGCTTTTTTTAAAATTGCAAGTTTAATTTCTTTCTCAAGTTTTGATTGGATTTTACTTGTTTTACAATTTGTATTTTTACAAATTTTTTCAAATATGGTTACATCCACTGCATCAGCTCTAATTTCATTTGTTAAAAATTTAACAGTTATTTTTAAATCTCTGGTACTCTCTGGGTTTTTATTTTCAGCTGAAAACCAATCTGTAATAAGTATTCCTCCAGAATAGCTTGCGTTCGTCAAAGGAACAAAATCAAATATCTCAATTGATGCTCTCCACAATGGGTTAGAAGATGCAAAATCAAAGTCACCACCTCGAGTTGCCCCTTTTCCAAATCTTATACCTCTTCCTTCTTGAATGTTTTTTCTAACTCTTTCATCAATATTTACAGGATTATCTTTGACATCAGATCTTTTATAAAATCCGCAAGAATTTAGGATAGCTAAAATAAGCAGTGCAAAAATTACATTTAAAAACTTAGATCTAATCATACAAAAAATGGTTAAATGATATAAGGTTCATGAAATATAGTAAAATGTATGAAAATCCAATGTTTTTATTGTGACTTTTTTATCACACATTAATTAAAAATACTTATTTTTTAATGATTATTAGCGTTTTAGGCAAATTTTTTGATAAAAAGCTTTCATTCATATGAATACAAACAATAAGGAGTACTTTATGAATAAATTTAAAAAAATTGGGCTTACAGCGCTAGCAAGTTCGTTAGTTGCAGTATCAGCTCAAGCTGGTGAACTATCAGTTTCAGGTGGTGCGAACATCACTTTGAAAAGTGGTACAGCAAAAACAGCAACCAACGTATCTGGAAGAGGTATCGGTGCAGACAAAGACGTTACCTTCAAGGGTTCTGGTGAGCTAGACAACGGAACAACTTTTTCTGTTGTAACAGCTACAAACGATAGCCAAACTGACTTAACGTCTGGTTACATTTCAATTGCGACACCATCATTTGGTTCGTTCTTGTTCGGTAATCACAGTGGTGCGGCACATTACAAATATGACGAAGAAGTTCCAACAGCATACGAGCAACTATCAGATCCATCTGATAATCTTATGCCTGCAAACAAAGTCGGTGACTTTATGGACAATAACCACGTTACATACACGTCTCCAACATTTGATTTAGGTGGTGCATCAATTACGTTTGACTTAGGTTACGCGTCAGATGCAAATGACACTGAAACAGGTGACGGTGGTGTTCCAGGAGAAGATTCTGGTGTATACGGAACTGGTCAAGAAGCTGGTATAACAATAAGTTACGATGCTCTTAAAGTCGGTGTATACGGTGCTGAAAGAGAAAATAGAACTAAAACAGCTGCTGGTTCAGACGCTGTAAGAGATGAGTTCAACGGTGTTTGGTATGCTAAATACTCATTTGGTCCAGTATCAGTTGGTTACTCAGAGTCTTACTTAGATTCAGGTGTTTCAGAAACTGCTACAGTAGCAACTACTACTGCAAAAGGTCTTAGAACATCAGGTGGTATCTTTGAAGGTGAGCAAATTGGTATTGCGTTTAACGTAAATGACAATTTCTCAGTTTCATACTCAGAGTCAACTGAAACGTACAATGCTCAGTCAGAAGCTGCAAATATGGACGTAGACCAGAAGACAGATGCAATTCAATTTGCATATTCAATGGGTGGTATGTCGATCAAAGCGTATCAAATAGAGATCGAAAATCCTCATATGGATTCAGATGCAGATGATTCAAAAATAACTGAAATTGCTTTAGGACTTGCGTTCTAATTTAATTTTAGATTAAAATTTAAAACGGCCCAGTATTTATACTCGGGCCGTTTTTTTTTACCCAAGTTATCCCCGCTAAACCTTTGACATTACACATTCTCAAATATTTAATATTTTTTTCGTTTATTCCGCCAAGAGCAATAATATCCTTTTTCGTGCTTAATTTAATCAAGTTAAATTTAGTAACCCCTAAATGACTCCTATTTTTTTTAGTTCTAAATATTGGACATAAAAAAATCTTAGTGCAACCTTGTAATTCTTTATTAATAACCTCTTTAATATTGTGTGCAGACCCAATCACATCAAAATTTTTTTTTATAATTTTTTTATATCTTAAAGATTTGTTAAAAGAAGGTATATAAACCCCATCAAAATTAAATTTTAAAGCTAATTTAAAGTTATTACTTATATAAACTTTTCTTCTCTGCTTCTTGCAAAAAATCACTAACTGTAAAAGTTCTTTAGTATTAAATTTGTTCGAATAATTTCTATATATAATATTTATTGATTTGTTTAATTTATAGATTTCTTCTCTATTAAATTTGTCTATATAATAGTAAATAGATTTAAACATATGGAAAACGTAGTTAAAAATTTTAATTTAATAAAGCAAGAAATTGAAGATAAAAAAAACGTTAAATTAGTTGCAGTTACTAAAACATTCCCAATTAGTCATATATTGCCAGTAATTAACGAAGGACACACGCATTTTGGTGAGAATAAAGTTCAGGAAGCTATGGAGAAATGGACAAGCATCAAGCAAGATTTTCCAAAGATCAATTTACACCTAATAGGAAAATTGCAAACTAATAAGGTTAAGTTTGTGTTACCTTTGTTTGACTACATACATTCATTGGACAATCTTAAATTGGCAAATAAGATTGCAGAGGAGCAAATAAAAAAAAATTTTAAACCTAAAATATTTATTCAAGTTAATATTGGCGAGGAAGCTCAAAAAGGTGGAATTGAAATTAATAATTTAGAAAATTTTTATAAAAAATGCATCGAGGATTTTAAATTAGATATTATTGGGCTAATGTGTATTCCACCATTTGATAAAGATTCTAAAACTTATTTTGTAAAAATGAGAGAATTATCTGAAAATTTAAATTTAAAAGATATAAGTATGGGCATGTCAGATGATTATATGGAGGCTATAAAACAAGGATCAACATTTATAAGAGTAGGCTCAAAAATATTCGGTGCAAGAGGTTAACAAATTTTAATTTTTGAATTTTTATTAATTATTTTTAATAGTATTAATAAGTCGTTTTTTTTTAGAGCTATACAACCTTCAGTAGGACTATAATTTTTCGTTAAATGAATAAAAATTGCACTTCCTTTAAATGGTTTTATTTTTTTTGTATTATACTCTATAACAATTAAAACATCATAGGTGTTATCTCTTCTATAAAGTTTTTCACCTTTATTTTTTTTATCCAAAACAATTTCTTTATTATATTTCTTATTATACGGATCATCGCACCAACCCATATTTTTTGTAATTTTTTTAGTTTTTAATACTGTTTCTAGTTTCTTAATTCTATCTGATCGGTAATAAACCTTACCAATCTTAAAAATTCCTATCGGAGTGCATTTATCTCCCTCCTTTTTTTTTGATTTTAAACCTTTTTTACCAATAGAGCATTTGAACTTAAATTCATCAACAATTAAGTATTCTTTATTTTTTAATCTTAATAACATAATATAATTTGATGCATTCACAAAAGTTGCATATTTTAAATATACCAGAATTAGATAAAATTATTATAGAAATTAAAGATTATTTTAACTACGAGATTAATTACTTCACTGAAAAAAAAGATTTGATAAAAAAAATTAACGAAGATGGAAAATTTCTAGAAAATTCAATAATTATTGTTAATTGGAAAGACTTTTCTTCATTAAAAAACAAAACCAATGAAAAACAAATTCATTGTATTACAAAATTTCCAATAAAAATCTCTAATTTAGTTGATCAATTAAACGCAAGATTAATACAACAAAATTACTCAGTTCAATCAAATATTAATATAAGCAAATATATATTAGATATTAATTCTAGAATGTTAAAAAAATCTGATAAAGAGTTAAAATTAACTGAACGAGAAATTGATACTGTTTTATTTCTTAAAAATGAAAATAAACCAGTTAATGTGAATATCCTTCAAAAAAAAGTTTGGAAATATGGTGAAGATTTAGAAACCCATACAGTTGAGACACATATTTATAGATTAAGAAAAAAAATCAAAGACACATTCAACGACGACTCATTTATAGAAAGTAAAAAAGATGGATATATAATCAATGAGTAAGAAAAATCCTTTAAAAAAAGACCTATTTACAAAAAAATATAAACCTAGAATTATCAAACCTAAAAAGGGCAAAGGTAGTTTTAAAAGAAAAAAAAAATGAAAAAAAAAAACGGTTTTACACTTATAGAACTTTTGGTTGTTGTAGCTATCATTGGTATTTTAGCTGCTGTAGGATCTGTTGCATATAATGGATATACAATGAGTGCAAAAATTTCTGCTACGAAAGCAAACCATGCAACTATAGCTAAAATGATAGGAGCAAAAGCAGCCCTGTGCACTATAGGTGAAAAAATTCAATATCTAGACACAAATGGTATACCCCAAGCATTTAATTGTCCTGTCGATATTGATGATTTTATTACTTACATGAATGAAGATATTTACGGAATGAATTGGAAAAGTCCTTTTTATAGTCGAAATCCTCCTTATGGATCATGGTGCAGACTAAATGTTACGAACTGCTCACCCCCAGGATATATGAGCGCATGTCCATCTCACTCTAAACAAGGTGGATACATTTCAGTGTTTAAAATAAATTCAAACACTATAAAAATATGTTCTAATCTAGGTGATAGCACCGGTTCAACCAAGTATTTGGAGTCCACGGTTAATTATGAATAAAGGCTTCACACTTATTGAGCTATTAGTTGTTGTAGCTATTATTGGGATTTTAGCTGCTGTAGGAACAGTTGCTTATTCTGGGTATACAAGTGCTGCTAAAGCCAACACAACTAAAGCAAATTTTAAAATAATGGAAAAATATATGCAAAACGAGTTGGCAAAATGCGGGTTAGACGATCAAGCAGTGATAATGAAAAAGAGAGATGGTTCTGGTCTAAATTGTTCTGGAATCACATACGGTCTAATTATTCCCCACTTGCAAGTAGTATTCAACACAGAGAAAGAATACAAAAGTATATATACAAAATTAACTTATGTAAGAAATACTGGACCTTCCACAAACAAATCAAGTATTGGTTCAATACATTTAAATGGAATATCTCATGATACTACATTTAATCCTGGTGCTACCCCGGCACTAGACAATAATGATATAAGATTGACGAGTTGTTTTAAGGAACCATGTACAGATGCAGAAAATAACTTAAGTACAGTTATAGATATTGATTAATTTAAAGGTTTAAAAATTAAACAAAGACCGTTATTACAAAACCTTTTTCCAGTTTCACTAGGACCATCTGCAAAAACATGTCCATGATGAACACCACAATTTGCACAATGATATTCAATTCTTTTCATTCCAAATGAGTAATCAACTTTAGTTTTAAATGCACCTGGCAAAGCTTCGGTAAAAGATGGCCAACCAGTACCACTGTCAAACTTAGCAGTGGATGCAAACAATTTTGCACCGCAGTTTGCACAATGATAAAAACCTTCTCTTTTTTCATTCAAAAGATCACTTGTAAATGGCCTTTCTGTTCCCTCATTAAACATTATTTCTTTTTGTTTTTTTGTGAGATTTTCATTTATAACTTTTTTTGCAACAGCTTTTGCAAACTTAAATGGCATTAAGAAAAAAGAAAAAAAATGTGATACCTAACAATTTTATAAAAGTTCTTTTATTTAAATTAGATTTCATTATTTTATTAATATTATTATAAGAAATATCATCTGCACTAGGTTTATCAGTACAGATACAAAGTGCGATATTTTGAAATTTTTTTCTTCTCCCTTATCTTTAAATTTATTTATTAATGGCATTAAAAAAAAATTAGAGATAAAAAATAAAATACAAATAGACAGCATTAAATAAAATTTAAGACTAAAATCACTTAAGTAAGCGATCAATAAAACAGCAATTAGGCTGATACTAAGATTTAGTAAGTAATATAAAGGAAATATACCTCTAATAAATTTTCTAGCATATTCTTCATTTAAAAATCTAAATGTAGATGGTGCAACAACAAATGAAAAAAAGAGCATAATCCCCAAAAGTATCGCAGTTAAATATGTAATGCTTTGTTCAATCATTATAAAACAACTTCAAATCCCTCAAAATTAGGTGCACCCAAATAAAGATCTTGATGTTGACCAGCATTTTTGTGAGCTAATCTGAAGGCTTCCGATTTAGTCCAATTAATAAAGTCCTCTTTAGAATTCCATATACTATGTGATGCATACAAGGTAAATTCTTTATTAGTATTTCCCTTAACTAAATGAAATTCTTTAAAACCTGGTACACCTTTTAGATGAGTATCTCTGTTTTTCCAAACACTCTCAAAGTCTCGTTCCTTACCAAGAACAATCTTAAATCTATTCATCGCTATAAACATTGTGACTATATATATATTTATTACATATGGTTTTATAGCTTAATCAGTGTGACACTCTGTTGCTTAAAAATTATAAATAAATAACCATATCTAAATAAACGAAAGGAAAACAATGAAAAAATTAGCGTTAATTTTATCTTTTGTATTATTTTCGAGTTCTGTTTTTGCAGGTTCATGCCCAATGATGGCAAAAAACCTTGATGCAAAAATTGCAGAAGCTCAAGAATTAAGAGATGCTGGAATGAAGGCTCACGACAGTGGTGAACACAAAAAATCAGTAGATCTTCTTAATAAAGCATTAGAAATGTTTAAAGGATAAATTCTTTGGGGTTTGGGGCACCTGGCAACAGAACGCCCCTTAACCAACGGAAAACGTTATTCCAATTAAAATATCAAATAAAAGACAGCACGAAGTTTTACACGAAGTTTACACGAAGTTTGAAGTCTCGTTCCGAACCGTTATAGTCGCATTTGCGAGTATAACAGTATTTAAAAATTAGTTTAAAAAAAATGGATTCTTTAGTAAAGAATTATCAAATTTTTTCTTATTCAAATTAATTTGTTTTTTAAAATATTTTTTAACTATCTCTTCGTTAAATTCACTTTTCTTTGAATATCTTACCTCTTTACTGTTATCCTGAACTAGTGGTTCAATTGTAAGAATAGAACCGTCTTTGATTCTTTCAGCAATGGAGTGAAATGCTGACTTAAGGGTAGACATTGTGTATTCAAAAGGGTTTATTTTTAAATTTGACATAGCGTGGTACAGCATTGGTCCGCTATCCAATCCTTTAGAAAGTAAATGAATTGTGGAACCCACTAAATGAGGATTATCATCATACAATGCCCAAAAATTACAATCAGTACCTCTGTAGTAAGGTGATACACCGGCATGAATGTTTATTGCTCTTTGCTTAACTAAAAAATCTACAAGGTCACCTTTGATATAACTAGAACCAAAAACAACATAAATGTCACTTTTAAGGAAATCTTCTAAAAATGATAAAGACAATTTATTAAGTTCACCATATAAAACCGGAAGAGTTTTAATATTTTTATTATTTTTATTTACAAATTCCTTTTTAAAAATTTTATTCTGCGCCTCTAAAACTTTATTAAAATATTCTTCAATAATATTTTTGTTTTGATATTTTTCATCATTTTTTCCTGTAAATAAAGTTTTACATTCTTGAACTACCCAGAGTTCATCACAAAAATTTGACAATAAATTAATAAGATAATTGTGCCTATGATTATTAGAAGTAAATAGTGTGACTTTCATATTGAAAAATTAAAATAAATTACAATCATATCTTGGTAATTCGTAAGGTTTTCTTTGAATATCTTTTAAGGATATATCTCTGTATTGTACACTATAAGCAAGTTTATATTTTAATTTTTTTAATATTTTTAAAGTATTATCATTGTAAGAAATTCTTCCACCATAGGGATAACAAAAGGTATCAATATTTTTATTAATTATTTTTTCTAAAAAAATTTTACTATTATTTAATTCTTTAAATTGTTCTCTATAAGAAAGTCTTGATAATAAAGTGTGACTCTCACTATGAGAACCTATTAACATTCCTATAGATTTAAGATATTTAATTTCTTTTTTATTAAGATAATAATCTTTGGGTTTAATATTAATTTCAAATTTTTTTAATAAATAATCTAAAATTTTATGTTTTAATTTTAAATCACCATAGTAATTCATAATCTTTTTAAATTGTTTCTTATCATCTTCGTCATTATGTCTTTGATATGCCGATTTATATTTTGACTTTTCATTATAGTTGTAAAATTTAGTAATTTTATTTTTGTATAAGTATTTTTCTAGTTCATTTAATGCTTTTGAACTTTTTACTTTACCCAAAATTAAATGGGTTTTGTGAACATCAAGCATTATATTATTTTTAAGTGGTGATGTGGGAATAAAAAAAATACCAATAGAATTGTGTTTTTTTAAAACTTCAGCAGCAAAAATATGGTCTTTAAAACCATCGTCAAATGTTGGTAAAAACTTATCAGAAGAAATAAATAATTCTTCATAGGAATTTATTAGACCAGTTTTAGAAAATTTTTTTATTTGATTAATATAATCTTTTTTTTCCAATATATTATAATTTGGAAACAATTTGCTCTTGTTTCTAATATAATGATACATAATTGATTTCATTAAAAGTTTTTACCACATTATCGCTGAAGGGGAAAAATTATTTAAAGACCAATACACGAAGTTGAAAGTCAAGAAATCGGCAAAATGAGCAAAACACTACACGAAGTTTTTGAAAAAGTGTTATATTCTGTATATTATTAATCAAGGGACGAGAAACAGAACGCCCCTTTAATCCAAATATTTGTCTAAAGTTTTTTTATCAGAAACGACAATAAAATCATCAAAGTGTGCTACTTGGTCTGGATATCCTGCTCCACTTGGATCAGAGTCTCTATAAATACCTAATCTTATATGACTAGAATAATAACTTCCACTCCAGTCAAAAGTAATTCCATTATAATTCATAATTAATTTGTCATCTTTAAAAACTTTAACAAATCCATCATTTTTTTTTGAATTCTTAATGCCAACCTTAAAAGTTGTCCAATCGCCTAATTCTTTAATATCTAAAATTTTTTCTATATTAAAATTTTTACAATATTCTGGTTCTTGTTCTCCCTCACATTTCCATGCTTTCTTTTTATCTTCTCCTCTTGTTTTCACCTCCAATAAATTCCAATTTTTATTTTTTTTAAAATATCTAACTCTTATCCCATGTTTTTTATTCTCTTCTTTATTCCATTTTTTGGTTGCAATACCCCCTGTTTCTCCTCCGATATCTAAAGTATTGCCATCCTCATAAAATCGAATACCCATTAGAGGACTTTTTTTCATATTATCAAAATTATTTTTAAACTGATTTATTAAAACTCTGTCATTAATATGTTTAAAATCTTTTGGAAATCTTAATTTAAATCCATACCATATTTCTTTATTTAGTGCTCTTTTTCCTTTTGTCTGAAATTCTGATCTTTCAGTTTTATAATATTTTCCCTTATTCCAACCGTGTTTAACAGTTATCTCTAAAAACTTATTGCCATCAGTATCTTGTTTAATTTTGAAAGGTTTTTTGCCTTTTCCTTTATCATTAATATCGAATTTATTTAATTTTATTTTTCCTATTTTTTGATCTTCAAAATTTTCATAAAAGTTCCAGGGTGATTTAGTTTTTTTATCTATATAATCTGGAACAGGTACTTTTTCCCATGCATTTAAATTATTAATGGAAAAAATTATCAAAACTAAAGAAATGAACAAAGATAGTTTTTTCATTCCTTAACAATCTCATATTTCAATTTTTTGATTTTCATTTCTCCAATGCCATCCCACATTTCGGTAGTAACCTCTATTCCTGGCACGATATCATTATTTTCAATTAATTTTCTCTCTACTAAATAATCAAAAATCTGTTTTAGATTGATATCTATAGAATAGTTTCCATCTTTATTAATTTTTGTATTCTTTTCGAAAGCACTAATGCTAAAAAAATAATCTAAACCTTCGTGTTTTCTTCTAAATTCTTGCCCTTTGCTAGAATAAACATAAAATTCATAATTATCAGTTTTAAGATTCTTTAATCTTTTTTTTGCATGCTTTCTTGCAGTAGCATCAAATTTTAACATGATCTCTATAAAAGGTTGTTTATCATTAGGATGCTTCAACCAAAAAGTTATATTATTATTATATGTTCCTTTAGATTTAAAATTATAATCGTAGGCAAGTTGGAATTTCTTAATTTCTCCGATGGATATAGGAAAATCTTTATTTGACTCTCCATAAACATTCCCAGGATTTCCTGACCATGCTCTTTTACCGATAAGAGATGTAATATTTACCCAGGATTGTTTTTTTCCTGCTTTTGTTGAATATGATTTTACAGCAGTATAATAAAATCCAGTCCCATCTTTCTTTATACATACCCCTAAACTTTTGCCATGCTTATATTTTTTTTCTATTCCTCTTTTATGTTTAATCCCCCAAGCATCAAAAAGATACCAATCTGTATCGATATTTTCGTTTTTATTGACCTCACCAAAATATTTTACTTTTGAATTACTATATTGCGGATCTTTCCATATTTCTTTTCCATCCTCATCATAGCAACAGATAGTCCGTGTAGAATAATTTTCGCAACCACTACAACTTTCTTTATTTATATCGTTGCTTAAATTACAATGATAACCTTTTTGTTTTTCATCTTGAAATTTTTCAGGATTTGTAATTGAGTATTTTTCTGAAAACGAATGCGATGTAAAAAGAGAAAACATCAAAACAAGAATTATGCACAGATAAGGTTGTTTCATTCTAAATTAATTATACTTTCTTTTATTGTTTTTGAAATCACCTTAGCACCCTCATAGTTTGGATGAATTCCATCACTTTGATTAAGCTTTGGATTTAAAGCCACTTTTTTTAGTAAAAAAGGTATCAAAATTAAATCATATTCTTTTGCTAATTTAGGAAAAATATCATCAAATTTTTTCTTATATGCCAATCCATTTGTTGGAGACGCCCTCATGCCCGCTAAAATTATTTCTATGTTATTAGTTTTTATAATTTCTATAATATTTCTTAGATTACGCTCAGTTCGATCTGGATTAATTCTCCTAAGCATGTCATTTGCACCTAATCCTAAAACTATCAAATCAATATCACCACCAGAGGTATATTCTCCAATTCTATCTAATCCATCTTCCGAAGTATCTCCAGAAACACTTCCATTAATTATTTTAATATTATATCCAGCTTCTCTTAAATCATTTTCTAGTATCGCCGAAAGCACTTGGTTTTCCTTCAAACCATACCCTGACATTAAACTATCTCCAAACAATAGAATTTTATCTACGTTTTTTAATTTATTGGTTTTACTACAGCTAACTAAAATTAAAATAACCAATATTATTTTGAAAGATATTAATAATTTATTTCTCAATTTTTGTTTTTCTTTTTTCCCTTTTAAGTTTCCTTTTTTCTTTAAAGGATAATTTAGGTCTCTTCATGACACTAGAATCTTTGAATGATTTTCCACTGTATCTTTTTGACATATATTAATAACAATATCTAATTAGATAACTTTAGACTAATAATATTAATTTTAAGTTACTTATAATCAAAAAAACTAAAAAATATGTAAAAATAAGCAAATAGTTTTTTTTATAATAAACTTTTTTTAAATCGAGATTAAAAGAGAAAATTGTAAGAAATGCTATAAGAATAAAAGGATCAAAATATTTGTGATAAATTGTATATTGTGGATTATTCAAAATAATTAATACCATGAGTAAAATATTTAAATATTTTTTTTTAATTAATGAGCAGATCACTAGAATTGCGAAAAATGATATAAAATAAAATAAATAATTATTTTTAAAGAAATAATTAGACAACTTAAAAAATATACCACCACCACTATATGAATAATTATAATTAAAATTTAACACGCAAATTAAAAAGATAATTAAGGAAATTAAAATATTTTTAATATCTAAAACATTATTTATTTTAATTATTCTAAAAAAAATAAATGGTATTAAGTAAAAGAAAACAATTGAAAATGTAATCAAAATATCATTAAAAATATTATTAAAGATAATTTTTTCGTTACTCCCAATTCCTATTGCAGCTGATTTTAATAAAAAATTTACATCGAGAATAAATACGTAATAGAAGGCAGGAAACGCCAACACTACATTTATAATAACCAAGTATAAATTTTGCCTTGATAAAAAACCGTAATATAAAATGAAATTAATAAAAAAAAATATCGAAAAAACAGAAAAATTAGGACTGATGTAAGCGCTTAGAGCTAAAACCAAAACATTTTTAATAGCAAATTTAAAATTTTTACTATCCTCAAATTTTAAAAAATAATAAATACTGAGCGTAAATAAAGTGAGACCAAGTAATCTACTATCAGGCCAAATAGCCAAACTTCTAAATGTTGGCGATAAGAAAATCAAGCTTGATAAAAAAAATAAAACTTTTCTATCTATTTTATTAAATTTTATCGTTAAGCACTTATAAAAGAAAAAAGGTAACAACAAACATATATGAAGATGAATTAGTCTCGTTAGGGTATCTGCTAGATTAATCTTTTTAAATAAAGATAGAAAGATTATCAAAATAGGGGAATGTCTTGTTTGAAATGAATCATATTCGTAAAAAGTATTTAAAAATTGTGTAGCGAAACTTTGGACCGCTTTTTTTTGATTAGCGTAATCTCTAAATGCTCCTCCTGTTGAATCCTCACCAAAAAAGAAACTTATTATTAAAGTGAAATAAAGAATAATAAAAAAAATAACTTCTTTTTGATAATCTTTATTGTTAAAAAAAAATATTGTCATATGAAATTATTTTAAATTTTTATTAATTTTTTTGTACAAATTATTAGCGCTTAGCCAGCCATTCTCTAGTCTTGGACCTCCAAACCAATCTCCACAAATTCCTAGTCCTAAACTTTTATCCCAATAACTTAATATTTTTAAAGGTTTTGAATTAGACGAGTATTTCCAACCGTGAATATGTGTGAAATAAACTTTTCTTATTTTTACTTTACATAATTTTTTAAATTTATTAACTAAAATGTTCGTGTAAAACTTTTTTTTATTTTTATAATTATCAGTATGTTTTTTACCATATTCATAAGTGCTCTGAAGTACCCATAAATCCTTATTATACTTAAATCTTTTCTTTGAATTTTCATTTGAAACCCAACCTAAAATATTATCATTGGTAAAAAAACTACTGACATTACTATCAGTTTTATTGGTCATTATTAATACAGTCAGACTTGAATTCATTGTTACTTTATTTTTAAAAAGTTTTGTTTTAACGAACCTAGATGTTAACTTTTTAACTTGTGGAAATGGAGCTGTAATAATTAAGTTTTTTGCATAAGCGCTAGTGTTATTCTTAAATTTAAGAAACCAGCAATTTTTTTTTCTTTGTATCTCTGACAATTCTGATTGGAATTTACAATTTATCTTTTTTAATAAATGTTTACTAATGTCGTTATTACCTCTTACTCCTATTAATTTGATGTGTTTTTTGTCTCTTTTTACTTTTTCATTTAAAAATTCGTGATTGCCTTTCCAATGTTTGATAACTCTTTTTCTAATTAGCTTATTAGTAAAAGATTTAAACTCTCTAGATCTTGGAGATAGATATTGAAGACCATGATCAAACCCAATCTTGCCCTTAAATCTTTTAAAAGAACTCCTCCCACCAACCCCTCTGGCTTTTTCAAAAACTTTAATTGGGTATTTTTTAACTAACTTGTTAGATATTGTGGCACCTGATATTCCTGATCCTATTACAGCAAAATCAATCATTACGACTAATTATTATATTCTTGCACCAATTTGTTGAATAACTTTAGAAGACATTTCAGTACCTTTTTCTAAGCATTCTTTTTGAGATAGACCGTTTACATGACCATGTAAAAATCCTGCGGCGAATAAATCTCCAGCACCAGTCAAATCAATTATTTTGAGATTTTTTTGAATACCACATTCTGTAACTTCATCACCGTTAATTGAGATTGCACCTTTTTCACCCCTAGTGATAACCAATAATTTTTTAAGACCTTTTCCAAAATTAATTACCTCATCAAAGTTTTTAGCATCAATTAAAGACATAATTTCTTGTTCATTAGCAAATGTTATATCTAATTTATTTTTAACTAAATTTAAAAAATGAGGCTTATGTCTATCAACACAAAATTGATCTGATAAAGACATTGCAACTTTATTTGCATTAGTTATTGCTTTATCAAAAGCTTTTTTAGGATCTCCCTCATCCCACAGGTATCCTTCCAATAGAATAAGTTCACTTTGTTTTACGGCATTTGTATCAACATCATTTTCATTTATTTTTCCCGCTGTTCCAAGAAAAGTACACATTGTTCTCTCAGAGTCTGGTGTTACTAAAATTAAACAAGTGCCTGTTGGTAACTCCTCCTTTTTCTTCGAGTAAAAATATTCAACATTTTCTTGTTTAAGTCCTTCTTCATACTTTCCGCCTAATTCATCATCACTCACTTTACCTATAAAACCAACTTTGTTTTTGAGCTGTGAAATACCAACTATAGAATTTGCCACAGATCCGCCTGACACAGTTTTTTCAATTTTTAAATTAGATAATAGTTGTTTAAATTCTTTTTCCTCAAAAATGAGCTTCATTGTACTTTTAGTAAGACCATTTTTTTGAATAAAATCATCCTCAACTTTGCAAATTACATCTACAATTGCATTGCCTATACCTAATATTTTCATGCTAAGCCTTTTTAGTTTTAATTGGTTTTTTTCTATTAGGATAACAACTCGTGCAAATTTTACAAGAAATACCGTAACAATCTCGAGCCTTACAATATTCTCTACCATAAAAAATAATCTGTAAATGAAGTTTGTTCCAAGATTTTTTTGGAAATAAACTCTTTAGATCTTCCTCGGTTTGAACAACATTTTTACCATTTGTTAATCCCCATCTTTGAGCAAGCCGGTGAATATGAGTGTCTACTGGGAAAGCGGGATGACCAAAACCTTGAGACATGACTACACTTGCAGTTTTGTGACCAACTCCAGGAAGTTCCTCTAATTGTTCAAAGGTGCTTGGAACTTTACTATTATATTTTTCTACTAAGGTTTTAGACAAGTAATAAATACTTTTAGCTTTTATTCTAAATATTCCTATTCTTCTTATTAACCTTTCAATTTTTTTTCTCCCAAGCTTTACAAAATGAATAGGCTTATAATATTTTGGATAAATATCTTTTGTCACATTATTTACATTCACATCTGTACATTGTGCAGACAAAAGAACTGAAATTAATAAAGTAAACACATTTCTACTTTCAAGAGGGACATTAATGTGTGGATAAGTCTTATTAAGTATTTTTAATACTATTTTAGCTCTTTTGATTTTGTCAGCATTTTTTGAACTCATTTAAAGTTCAATATATCTCTCATTGAATAAAGGCCTGGTCTCTTCTTCATCAACCACTTTGCTGCGGTTAAAGCACCCTCAGAGTATAAGGCTCTATCAAATGCTTCGTGATTTAAAGTTATGATTTCTTTACCACTAGAAAATTTAACTTCATGTTCACCAATTACTTCACCTTTTCTCATCGAATTAAAATTTATTTTTTTTCCGTAAGGAAAAGATTTTTTATTTAGATATTTTTTTCCTATCAATCTATTTAGATCTTTATTCTTCCCAATAGCTATTCCTTTTCCAAGCATTAAAGCTGTGCCAGACGGGTGATCTTTTTTATGTTTATGATGAATTTCAAAAACTTTACTCAAAAAATTGCTTCCAAGAGATTTGGAGGTAATTTCTGTCAAATACATTAATAAATTAATACCTAAGCTCATGTTCCCAGCTTTTAATATTGGAATTTTTTTAGAATATCTTTTTATTGTATTTTCCTGATTTTTAGTAAAACCAGTAGTGCCTATAACAACCCTTTTTTTTAATTTTGAGGCAATTTTAAGGACTTCCAGCGTACATTTAGGTACTGTAAAATCTATGATGACATTAGTTTTTTTAAAAGAATTAACGTTATTAAATTCAGGTAAAACATTGTTTATTTTTCTATTAATTTTAAAGTTTTCTGTAAGCGAAACTAATTTGAAGTTTTTATTTTTATTTGAAGATTTAATAAGCTGTTGACCCATTCTTCCCATACATCCTGTGATAGTTAAATTTATTTTCATATAAAGATTTTGTTGATAATGATTATCATTCATAAAGATTTTTTTAAAGAGATGATTTTAATTGGTTTTTTTGTGATAATGATAATCAATATTATACGTTATTTCTTGAATAATTTTTTTTAATTTTTTATCTTAACTACATGCAAACACAAAAATTTAGTTGTAAAAAGTGCGGATTAACTATTTCGTCGGTTTGCTCTAAGTGTGATAGAGTTGTAGACGTGAAAATGCTTGATAGCGGATGTTTGGTACAAGTTACCAAATGTGGTGATTGTGCAAGTGTTCCTGTGATTAAGGATATCTGCGCTGAAAATAAATAATTAATAAATATTTATAATATAAAATATATAAATATTAGTATCATTAGGATTACAATAATCCATATTGATAAGTTTTTAATTAATATTTTAATATTGTAATTAGTGCGTATAAACTCTGGTAATACTAATACTAAAACACCTATTAAAGCTATTATAGGGACAATAATTTCAAGACTCATAGCTATTTTACCTTAATACTTTTATGAAATAAAAAAAAGTTTTGTGATCTACCCTGAAGTTTTTTTATAAAATTTTCAATATTAAAAACTCTTTTTAAATTTTCGTCAAAAAATAAATAATCTAAATCTTTTTTAATATAATTTATCAAATTTTCCGGTGTGTATCCAAACTCCTTATATAAATAAGGAGCAAATTCAAAATATATAAAGGGTTTGTGTTTCATAATTGTTGTTTTACCACTTTTTAATACATCTAGTTCATGTCCATCTACATCAATTTTAATGAGATCAATATTTTCAAGTTTTGAGCAAATTTGATCAAGTTTTTTTGTTTTTAATGATGTTTTCTTTAAAATACCCATATGAACCTGGTGTTTTTTACCACTATCTAAAAAATTCCATGATGAATGAACTTCCTTGATTATTTTTTTTTTATTTGAAATAAAAATATTTTGAAGAATAATTCTTTTTTTTAAATAAGGATTTAAATTTACATTTTTTTTCAGTTTAGAAAATGCATAAACTGTTGGTTCAATAGAAATTATTGTAGAATTTTTAAATGTTTTTGCTAATGGAAGGGATACAGATCCTATATTTGCACCAATATCAATTATTGTTTTTTTTTTGTTAATATTCATAATTTTATCTATATTTAAAATAGAAGTCTCATTGTTAATACCAAGAAAAATTCCTAGGTCTATGCCTTCTCTGAGATTAATACAATAATTAATATTACTTCTGTTTATTATTTTGTTTTTGTCTCCAAGAAATAAAACCAAAAGATTACTTATTAATGATGCACATTTAATTTTTAATTTTGTTGATAAAGATATCATTTAAAAAAACAGTTTTTATTTTATTAGTTTCAGCTTTTCCAGAAATTTTTTGCCTTTTGGAAGAACTTTTTGATACTAGGATTAGATTTTTCATTTTCAATTTCTCTGAATTTTTCAAGAAGTTCTTTTTGCTCTTTGTTGAGGTTAACTGGTACTTCGGTATTTACTTGAACATATAAATCTCCAATGCCACCTCCTCTCATTAAAGGCATTCCCTTACCTTTTAATCGAAATTGTTTACCACTTTGTGTACCAGATGGAATTTTAATTTTTGCTTTTCCTCCATCGATAGTTGGTATTTCTATGGATGCTCCTAGTGCTGCATCTGCAATAGATATTGGACATTCAAAAAATAAATTTTCCTCACTTCTTTTAAATAAATCATGGGAATAAACATTTATAAAAAGATACAAGTCCCCACTTGATGCACCTCTAGAACCAGCCTCCCCTTTACCTGCTAATCTAATTCTAGTACCATCATCGACACCTTTTGGAATTGTCACTGATAATCTTTTTGATGCTTGTTTCTTTCCTTGACCACCACAACTACCGCATGGATTAGTAATTTGTTCGCCAGTGCCTGAACATTGAGGGCACGTCTGTTGTACAGTGAAAAAACCTTGGCTCGACCTTACTTGACCATTACCTCCACACATAGAGCAAGAGCCTATATTAGTGCCAGGTTTAGAGCCACTACCATTGCAAATCTCACATTTTTCAGATGTTGAAAATTTTATGTCTTGTTTTTTTCCTGTATAAGCCTCCTCAAGTGAAATAGATAAATCATATCTTAAATCAGACCCTCTAAAATTTGCTTTTCTACTTCTTCTTCCGCCTCCACCAAAATCACCAAAGAAATCCTCAAAAATATCAGAGAAGTGACTAGAAAAATCAAAATTGCTAAAACCTCCTCTACCACCCCCCCCGTTCTCAAACGCAGCATGACCAAAATTATCATAATTTTGTTTTCTCTCCGCATTTGATAAAACGTGATATGCTTCTGATGCCTCTTTGAACTTTTCTTCAGAAGTTTTGTCTCCCTTATTTTTATCTGGATGATGTTTTACAGCTAGTTTTCTATAGGCAGCTTTTATTTGATCTGCCGATGCTGATTTATTTACACCTAAGACTTCGTAGTAATCTCTTTTTGCCATAACTAATTAGACAAACAGTTGTTAGCTCTTAGGCACTTTTTTCTTTATTCTCGTCTTTTACTTCCTCAAAGTCTGCGTCAACAACGTTATCGTCTTTTTTTCCTTCTTCTTTTTTGTCTTTTGCACCATCGTCTGGTTTAGCGCTTTGTTGTGACTTATAGATAGCTTCACCTAATTTCATAGATGCTTGAACTAAATCTTGTGTTTTCTTTTTAAGATCTTCGACATCAGTTCCTTTCAAAGAATTTCTTAAATCTGAACATGCAGTTTCGATAGCTTTTTTATCTGCCTCAGATACTTTACTTCCATGCTCTTTTAAATTTTTCTCAGTTGAGTGCAATAATGTATCTGCTTGATTTCTTGCATCAACAGCTTCCCTCTTCTTTTTATCAGCATCTTTGTTAGCTTCAGCTTCCTTAACCATTTTATTAATTTCTTCTTCACTTAAGCCGCCTGATGCTTGAATTTGAATTTTTTGTTCTTTACCTGTGCCCTTATCTTTAGCAGAAACATTTACTATGCCATTAGCGTCAATATCAAATGTAACTTCAATTTGAGGAACACCCCTAGGTGCTGGTGCAATACCAACTAATTCAAAATTACCTAAAACTTTATTATCAGATGCCATTTCTCTTTCACCTTGGAGAACTCTGATGGATACAGCTGGCTGATTATCTTCAGCTGTTGAGAATACCTGGCTCTTTTTAGTTGGAATAGTTGTGTTTTTATCAATTAACTTCGTTGACACTCCACCTAGTGTCTCAATTCCAAGAGATAGAGGTGTAACATCTAACAATAAAACATCCTTCACATCTCCTTGCAATACTCCAGCTTGAATAGCTGCACCCATAGCAACAACCTCATCAGGGTTCACAGATTTATTTGGCTCTTTACCAAAAAAGTTTTTAACTTCTTCTATTATTTTAGGCATTCTAGTCATACCACCAACTAGCACTATCTCATCTATTTCACCCGCTGAAAGACCAGCATCTTTAAGAGCTGTTTCACACGGTGGCATAGTCCTTTTAATTAAATCTTCAACTAGGGCTTCTAGTTTAGCTCTGGTCATTTTTAAGTTTATGTGTTTCGGTCCAGTCTTATCTGCTGTAATAAAAGGAAGATTTATCTCCGTTTGTGCTGCTGATGAAAGTTCAATTTTTGCCTTTTCTGCAGCTTCTTTTAATCTTTGAAGTGCAAGTTTATCAGATTTTAAGTCTATTCCACTATCTTTTTTAAACTCAGATAATAAATATTCAACAATTGTATTATCGAAATCTTCACCACCTAAAAAAGTATCACCATTAGTAGACTTAACTTCAAATACACCATCACCTAATTCAAGTATTGAAACATCAAATGTTCCGCCACCTAAATCATAAACTGCAATTTTCTTGTTAGTTTTCTTATCTAAACCATAAGCAAGTGAGGCTGCGGTAGGCTCATTTATAATTCTTAAAACTTCTAAACCAGCTATTTTTCCAGCATCTTTAGTTGCTTGTCTTTGGGCATCGTTAAAGTACGCTGGAACAGTTATAACGGCTTTTTTTACTTCTTGACCTAAATATTTTTCTGCTGTCTCTTTCATTTTTTGAAGAATAAAAGCTGAAATTTGAGATGGGGAATATTTATTTCCTTTAGCCTCAATCCATGCGTCACCTTTTTCTGAATTTACTATTTTAAAAGGAGATGTTTCTATATCTTTTTTTACTGATGGATCATCAAAATTTCTTCCAATCAATCTTTTAACGGCAAATACTGTATTTTCAGGATTGGTTACAGCCTGTCTTTTTGCTGGTTGTCCAATTAGTTTTTCATCATTATCTGTAAAAGCAACAACCGAAGGTGTAGTTCTAGCACCTTCAGCATTTTCTAAAACTTTTGCTTGTGTGCCATCCATAATTGCCACGCAAGAATTCGTTGTTCCTAAATCTATTCCAATTACTTTGCTCATATTCTTAAATAATAATGGTCATATAAGTGTTAATTCCTAATCTACAAGTTATAACTAATATTAATTTTTCTCCTTTTTTTGCTGTTTTTCCTCATTTTTTTGAGGTTTTTTGGAGACCCCAACTAATGAAGGTCTTAGTAATCTTCCTTTTAACGTAAATCCTTTTTGAATTTCTTGAACAACTATACCTTGTTCTTTTTCTGCATCTTCAATTTCAAGCATGGCCTGATGTTTGTTTGGATCCAATTTTTCACCAAGGGCAGAAATTTCGTCGATCTGATTTTTTTTAAAAATTGATAAGATATCCTTATAAATAACATCAAGATGCTCAATTATTTTATCTTTATTGCTTTTTTCAAGACTTTCATCACTAATAATAGATAATTTAGATCTCTCCAAGTTGTCTGTGAGATTTAAACATTCTTTCGCAAGTGCCATACCTCCATATTCATAAGCCTCTTCTTTTTCTTTTTCATATCTTCTTCTTTGGTTTTCTAATTCAGCATAGCTTCTAGTTAACTTATCCTCTGTCTCTTTTAATTTCTCTTCTATAGTCAACTCCTCCTTTTGCTCACTTTTAGAGTTCTTTTCGTCATTAACTATTTCTTCTTCATTTTCTATCTTTGAGGTATTTTCGTTTTCTTTTTCCATAGTTATTTATATGGTATGTAAAATGGATATTTCCAGATGAGACCCAAAAAAATTTCAAAACTACTAATTGGCACCAATAACAAAGGTAAATTAAGAGAAATTAAAGCTTTATTGCCAAAAAACATTAAGATTTTTTCAACATCTGACTTTAATTTAAAAAGCCCTAAGGAAAATGGTAAAACCTTTAAAGAAAATTCTTTTATAAAAGCCAAGTTTTTTTCAAAAAAAAGTGATCAAATTTGTATCTCAGACGACTCTGGATTAGAAATTAAAATTTTAAATAATCAACCTGGTATTTACTCAGCTCGATGGGGCGGAAAAAATAATGATTTTGATCTAGCAATTAAAAAAGTATTTAAAAAATTAGATAAAAGAATGCCCAGTTGGAGAAACAAAAAAATAAAAGCTAATTTTATCTGTGCCTTAACAATTTATTGGCCAAGTGGAAAATATAAAACAACAATTGGGAAAATTGACGGTAGAATATCAAATATTAAGGTCGGCACAAAAGGATTTGGATATGATCCAATTTTTATTCCTTATGGATCAAAGAAAACATTTGGTCAAATTTCACCAAAAAAAAAATATAAAATTGATCATAGATTTAAAGCTTTTCAAAAAATTAAAAAATTTTTATAAACTTACCATTCTCAACTTTGTAGAAGTTGAGGATATGACTGATTTTTTTGTCTTTGATCTCAAAAATACCAGTTTTACCTTTAAATATATTTTTTTGATCAAAAATTTTATTTGTATTTTCTAAATTATTTTTTTTTGTCAAATAGTAAACTAGTCCAACTAAGTCATAACTTAAAAATGAAATCTGGTTTGGGTAACTATTAAATTTTTTAAAAAATAATTTAGAAAAGGTATCATAATTTTTTTTGTTAATTGATGGGAAGTAAATATTTTGTGAACTATCTTCTTTAAGCAAACTATCATCGAACCACTGATTAAGAGTTATAAAATAAACCCTTTTTGTAGACACATCTGTGTAAATAAGCGATGTAATTACGCTTTTTAATGACTCATCAAAATCTGAAATTATAACTGAGTCGAAACCTAATTTTCCTATTGTATCCTTTTTTTCAAGATTTTTTATTTTTTTTTCTTTATTTGGATCATCAGAGTTTTCTATCCTTTTAATTTCATCAAGCAGATTTTGTTTTCTAACTTCATACCTCGTGATTTTCTCAATTCTCTTTGTAATCTCTGTTGGCTCAGTTTTATAATAAAAAACTTTTTTTAAATTAATTTTTGTCTGTGAAATCCCTTTTTTAATCTCCTCTTTGAAGTCAGATTCAGGAATAAGACAGATAGTTTTTTTAATATCATTGTCCTCAAGAAATTTTTTAATTGTTGCTATCTGTGAAGTAGCATTCACCCCCGCGTATATTAAATTTTTTTGAGAGTTCTTATCCTTATTTGAAAAAGTTATAAAAATAGCATCATCAAATTTTCCTAAATTTTTTGTATTTTTATCAAAAATAGGTCCAATAAATATTCTAACACCTTGATCGTATAGCTCTTGTGCCGCTTTAATATTATCTTCAGGATTATCAAAATTGTTTTTTGGATAAACTTCTAAAATTGGATCATCTATTTTATTAACTGCCAAATTTACAGCTCTTAATACTGACTTTCCTATATTATGGTTTTGACCATCCAAAGGCAACAACAAACCAATTTTAATCTTTTCTTCGATTGCAAAAAGCTTGCTAGTAAAAATAAAAGTTATGGATATAAAAAATATTAAATTAAGTAATTTTTTCATATTATATAATATATAATAAACTCTTAATTTAATGATATCACAATCACAAAAAAAAGGTCTTTATCTGGTTTCTACTCCGATAGGAAATTTAGGTGATTTAACAATAAGAGCGTTAGAAATTCTTAAAAATTCAGATCTAATTCTTTGCGAAGATACCCGTGTTTCTATAAAACTTTTGAATTATTATAATATAAAAACTCAACTCTTATCATTCCACAAATTTAACGAAAAAAAAAAGACTGAAGATATATTAATCAATTTAATGGGAGGTAAAATAATTTCACTTATTTCTGACGCAGGAACCCCTGCAATATCAGATCCAGGCAAAATATTAGTGAAAGAGTGTATAAATAAGGATATTCCGGTTACTCCAATACCAGGAGCTTCATCGGTTATAACTTCTTTATCAATAAGCGGTTTTTCCGACAAGTTTATTTTTTATGGTTTTTTAGAAGAAAAAAAAAATAAATTAATTAAAGAATTAGAATTTCTTTCCAAAATTGATTGTTCAATAGTCATATTTATTCCACCAAAAAAATTAATTAAAAATGTAGAAACTTTAATAAATTTTTTTAGCAAAAGAGAAATTGTTCTTTGCAGAGAAATGACAAAATTACACGAGGAATTCATTAGATGTAAGGTTGAAGACTTAAAAAAAATTAAAATTTTCGATAAAGGTGAACTTACTGTTGTTATCTCTGAGGTAAAAGAAAATATAAATCCTTTAGGTTTTTTGAGCGAATCTGATAAAAAAATAATTAAAAGAATGCTAAAAAATAAAAGTATTAGAGATATAATTAAAAGTCTTTCTCACAAAGGAATTCAAAAAAAAATAATCTACGATTATTGTCTAGAAGTTAAAAATGATAAATAAAAATCTTTTTTTTCTTTTAATATTACTTGTTCTCTTAAACAGTTGTTCAGGCACTAGCTCAAGAGGATTATTTGGGACAGGAGTTTCCGTGGCAATTGACCCAAGATCTCTAGGAACACAAATTGATGATTCTATTATGGAAAAAAACCTAATAACTAGACTCACGATGGAAGAAAAGAAATATTTCTTATCCATCAAAACTAAGGTTTTAGATGGCAGAATATTTATTACTGGTAAAGTTGATAATCCAGAGGAAAAGTTAAAAATAACTAAAATCGCATGGGAAACTAGTGGGGTTAGGTCTGTAAGAAACGATATAAAAATTAGAGAAAAATTCAATTTTAAACAATCAGCAAAGGATACGCTGATAACTTCTCAATTACGAGCTGCATTAATTGTAAATAAAAATATAAAATCTAGCAATTATCAAATAGATACTTACAAAAAAAATATTTACATATATGGAATAGCAAGAGATAGAGATGAACTAGAGATAGTTGTTGATGAAGCAAATTCTATCTTGGATGTAAATAAAATCATTGCCAGCATTCTCTTAGTGGAAGATTTAAGAATCCAAAAAGATTAATTTTTTTTATAATCAATTATCTCAGCTGAATAAGCCGCAACTGATGCTAAATTTAGTATATCTGATGTTGAGCTTCTTAATGGAGCAATTTCAATAGCTTGACCCAAACCTATTAAAAGTGGTCCAATTAATTTTGCTCTACTCATGGACTGTATCATCTTATAAGATATCGCAGCACTGTGTTGACTTGGCATAATCAAAACGTTTGCATTGCCAACAATTTCAGAAAACGGATATAGTTCTTGAAACATATCCTCTAAGGCAACATCTGGCTGCATCTCACCATCAAATTTAAAGTCAACATTTTTCTTCTTAAGCATTTCAACAGCATCACTTATTCTTTTTGTTCTGTCTGTTGTTGGTTGGCCAAAAGTGGAATGAGATAAAAAAGCAATTTTTGGATCAAATCCAAATAGTCTTACAACTCTAGCAGCTGAAATTGCCATTTCGGCAAGTTGTTTTTCGTCAGGGTATTCAATTACCGTAGTATCACAAATAAAGATGGTTTTTCCTCTATTAACTATCATATTTAAACCAAACATTATTTCACCTGGCCTTGGGTCAACAACTTTGGAAATTTTTTCAAGAGATGCTGAATATCTTCTGGTATTCCCAGTAACCATTGCATCTGCATCTCCACATGAAACCATACAAGCGCCAAAAGTAACTCTGTCATTTCTAACAAGTTTATCACAATCTCGCTCTAATAATCCGTCTGTTCTTTGAAGACGTTTAAATAAAAACTCTGTGTATTTATTTCTTAATTTTTCGTTTGTTGAATTAATAATTTCAATGTCAAAGTTTTCTCCATATCCAATTTCATTTAATTTTTTTCTAACTATCTCTTCTTTAGCAATTAAAATAGGGATACCCAATCCACTGTTTTTGAATGAAATTGCAGCTTTAAGATTGTTTTCATCTTCTCCATCTGCAAACACAACTTTTTTTTGATTTTTTTTAATTTGCGAATTTATACCTTGCATAACAGCTACAGTTGGATCAAGTCTATTTTTTAATTGTTCTGAGTAATTCTCAAAATTTTCAATTCCTATTCTTGCAACACCAGTTTTAATTGCAGCTTTAGCAACTGCGAGTGGTATAACGCTTATAAGTCTTGGATCAAAAGTTGACGGAATAATATAGTCTTTTCCATAAACTGGTCTTTCACCACCCATTGCAGCGACTACTTCATCAGGAACTCTCTCTCTTGCTAATGAAGCGATAGCATGTACTGCAGCAACTTTCATTTCCTCATTGATGGTTTTTGATCTAACATCAAGAGCTCCTCTAAAAATATATGGAAAGCCAATTAAATTATTTACTTGATTAGGATAATCTGATCTTCCAGTTGCAATAATTGCATCATCTCTTACTTCTTCAATTTCTTCAGGAGTAATTTCTGGATCAGGATTAGCACAAGCAAAAATTATGGGCTTTTTTGCCATACATTTTACCATATCTTTTTTGAGAGCTCCTGCTTGAGATAAACCTAAAAAAACATCGGCATTTTTAATAGCATCATTTAAACTTCTATCATTTGTTTTAATTGCGAATTTATTTTTCCATTCATTTAAGTTATCTCTACCTTTATAAATAACTCCTTTTGAATCAAGCATTTTGATTTTATTTTTATCTACGCCTGAGTTTATAAAAAGTTTTGCGCATGCCATTGCAGATGCGCCTGCACCATTGATAACTACATTTATTTCATTTAGCTTTTTTTTTGCAATATCGCAGGCATTAATTAATGCTGCACTAGTTATTATTGCAGTACCATGTTGGTCATCGTGAAAAACTGGAATATCTAATATTTCTTTTAATTTTTTTTCTATAATGAAACACTCAGGTGCCTTTATATCTTCGAGGTTAATTCCCCCGAAACTTTTAGAAATATTTTTTATTGATTTAATTATTTCTTCAGTATCGTTAGTGTCAATTTCTATATCAATCGAATCTATATCTGCAAATCTTTTAAATAAAACAGCTTTTCCTTCCATAACAGGTTTCGATGCTATGGCTCCTAAATTACCCAGACCTAAAATTGCTGAACCATTACTAATTACTGCTACTAAATTTCCTTTAGTTGTGTAATCGTATGCTCGGTCAGGATTCTCAGCAATTGCTTTTACTGGTGCAGCAACACCAGGTGAGTAAGCAAGGGCTAGGTCCCTTTTTGAAGTCATCGGTTTTGATGAGATAATCTCAATCTTGCCTGATTTATTGCTATTATGAAATTCTAATGCTTCTTTATCCGAGTAATGTTCAATTTTATTTTTTTTCATTGTTATTATTTATGTATACAATTGAGCCAATATTAAGACTAATATGATTTATGAATATAATTAAGTCAACTGGGACTTTTAGTTTTTATACTTTAATAAGTCGTATTTCAGGTTATTTAAGAGATATTCTTATTGCAATATTTCTTGGCTCCGGACCTGTTGCCGATGCTTTTTTTGTTGCTTTTAGAATTCCAAATACTTTTAGAAGATTGTTTGGCGAAGGATCATTCAATGCTGCATTTGTTCCAAGTTATTCCAAAGAATTAGTTAAAGGAAAAAGAAAATCAGAGAGCTTTGCTAATAATATTTTTAACCTTTTAACAATTTTTCTTTTAGCATTAGTGCTCCTAGTAGAGTTATTTATGCCTGTTTTTGTGTCATTAATTGCGCCCGGTTTTAAATCTAATCCAGAAAAATTTGCTTTGGCAACTCAGTTAACAAAAATTACGTTTCCTTTTATACTATTTGTTAGTTTAGCATCTTTTTTTTCGGCTATTTTAAACTCACATAATCGTTTTGCAGCAGCTTCGGCTGCACCAATTATTCTAAATCTTGTAATGATAGGAATATTAGTTTTTGGTAAAATTTTAGGTGAAAAATTAGTCATATTTTTATCCTATGGCGTATCAATTGCGGGATTTATTCAAGCCTTTTTTTTAGTGATATTTGTTAAAAGATTTTTTGAACCAAAATTAAAATTCAATTTCAACATTTCAAAAAATGTTAAATTATTTTTCAAAAAACTTTTACCAAGTATATTTTCTTCCGGCGTTACCCAAATAAATATTTTAGTAGGAACAATTATTGCCTCTTTTCAGGCAAGTGCAGTGTCTATTTTATATTATGCAGACAGGATATATCAAATAAATCTTGCGATCGCAGGCATAGCAATAGGGACTGTTATACTACCTAAATTGTCTTTTTACATTCAACAAAATAAAAAATTAGATATAGATAAAATACAAAACAAATCTCTGGAATTGTCATTGCTCTTGAGCCTTCCTGCGATGTTGGCATTAATTATTGCAAACGAAGAAATTGTATCATCATTATTTGGTTATGGATCATTTGATGAAATAAGCGTAAAAAATTCTGCAAAAGCTCTGCTATATTTTTCTATAGGTCTCCCCGCGTTTGCTTTAATAAAAATATTTTCAAGTTTTATTTTTGCAAGAGATAATACTAAAATTCCTTTTTATTTTTCTACCGTATCTGTATTTATAAATATTTTAATTAGCGTTTATTATTTTAAGGATATAGGTTTCATTATAATACCGATTGCAACTTCAATATCATCATGGGTTAACTCTATTTTTTTATATATTTATTTACATAAAGAAGATTATTTTAAAATTAATAAAAAATTAATTATACAAATTATTAGAGTTGCTATTTCAACTATAATAATGGGTATATTACTCCAAAACTTAATATCTTATTTTGACAGTGAACTGTCTTTTGAAAATAATTATAAATTTATCTATCTTTTTGTTATAGTAATATTGAGTATCTTAATCTATTTTGTAGTATCGTTAATTACTAAAGCTTTCAAATTGAGTGATATTAAAATAAAGTATTAGTATGGGAGTTAAAAAAATTTTTTCAGGTGTTCAACCTACTGGTAATCTACATTTGGGGAACTATATAGGAGCTATCAAGAACTTTGTTGATCTACAGAATGAAAACAACGAGTGTATATTTTGTGTAGTAGATTTACACGCAGTCACCGTAAAACAAGATCCTGAAATTTTAAAACAAAATACCAGAAAAACAGCCGCAACATTTTTAGCATGTGGTATAAATCCACAAAAGAGTATAATTTTTAATCAGTCGTCTGTATCAGCACATTCAGAGCTTTCTTGGTTGTTAAGTTGTGTAGCTAGAATGGGTTGGTTAAATCGAATGACACAATTCAAAGAAAAGGCTGGAAAAGATAAAGAAAAGGCAAGTGTTGGCCTTTATATTTATCCTATTTTGATGGCTGCAGATATTCTTTTATATGATGCAACTCACGTACCTGTGGGGGAGGATCAAAAACAGCACTTAGAATTAGCTAGAGATATTTCAAAAAAATTTAATACAGACTTTGATATACCTGATTTTTTTAAAATTCCAGAACCATTAATTCAAAAAAACTTTGCAAGAATTATGAGCTTAAAAGATGGTAAAAAAAAAATGAGTAAATCAGACCCGTCTGAATTAAGCAGAATAAACTTAACTGACTCAGATTCAGAGATAATTAATAAAATTAAAAAAGCAAAAACAGACACCAGTCCTTTTCCAACAAATATTAATAATTTAAAGTCTAGGCCTGAGATAGAGAATTTAATTGGGATTTATTCATCCTTATCAGGAAAAACAATTGATCTTTTATTTAATGAATTTAAAGACAAAAACTTTTCTTTTTTCAAGGAAAAATTATCAGAAGTTATAGTTGAAAAAATTTCACCTATCTCAAAAGAAATTAGAAAATTAAATCAAGATAATTCTTATATTGACCAAGTTTTACGAGATGGTAGCGAAAAAGCTTATGAATTATCATCAAAAAAAATACATGATATTAAGAAAAAATTCGGTTTTTGAGTATTATTTGCTTTAAAAATTATATGTAATACTTATATTTATTGTATGTTCGTACAAACTGAAATAACCCCTAATCCAAATTCATTAAAATTTCTTCCTGGGAAAAGTGTATCTTTAATTGGACCGATAGAAATTACAGATATTAGCAAAACTAGCAATGATCTTATTAGGAATATATTGTCAATAGATGGAGTAAGAGGTGTTTTTCTTTCTGATAACTTCATTTCTGTAAATAAACACAATGAGTTTGATTGGGAGGATTTAAAACATATTATCATATCATTTATTAATGATTATTTTGCTAATGGAAATGAAAATGTTATTTCAAAAAAAGAAGAAACGAAGGAGTTAGATACTTCAACTGTAGAGGGTCAAATTATTAAAATATTGGAGACTAAAATTAGACCTGCTGTTGCAAGGGATGGAGGCGACATTAAATTTAAAGAATTTAAAGATGGCATAGTCCGAGTAGAACTTCAGGGCGCATGTTCTGGATGTCCCAGCGCTGCATTAACTTTGAAACAAGGGGTTCAAAATTTGCTATGTCATTACATACCTGAAGTAAGAGAAGTTGAGGCTGTTTGAAAAAAATTTTTCCAAATAAATTAATTAAAAAAAACTTTAATATTAATCAATTTTTAAAGCTTAAAAAATTTTTATCATCTCAAGGTATAATTATTAAAAAAAAAACAACTTTTAAATTTGGTTTTGAAAAATTTAAAACTTTATATTTAACAGGACTATCCAGTTTATTTATAATTGTAATTTCTACTATAATGCCATTGTTATCAGATATGAGTCCGCAGGTTGCCAAAAATTTTAAAATTAATGACTCAAATAAAAAATTTAAAAAGATTTTAGAAGGTGGGGAGTTAGAAAATAATTCAAAGATAGATGAGGGGCTAGATTTATCAAATATTTTGGAGGATGTTTTTAAATTTGAGGATTTGCCTGAAGACACCGTTCGGCTTAGCGCATCTACAATAGAACAACTTTTTGAGGATACTAACTATTCATTAAGTGAAGTAAGAAAAAGTAAAAAGGTTAAACCAATAAGGCTTTCACTTTTACCAAATGAAATCAAGCAGATCGAAAGTTCAAAAAAAAGGAAAAGCTTATTTATTCAAATTATTTTGCCACTTATATTAGAGGAAAATAATTTAATTTTGTTAGATAGAAAAAAACTGTTTAGTATTTTAAACAAAAATAAAAATTCAAAAAAAGAAATAAATTGGTTAAATCGAAAATTTAGACAATATGGAGTTTTAAATAAGGATATACCCACTTTAAAAGTGCGAATGGATATTGTTCCTGTCTCATTAGCTATAGCTCAAGCAGCAAAAGAAACTGGGTGGGGAACATCTAGGTTCGCTCTTGAAGGAAACGCACTGTTTGGTCAATGGACATGGTCTGGAGATGGTATTAAACCTGCCGGTGCTGACAGTGACACTAAGCATAAAGTAATGAAATTTAGAGTGTTAAAAGCATCTGTAAGAGCTTATCAAAGAAATTTAAACACTCATTCAAGTTACAAAAATTTTAGACAATTAAGGGCTCAATTGAGAGATGACAGTGCATCTCTTGATAGTTTATTGCTCGCTGATCAATTAGATAATTACGCTGAGACAGGCAAAGAGTACACTAAAATACTTAAACAAATTATAAATCAGAATTCTTTAAAAGATTTTGATGATGTAAAATTAATGCCTCTTAGTGTTAAATACAAAAATTTGATCTAATTTACTTCAATTGACATTTGAATACCTAACCATCTCCAAATATCTCCATCATTAAGTGAGCAATTTATTCTACCTCTCCTGAATGTAAATTTTTCTCTAAAGTCAATTTTGAGAATATTATCCTCAAATTTCATGATTGAATTTCTCCATTCATTTCCTTCGTTTGAAAAACAATTAATTTTTTGGATATTTTTTTGTTCCTTAAAAAATTCAATCTCAATAGTTGGAGGATTTTGATCTTTACTTATAAATTTATCACTAGGTTTTAAATTTTTATATGCAATTGGAAATAATTTTAGAATAAAATCAAATCTTTCTAATTCGCCATATTTTTCATTTATTGGAAATCTAGGTAGCTCAAAACGATTTTTAGTTAAATCAATTACCCCAGAATGTTGACCAAAACCATATTTAAAATTACCTTTAATAAATTCTGTTTGCTTTAAATTAAATTCTCCAAATGGGTAGGAAAAAAAAATTGGGTTATATCCCAATTTTTCCTCAAAAATTTTTATAGAATTTTTAATATCTCTTTCGAACTCATCGTATGAAAAATCCAACAAATATTCATGAGTATGTGAATGATTACCTATAAATGCAAAATCATAACTTGATACCTCTTTAATTTGGTCCCAGTTCATGTATCCAGGCTTTCCTACCGGTTCTGTAGAGACAAATAATATAAATGGTATCTTTTTTTTCTTAAGAATTGGCCATGCATTATCATAAAAGGATGTAAACGCATCATCCACAGTTATTAAGATTTTTTTATTTTTCTTTGGATTATTAAATTCATTATCGAACATAGATGGATCATAATATTCTATATTATTTTTCTCAATTAGTTCGAGTTGCTTTTCAAAAACATCTATTTTAATATTTGTCGATGGATATTTATTTTCATTAAATCTATGGTACATAATAGATATAACACCATGGTCATTAGGAAAATATTTAATATTTTTTTCTGCATGAGCTGAACTATTTATGAAAAACAAAATCAAAAAAAATTTAATAATAGACGCAGCAAATGAAAAAATTATTTTCAAAATCATAGATAAGAATAAAACTTATACTAACGAATATGATAACAGTAGAAAAAACTTTGACAAGTTTGCTATGCTTTTGTTCAAATTTTTAGATAAAAAGAAGGTTAATTTTGAATTAGTTGAAAAAGTTATGGTAAATTTAGGACCAGGTAAATATTCAAGTATCAGAACCTCAATATCGACTTTAAAAGCTCTAAACTTAATATATAAATTCAAAATTTATGGATTTTCTTCAAAAGATGTTGAAAAATATGACTATTCAAGAGTTTTTGAATTATTAAAAAAAGGTAAATTAATAAAAAAATTGATTAAACCACTTTATATGAGTTAAAATAATATTATGACAGATACAATAGAGCAAAAATGTTTAGCCAAAGGTGTAAAATTAACCGATCAAAGAAAAACTATTGCAAGAGTTATATCCGAGTCTAAAAAGAATTATGGTGAGTCAGATCACCCCGATGTTGATGAACTTTATAAAAGAGTTTCCGACATAGATAGCAAGATAAGTATTGCAACAGTTTATAGAACAGTAAAATTATTTGAAGAGTCTGGCATTTTAATGAAACATGATTTTAAAGACGGAAAAGCAAGATATGAGCTTAATGATGATCATAATCATTTAATAGATATAAAAACTGGAAATATAATTGAATTTACTAGTGATGAGATTGAAATTATTCAAAAAAAAATAGCAGAAAAACATGGATATAAGTTAGTTGACTCAAAACTTGAACTTTACTGTGTTAAAAATAAATCTGAGTAATTGTGAAAAAAATATTCATTAGAACCTTCGGTTGTCAAATGAATGAATATGATACGAATCGTATTTACGATACTGTAAAAAATATTGGTTATTTAAAAACAAATGATCACTTAAGCGCTGATTGTTATTTGTTAAACACTTGTCATATCAGAGATAAGTCAAAAGAAAAAGTTTTTGACGAAATAGGGAGAGTAAGAAAAAACTATAAAAATAAAAAAAAACCTATCGTGATTGTTGCAGGTTGTGTTGCTCAAGCTGAGAGTAGGGAAATGATCAAAAGAGAACCTTTTATAGATATCATTATTGGCCCACAATCATATCATAAGATAAATAAGATTATTCATAATTTTGATTCAAAAAAAAAACATGAATTAACGGAATTTGAAACTGAAGATAAATTTAATTATTTAGATAAAATTAAAAATAATGATAGCAAGGTTTCATCTTTTTTAACAATTCAAGAGGGATGTGATAAGTTTTGCAGTTTTTGTGTTGTTCCCTATACAAGAGGACCTGAGTATTCCAGACCTTTTAAAAGAATTATTGATGAAGCTGAGAATTTAGTAAAAAATGGTACAAGGGAAATTATTTTATTAGGACAAAATGTAAATGCATATCTTTTCAAAGATAAAGAAAAAAATTTCAATTTGTCACACCTAATATTGGAGTTAGATAAAATAAAAGAATTAAATAGAATTAGATACACCACATCTCACCCAAGAGACATGACAGAAGATTTGATTGAATGCTATTCTAATTGTAAAAAACTAATGCCTTTTATACATTTGCCAATCCAAAGCGGCTCCAATAAAATTTTAAAATTAATGAATAGAAATCACAAAGTAGAGAAATATTTAGAAATTTATAAACTCATAAAGCAAAAAAATCATAATGTTGAATTTTCTAGTGATTTTATCGTGGGTTATCCAGGAGAAACAGATTGTGATTTTAATGATACTATTAAGTTAGTAAAAAAAATTAAATTTATTAATTCTTATTCTTTTATATACAGTCCAAGGCCTGGCACCCCTGCATCAAAATTGAAACAAATTAATAAAGAAATTGCAAAAGAACGTTTACTAAATTTACAAAGTGTTTTAGAGGATCACCAAATTAAAAAAAATGAGTCATTAATAGGTTCAACAATTGAAGTTTTAGTAGAAAATAAATTAAAAAGTCAGAATAAGTATTTTGGAAGAAATATATTTTTAAACTCCGTAATTTTTGATGGTGAGGAAAAGTTTATTGGAAAATTAGTAAATGTAAAAATAGAAAAAATAAATCGAAATACTTTATTTGGAAGAATTGATAAAAGTAAAGATATGAGAGCCGCTTAATTTGAATAACTTTTCTTATAAAAAAGCTGTTGATGATTTAAAATTTGTATACTCTGAAAATAATACCCTAAGTATTATATTTAAAAACAATGAAATATTAATGGGTGTTGTCGGCGAATTTAACAATAATATAAAAGAATTGGAAAAAATAACTGATACAAGTATTTATTCTCGTGGTAATTCAATTTTAGTAAAAAGTACATCAAAAAAAAATGAATTAGTAAAAAATGCAATTGTTTTTTTATTTGATAGATTTATAAATAACGGCACAATTGAAACGAAAGATATTATATCTTCGGTAAATAAATTTATGATTGAGGAAAAAACAGATAAAATAGAATACATAATTAAAACGCCGAAAAAATCAGTAATACCAAGATCAGAGAAACAAAAAAAATATGTTAGAGCACTAAGAGATAGCGAAATTATAATATCTTCTGGACCCGCTGGTACTGGAAAAACTTATTTAGCAGTAGCTATCGCTTTAACCATGCTTCTAGATAAAAAAATAGAGAGGATAATATTATCTAGACCAGCAGTTGAGGCCGGAGAAAGACTAGGGTTTTTACCTGGAGATATGAAGGAAAAGGTAGATCCATATCTACGACCTTTATATGATGCGCTTTATGATCTTTTAGATTTTGAAAAAATCCAAAAACGTATTGAAATTGGTGATATAGAAATAGCACCTTTGGCATTTATGCGAGGCAGAACATTAAAAAATTCTTTTGCTATTTTAGACGAGGCTCAAAATGCAACTGATACTCAAATTAAAATGTTTTTAACTAGAATAGGAGAAAACTCAAAAATTGTTATTAATGGTGATCCATCACAAATAGATTTACCTAATAAATCTTTATCTGGTTTAAAAAGATCTAAAGAAATACTTGGGCATTTAAATGAGATATCTGTAATAGATTTTGATCACACAGATGTGGTGAGACACCCATTAGTTTCTAAAATAGTAAAAGCATATTCCGATCAAAATTCTAAGAAATGATCAAAATTTATGTTGTTGTTGATTTCCCCAAATGGAAAAAAAAGATTAAAAATTTAAAAAATTACTTCAAAATAAAACAAAGAAAATTTAACACTCAAATAAATTCATCAAAAAAAAAAAAAGAATTTACTGTATTTTTAACAAATAATTTGAAAATGAAAAAATTAAATAATAAATTTAGAAAAGTTAATAAACCAACAGATGTTTTGTCATTTCCATTAAAAATAAACAATAAAAGTAACATTTATCTTGGAGACATAGCTATTAGTTATGAAATAATTAATAAAAGATCCAAAAAATCCTTGTTCGAGCATGAATTAGATAAAATGTGGATCCATGGATACCTACACTTATGTGGACATGATCACATTAAATATAAAGATTTTAAAAAGATGTCTAGAAAAGAAAATTTAATATTTAAACAACTTAATTTTTAAATTGGCTCAAATTTTAAATAACAAATTTTTAATAATAATTATTTTACTTTTTTTAGGTTTTCTTTCATCATATAGCCTACCTCCTTATAATTTTTTTTTAATAAATTTTTTTACTTTTCCAGTTTTATTTTATATTTTGGTTATTAATATTAGTCGAAATTTACTTAATAATTTCTTAATTGGATGGTTTTATGGATTCGGATATTTTTTATCTAATTTATATTGGATTTCATATTCCCTTAAATTCGATAAAAATTTTGAAAATTTAATTATTTTATCAATTTTATTAATCCCCTTTTTGTTAGCGTTATTTTATGGATTATTTTCCTATCTACTGAAATTTTTTAATATAAAAATGAATTTTAGTTCAATTTTAATTTTCTCACTTTCACTGTCCATTGTTGAATACTTGAGAGGAACAATTCTTGGTGGATTTCCTTGGAATTTAATTACATTTAGTTTAGTAAATATTATTAGTTCGCTGCAAATACTTAGCTTTATAGGGACTTACTCTTTAAACTTATTAGTTATTACCTTTTACACTTTACCAATAATAATTTTTTTCAATATTAAAAATTTAGGAAAATTCACTATCTTATTATTAGCAGTTTTGACGTTATTAATTAATGTTTACTATGGATTTAATAAAATTGAGCAAATTGAAAATAAACCAAAAAAAATAATCTTTCCATCAATAAAATTAGTTTCTCCTAAGTTTAATATTGAGAGGTTTTTTATCAATGAACCCATAGAAGATAAAATAAACGAACTTTTTGAAAATAGTTATCCACTTGATAAAGATGTAATTTTAGTTTTTCCAGAAGGCATAACTAATATTGGAGAAATAAATCATTTAGAAAATAATTTTGGTAATATTTCTAATCAATTAACAGATAAATCAAAAATAATCTTAGGTATTACTTCAGATGACGGAGAAAAAATATTTAATTCATTAGCAGTATTTAACAAGGAATTTGAAATAGAGGATAAATATAATAAAAATAAGCTTGTCCCATTTGGAGAATTTCTACCTTTAGAAAAATTTTTAAGCAAGTTTGGTTTAAAAAAAATAACTCATGGATATAAATCGTTCAGCTCTTCAACTGAGAGAAACATTCTTAGTGTAGGTGAAATTTCATTTTTACCTTTGATCTGTTATGAAATTATATTTTCTGGTGCATTAACTAAAAATGAAGATAATTACGATTTTATATTAAATATTTCTGAAGACGGCTGGTTTGGAAACAGTATAGGACCTGTTCAACATTTTTCACACTCTATATTTAGATCAATTGAGGAAGGCAAAGATATTTTAAGAGTTGCTAACAATGGAATTTCTGCTCATATAAGTTCAAATGGTAAAGTTAATAAAATGCTCAACACAACTCAAAAGGGAAGCATAGAAATTAACTCGGTTTCTAATGATTATCCCACATTCTTTAGCGTTTATGGTAACAAGATTTTCTTTTTTTTAATATTTTTTTATATTAGTTTAATTTTCTTTTTAAAAAAATTTAAATGAAAAAAAATTATTTATTTACAAGCGAGTCAGTATCTGAAGGCCATCCAGATAAAGTCTGTGACAGGATATCTGATATGGTAGTAGATACTTACCTTGGCGCTGAGCCTCAGTCCAGAGTTGCATGCGAGACTTTAACTACAACAAATAAAGTTGTTTTGGCTGGAGAGGTAAGGGGGCCTGAAATTAAAAAAGATGATTTAATCCAGAAAGTCAGATCTTGTATTAAAGACATTGGATATGATCAAGATGGTTTCACTTATAAGGAAGCCACAAAAATAGAAAGTCATTTGCATGCTCAATCATCAGATATTGCAATGGGAGTTGATTCTTCAGGAAACAAAGATGAAGGAGCAGGAGATCAAGGAATAATGTTTGGATATGCTTGTAACGAAACCGATGTTTTAATGCCAGCCCCGATACATTATTCACATAAGATTTTAAGATTAATGGCTGAAGATAGAAAGTCAGGAAAACTTAAAAATATTGAACCTGATTCTAAAAGTCAAATAACTATTGAATATAAAGATGGAAAACCAACTAATGTAAAATCTGTAGTGATATCTACACAACATTCTGCAGATGTAAATCAATCTCAAGTTAGAGAATTAGTTAAGCCTTATATTGAGAAATCAATTCCTAGAGAATTATTAAAAAATTTGTCCGAGTCAGAAATTTATGTCAATCCAACTGGAAATTTTGTTATTGGCGGCCCAGATGGAGATAGCGGTCTAACAGGCAGAAAAATAATAGTCGACACTTATGGTGGAGCTGCACCACACGGTGGAGGAGCTTTCTCAGGAAAAGATCCCACGAAGGTTGATAGATCAGCAGCATATGCATCACGATATCTTGCAAAAAATATTGTAGCTTCAAAAATTGCAGATAAGTGTCTCATTCAATTAGCCTATGCAATTGGCGTGTCAAAGCCACTTTCAATATATGTAGATTTATTTGATAACGATGAAGAAAAGAATAAACATGTAGAAAGCTTAATACAAAAAAATTTTGATTTAAGTCCTAGAGGTATTAGGGAGATGTTAGGATTGAATAAACCTATATATGAAAAATCCGCAGCATATGGACACTTTGGTAGGGATCCAGGACCTGATGGCTCTTTTTCATGGGAAAAAGTCGATAAAAAAGACATTTTCAGTAAGTAATAATAAGTTGAAAATTTATAAATATTAATTATAAAACTTATAACATTGTTGATATATCAAAGTGGGCTTCGGCCCATTTTTTTTTGGAGAAAAAAATATGTTAAACAGACGAGCAGATAAACTTGAATTATTAAGAATTGCAGAAGCAGTTGCACTAGAAAAGTCTATAGATAAAGAATTAATTATTAATTCTATGGAAACTGGTATTGCTAAAGCCGCTAAGTCAAAATTTGGTAATGAAAATGAAATTCAAGTTAATATTAATAGAGAAAATGGCGATATTGAAATTTTTAGAAAATTAATAATTGTCGAAAAACCAGAAAACAAAAATACAGAAATAAGCTTAGAAAGAGCTAAAGCTCTTAATAATGAGAAAAAATTAGGTGAAGAAATATTGCAACCTCTTCCAACATTTGATTTTGGAAGAATTGCTGCACAGACTGCTAAACAAGTTATTAGTTTTAGTGTCAGGGAGGCTGAAAAAGAAAGACAGTTTAACGATTTTATTGATAAAAAAGACACAATATTGAGCGGGATAGTCAAAAGATTAGAGTTTGGAAATGTAATTGTTGATTTAGGAAAAGCAGAAGCAATAATACAAAAAAATGAAATGATCCCAAGAGAAAATATAAAAGCAGGAGACAGAGTAAAAGCATATTGTTATGATGTTAGAAGAGAGCAAAGAGGACAACAAATATTCTTATCTAGAGCTCATCCAAAATTTATGGAGAAACTATTCATTCAAGAAGTTCCAGAAATATACGATGGTTTAATTGAGATAAAATCCTCAGCAAGAGACCCGGGTAGTAGAGCAAAAATTTGTGTTAAAGCTATCGATACATCATTAGATCCAGTTGGAGCCTGCGTTGGAATGAGAGGTAGTAGGGTACAAGCAGTTGTTAATGAATTACAAGGAGAAAAAATTGATATAGTGAATTGGTCTGAGGATGTAACGGTAGTAGTTTCAAATGCTCTCTCACCTGCTGAAGTATTAAAAGTTAATATTTATCAAGAAGCAAAAAAATTAGATGTTATTCTGACTGAGGAAAATTTGAGTAAAGCGATTGGAAGAAGAGGACAAAACGTTAGACTTGCAACAAAACTTATTGATTATGAAATAAATATCATGACTGATAAAGAAGAATCGGAAAAAAGACAAGAAGAGTTTAAAGATAGAACAGAAAATTTGATGAAAAATTTAGAGGTGGATGAAACACTTGGTCAGCTTTTAGTAGCCGAGGGTTTCTCGACAATTGAATTATTAAAAGATAGCAAACTAAATGATTTAGTAAAGATTGAAGGTATTGAAGAGGAGACTGCTAAAGAGCTAATTGAAAGAGCTATAGAATTTGATAAAAAAAATCAAGAAGAAATTCAAAAAAAGATAAAAGATTTAGGTTTAGAAGCTGATTTAATAAATCATTCGGGATTAACACCTGGGATGCTTTTAACATTAGGTGAGAAAAAAATATTAACTCTTAACGATTTTGCAGATCTTGCATCTGACGAATTAATCGGTGGTTTTGATATTATCAAAGGTGAAAAGATCAGGATAAATGGCTATCTCGAAGACTTTGCTTTATCAAAAGCAGAGGCGGACGACCTCATAATGAAAGCCCGAGAAAAAGTTTATAATAATTAGGTGATGAAAAATGGAAAAACAAAAGAAAAAACTAACAATATCCGGAAAGCCGAAAAAAAATTTTGTTTCTCAACAAAATTTTGAAAGTAAAAAAAAATTTTCTTTTAACAATCAAAAGTTTTCAAAATCTACGAATAATTTTAAAAAAAATTTTAAAACTAAGCCTATAACTACAAAACTAAGCGATTATGAACGTAGAAAGTTAGCTGAACAAAAAGCAACGAAAGTAATAAGAGGTGAAAATAACCAAAAAGATAAAGACAATAAGTCAAAATTTAGTACAAAAAAAAGAGAGACTAAACTAACAGTCTCTAGAGCTTTAAGCGAAGATTTAGAATTTAAATCAAGAAGTCTTGCATCAATTAAACGAGCTAGAGAAAAAGAGCTTAGAATTTCAAAAAGTAAAATTGGTGATGAAGAAAATGCAAACATTAAGAGAGATATTAATATACCTGAATTTATAACAATTAGAGATCTTGCCAACAGAATGGCCGAGCAATCATCAAATATAATTAAACATTTAATGAGTATGGGTGTTGCTGTTACTATTAATCATACAATTGATTCTGACACAGCAGAATATTTAGTAAAAGAATTTGGCCATAATCCTATTAGAGAAAAAAAAGCAGATGAAATAATAAAAAGTATTATAGATACAAAATCCAAAAATCTAAAAAATCGTCCTCCAATAATTACAGTTATGGGTCATGTTGATCATGGTAAAACTTCAGTTTTAGATGTTATAAGGAGTACAAACATTGTGTCTGGAGAGTTTGGTGGTATTACGCAACATATAGGAGCCTATCAAATAACGAAAAGTAATGAAAAAATCACATTTATAGACACACCGGGTCATGCTGCTTTCACTGAAATGAGAGCAAGAGGATCGAAGTTGACAGATATAGTTGTATTAGTAGTTGCAGCCAATGATGGAGTGATGCCTCAAACCGTTGAATCAATAAAACACGCAAAAGCAGCAAAAGTCCCAATTGTTGTAGCAATTAACAAGTGTGATCTTCCAGACGCTGATCCTCAAAAAATTAAAAACCAGCTATTAGAGCATGAATTAATTTCAGAGGACTTATCTGGAGATACAATCATGGTCGAAATTTCAACAAAAACTAAAAAAAATATAGATAAATTACTCGAATTGATTTTACTACAAGCAGAACTTTTAGATTTAAAATGTGATTTTAGCTGTAACTCTAACGGTGTAGTCCTTGAGTCAAAAATAGATATAGGTAGAGGACCGATAGCAAATATTATTGTTACATCCGGTAATCTTAAAAAAGGAGATTATTTTGTTTGTGGTACAAAATGGGGAAAAGTCAGAGCAATTATAGATGATACTGGAAAACAAATTAATGAAGCATTACCATCAACACCAGTCGAAGTTTTAGGTATAAATGGTGCAGCAAAATCTGGAGATGACTTCTTGGTTCTTGACTCAGAAAAAGAGGCCAAGGCTTTATCAGAAGCAAGAATTGAAGAGACCAAAACTTCAAAAAATCCTTTAACTATGTTTACACAAGAATCTGCTTTTAAAGATAACAAGTCTGAAGATTTAAATATTATAGTAAAATCAGATGTGCACGGGTCGTCAGAGGCAATAAAAAGTGCAATTAATCAAATTCAACACGATGAGGTAAAGGTAAAAATAATTTTAGTCGATGTTGGAATGGTAACCGAGACAGATGTCAATTTAGCTAAGGCTTCTAATGCAATTCTAATTGCTTTTAACGTTAAACCTAGTAAGGAAGCAAAAAAAATTGCAGAACAAAATAACGTTAAAATTTCCTCATTTAATATAATCTATGAATTGATTGATTTTGTAAAAAATCAGATGTCTGGACTATTATCCCCAGATGTGGAAGAAAAGGTAATTGGTTCAGCTGAAATTTTAGAAATTTTTAAAGTATCAAAAGTGGGAAAAGTCGCTGGTTCAAAGGTTATTGATGGTGAAATTTCTCAGGACGCTTTAGCTAGAATTATTAGAGATGGAGCAATAATTTATAATGGTAAAATAAGCACCATTTTTAGGGAAAAAAACCAAGCCAAGCAAGTGTCAGCTGGACTGGAATGTGGTATATCTTTTAAAGATTTTAATGACTTTCAAAAAAAAGACATTATAGAGGCTTACAGTTCTACTACAACGGAAAGGGTAATATAATCTCATGGCAAACGCAGGTAAACCAGTTTCTCAGAGACAATTAAGAGTTGGGGAAATGATAAAACAATCATTAAGTATGATATTTCTAAAAGATGAAGCAAAAATACCTGACATTAATTCTAAAGAAATTACTGTCACAGAGGTAAGAATGAGCCCAGATTTAAAAACTGCCAAGGTCTTTGTGCTACCACTGGGAGGTAAAAATTCAGAAGAAATTATAGAGAAATTAAAAGAATTTTCTTTTGTTGTGAGAAAAGTATTGTCCAAAAAAATCATAATGAAATTTTTACCAAAACTATTTTTTGTTAAAGACGAATCTTTTGATTATGCAGAAAAAATTGAAAATTTAATAAAACAAGCTAACAAATAGGAAAACTATGAAAAAGAATATTAAAGAATTAAGTTTACACGAAAAAGATACAGGTTCTTCGGAGGTTCAAATAGGTCTTTTAACAGATAAAATAGAAACTTTATCAAAACATGTGAAGCAGTATAAAAAAGATAAACACTCATCTGTTGGATTATTAAAAGCAGTTAATAAAAGAAAAAAACTATTGGATTATCTTAAGAAAAATAAAATTGCTTCATATAAAAATATATTAACGAAATTAAATTTAAGGAAATAAATGTTTAAAATATTTAAAAAAGAAGTTGAAGTTAGTGGAAAGAAAATCAGGTTAGAAACTGGTAAAATTGCAAGGCAAGCAGATGGAGCAATAATTGCTACGTGTGGAGAAACAGTTGTTCTAGCAACTGTCGTTGGAGCAAAAAAAGTAAACCCTGATGTAGATTATTTTCCACTGTCGGTAAATTATCAAGAAAAGTACTACGCAGCAGGAAAGATACCTGGTGGATATTTTAAAAGAGAGGCTAGACCTACAGAAAGTGAAACTCTTATTTCAAGATTGATTGATAGACCTATTAGACCTTTGTTTCCAGATGAATTTAGAAATGAAGTTCAATTATTACCTACAGTAATTTCTTATGATAAAGAAAATGAAGCAGATATTTTATCAATTATTGCATCTTCAGCTGCATTGGCAATATCTGGAATGCCATTTATGGGACCAGTAGGTGCATCAAGAGTGGGCTTTATAGGTGGAAAATATGTTTTAAATCCTACGAAAAAAGAATTAGAAAATTCAAAACTAGATTTAGTTGTAGCAGGAACAAAAGATGCTGTCTTGATGGTTGAGTCTGAAGCAAAAGGTTTAACTGAACAGCAAATGTTGGATGCAGTAAAATTTGGTCATGAAGGATTTGTTCCAGTCATAAAAATGATCGAAGAACTTGCAAAAGAATGTAAAAAACCGGATTGGGTTGTTGAAAAGAAAGATTTATCAGAAGTGAAGAAAAAATTAGAGGATGAATTTACTAAAGATCTAAAAAAAGCATTTTCTATTAAAAATAAACAAGAAAGATCAAATTTAATTTCTGAGGTAACTGAAAAAGCTAAAAAGTTATACGAAGAAGATGAAAATTATTCAGAGCTAGATGTCATGCATGAATTGAAAAATCTAGAAAAAGGCATTGTAAGAACTGACATACTAAAAAATAAAAATCGTATTGATGGCCGAGGTTTGTCTGATGTAAGACCAATTAAATGTGAAGTTGGAATACTACCAAGAGTTCATGGATCAGCATTATTCACTAGAGGAGAAACTCAAGCAATTGTTACGACAACACTTGGAACATCTGATGATGAACAAAGAATTGAAAGTTTAGAAGGTCTTCAACGTGAGAGATTTATGCTTCACTATAATTTTCCACCTTTTTCTGTTGGAGAAACGGGAAGAATAGGAACTGGGAGAAGAGAAATTGGTCATGGTAAATTAGCATGGAGAGCAATAAACTCATCTTTACCTACTAAAGAAAGTTTTCCATATACATTTAGAATAGTTTCAGAAATCACAGAATCCAATGGTTCTTCATCGATGGCAACTGTTTGTGGTTCATCTTTAGCGCTTATGGATGCAGGTGTACCTATCAAAGAACCAGTTGCTGGGATAGCAATGGGATTAATTAAAGAAGGAGATGATTTTAGCGTTCTCTCAGATATCCTAGGTGATGAGGATCATTTAGGCGATATGGATTTTAAAGTTGCTGGCACAAAAGATGGAATTACTTCTCTGCAAATGGATATAAAAATAACAGGAATTACATTTGAAATTATGGAGCAAGCTTTAAAACAAGCTAAAGATGGTAGAGTACATATCCTTGATGAGATGAATAAAGCATTATCTAAATCAAGAGATGATGTGGGAAAACATACTCCTAAAATGGAAAAAATAACTGTTGAAAAGAAAGATATAGCTACAGTCATTGGAAAAGGCGGTGCAACAATTAGAGAGATTGTTGAAAAATCAGGCGCTAAAGTTGATGTCAATGATGAAGGTGAAGTAACAGTAGCAGCACCAGATGAAGATTCTAGAAATAAAGCAATGCAAATGATTAAAGATTTAACAGCGAAAGCTGAACTTAATAAAATTTATAACGGTAAAGTTATGAAGATTATGGAGTTTGGTGCATTTGTTAATTTCTTAGGCAAACAAGATGGACTTGTTCACATATCTGAATTAGCGGACAAAAGAGTTGCAAAAGTTACAGATGTTGTAAAAGAAGGCGATGAGGTAAAAGTAAAAGTCATAGGTTTTGATAGAGGAAAAGTAAAACTTTCTATTAAACAAGCAGCTGTCTAATTAGTTTAATGTCTTCATTAGCTAAAATAAAAAATACACTTATGAAAAATAAGTATGGAAAATATTTAGTTGTAGGCGGCTTTGCTTTCTTTTTTATTAAGGGTCTCATTTGGCTAGTATTGTTATTTTCTGTAGGTTTTAGCGCCTTTAACTTTCTGTAAAATCTGTTGAAATAACTTCTCAATAATGTAAGCTTTCTTTAACCATATCTCATGGTGATAAAGAGACCGATATCGCATCGGTTAAAAGCGAGTTTTGGAAAAACTAACAAGGAGTGTGTATGAAAAGAATGCACAGAGTTCTTAATTCGTTTAGCCGAGGCTCAAAGATCGCTAGGCTAAATCAATTAATGTTCAGAAATATAAAGTCTGTTTCTACAAATGCCAATGGCACAAGTGGATACGTTATTAAATCTGGAAAAAACTCTGGAAAAATTGTTGGACATATAAAGAAAGAGCCGAAAAAAATTTAATTATCAACGGGGTATGGGGGCACCTGGCAACAGAACGCCCCTTCCTATTTTAAAATAAGTTTTGATTATCAACGTAAATTTAGAAATACAATCTAGTGACTCGTCCTGTACTCGTTTTTAAAAACTAATTTTTTTCTTTTTGCTTATTTATTTTTGCAAGCTTATCTTTTCTTATCAAACACTCAATATAAACTGTACTATCAGATCCTTTTTCAGCAATTTTTTCTGTTCCAATATCTCTACTGTAATTTTTAGTCGTATATCTAATATTGTTAGAATCTAAAAATGTTTTTACCACTGACGGCTTAATACCAAAGTTTACGTTTTCTGGTAAAGTTCCAAATGCCTCAAGGAAAGCCCATAAGCTTGCTTTAGCGACTGCTACACCAATCACATTTCCAGCTTTGTCAAACAAAGGTCCACCACTATTTCCTGGTTGCAAAGCTGCATCTATTTGCATTCTAGTAAACTCATCACCAAGACCTGAAAGAGAACTAACACTTCCAGAAGTGAGTTTAATTTCTGAACTTACTGTCTTTCCATACGGATACCCCATAGCTACAACCTTCTCACCTAAAACTACTGACTTGTTTCTAAAATTTGCAAATTTTTTAATTCGAGTTTTTTCTTTAATTTTTAAAAGAGCTAGATCATTCAATCTATCTTGAGAAATAATTCTTGCAGTAAATTTTTCATCATTTAGAAAAGCATTCACTTCATCACATTTACCACTAATATTTTTAACAGAAGTATCTTCGATAACGTGATTATTAGTGATTATATGTCCTTCAGCATTTATAAAAAAACCAGATCCGTTCCATGCTGCAACAGGCTTATATCTTTCTTTTAATTCTCTCTCTTTTTTTTCTTGTTCTTCTTTTTCTTTAAGTTTAGCGATTTTAAGTTTTTCTTTTTTTTTACGCTTAATTTCTTTAACGTCTAAAATAGCTTTTTCAATTTGTTTTTTGGGAAAAGTGACTTCTTTTTCTAGACCTTCAAAAGAAACTTTTGCTACATAATCGTTATTTATTATAGGGTTATCATTATCAATGAGCAATTTTTCAGCAATATTATTTGCTGTTAGTACATAACGTTTTCCACATCCAAATTCTTTTAAATTCTTTCCATCACAAGCTCTTTCTAATTCATAGTTCATTGAATAATTAGAAGAATTATTAATTGTAAAATCTAAAGATCCAGTATCATAATCTTGATATTTGGTTTTATAGTTACCTGTTTTATTAAGAATAGTTTTGGAAACTTTATCTTCAGTAGTTTTAGTTTTAGTTCCAACATATCTTTCCTTGCACTTATCAAGATAGATATTTTTCTGTTTTCCAGGTAATGCTGTGGCCATCCACTCTGAAAGACACCATAATTCTATCATTCCAAAAGCAAAAATGGAACCTGTGCCTTCTCCAATAGGATTGTGAACCATTGTTGCTCTTTTTTTCTTTGTTACGTAACTTCTTGCTATATCTTCTCGCATTAAAACTTCTGGAATCTTAAATTGTTCCTTAATCTTAAATTCAAATGCAAATTGACCTTTAAAATTTATTTTTTTTGAAATTAAATGATCTTTTACTTTTTCACTTTTCTCTTCTAGGAATATTTTTTTTGGAGTTCCAACTATATTTTCTACTTTAGTAACTTTTCTTTCAGTTGGAACCTGAGTCCCACACTGAGTTAGAAACATAGCAAAAAATATGATTAAAATTTTGCGCATAACTTATTGGTTTCGTCAAAATGCTAGCATGAAATTATATTATTGACGAGTCGTTTTTGGCTCGTCATTTACTCGTCCTAATACGTAAAATTATTGTGATTTTGCAGAAATAATTGACTATAATCAAGCAAAGTTAAGGGCACCTGGCAACAGAACGCCCCTTCTAATCTAGTTGAGATTCTACAAATTCCCAATTTATTAATTTTTCGTAAAAATTTTCTAAATACTCGGGTCTTCTATTTTTGTAATCTACGTAATAAGAATGTTCCCACACATCACAGCCTAAAATAGGCTTCATATTTTGAATTAAAGTATTTTCAGCATTAGGTGTTTTGCTAACTACTAACTTGCCGTTGTTAATTGATAACCAACACCATCCAGAACCAAATTGAGTAATACCAGCTTGAATAAACTGTTTTTTAAATTCATCGGTGCTCCCAAAGTCTGCTTCAATTCTTTTTTTTAATTTTTCAGGAATCGCACCTCCACCATTTGGTTTCATACATTTCCAGAACATGATGTGGTTCCAGTGTTGGCTAGCATTGTTAAAAATACCTGCTTTAGATTTATCTTTAGAAGAGCTAGTAATAATTTCTTCCAATGACATTTTAGACATATCAGTATCTTTAATAAAATTATTTAAATTAGTAATGTAAGTTTGGTGATGTTTGCCGTGATGAAGATCAAGAGTTTCCTCAGACATTATTGGAGCAAGTGCAGATTTTGAGTAATCTAATTTTGGTAATTCAAAAGTCATAATTAAACATATAATTTTTAATAAATTTTTAAATGACTATTATGACGCTTATATAAAACTTATGTAATATTTTTTGGATCTGGCATTCCTACCTTATTATAACCAGCATCAACATAATGTATTTCACCAGTGACACCTCCAGCCATATCGCTTAATAGATATAAAGCAGAATTTCCAACATCAAGATTATCGACGTTTCTTTTCAAAAAAGAATGATCAGCGTTCCATTTATATAAAAATTTTGCATCTCCAATTGCTGATGCTGCTAAAGTTTTGATTGGACCTGCACTAATTGCATTAACTCTAATGCCTTTTGATCCCAAGTCTCTTGCAAGATACTTAACACTTGCTTCAAGCGCAGCTTTACATACTCCCATTACATTATAATTAGGAATAGCTTTATTAGCTTCATAACTTAAGGTAATCATGCTTCCACCTTGTTTCATGATTTTGGAAGCTTCTTTTGCAACTTCTGTAAATGAGAAACAAGAAATCAACATACTTCTTAAAAAGTTTTCTCTAGTTGTATTTAGATATTCACCTGATAATTCAGATTTATCTGAAAATGCTATTGCATGAACTACGAAATCTATTTCACCCCATTTAGACTTTATATCTTCAAATAATTTTGTTACTTCCTCTTTTTTTTCAACATCACAACTAAAAGTAACATTTGAATTTAATTTTTCCGCTAAAGGAACAACCCTTTTCTTTAACGCATCACCTAAATAGGTAAATGCTAGTTCTGCTCCAGCCTCTGCAAGTTTTTGAGAAATACCCCAAGCAATTGATCGTTCGTTAGCAACACCCATGATCAATCCTTTTTTTCCTTTCATTAAACTCATTATCAAACCTTTTCAAATACTAAAGTGGCATTAGTTCCACCAAAACCGAAACTGTTAGACATTACAGCATTTAAATTAACATCTTTTTCAACTTTAGTTACTATTGGGTAATTTTTTGCTTCATCGTCCATATCTTGAATATTTGCAGATGCAGCAATAAACTTATTTTTCATCATTATTAAACTATAAACCGCCTCGTGAACCGAGGTTGCGCCTAAAGAGTGACCAGCTAAAGATTTAGTTGAACTTATTTTTGGTTTGTAATCTTTAAAAGCCTCTCCAACTGCTTTTAATTCTGTTATATCTCCAACCGGAGTAGATGTTCCGTGAGTATTTATATAATCGATTTTATTTTTAGTCGTACTTAATGCCATCTGCATACATCTTACTGCACCTTCTCCTGATGGAGCAACCATATCGTAACCATCGGAGGTAGCGCCATAACCAGTTAATTCTGCATAAATTTTTGCACCTCTAGCTTTTGCATGTTCGTATTCTTCTAGTACCAAAACTCCACCTCCACCAGATATAACAAAACCATCTCTAGTTTTGTCATAAGGTCTTGATGCTTTTTCAGGAGTATCATTATATTTCGAAGATAGGGCAGTCATTGCATCAAACATTGCTGTCATTGCAAAATGCACTTCATCACTTCCACCAGCAAAAATTATTTTTTGTTTTCCTAATTGAATTATTTCCATTGCATTACCAATACAATGGCCGCTTGTTGCACACGCTGAACTGATTGTATAATTAATCCCTTTAATCTTAAATGGTACAGCCAAGGTTGCTGATGCTGTACTAGACATTGTTCTTGGAACAATAAATGGACCCATACGTTTAGGGCTCTTTGCTCTAGTTTTGTCTGCTGCTAAAATAACATTTTCAATTGATGGACCACCTGAACCCATAATCATACCAGTTGAAGTATTGCTTACATCTTTTTCCTCTAGACCAGAGTCTTTAACTGCTTCTGCCATAGAAATATAATTATAAGCTGATCCTGGTCCCATAAATCTAATAAACTTTCTATCAACATGATCCTCAAGATTAATATTTGGCTTACCATGCACATGGCTCTTTAAATTGTATTCTTTGTATTCTTCTGAAAAAGAAATTCCTGATTTTGAATTTAATAGTGATTGATAAACTTCCTCTTGATTATTTCCTAAACAAGAAACAACCCCTATCCCTGTTACAACAACTCTTTTCATTATTTAAATAAACCTACTTTTAAATTTTCTGTTGAGTAAATTTTTTTGCCGTCCGCTAGTAAAATTCCATTTGCTAAGCCAACTGTAGTACCTTCTTTTATAAGAACTCTTTTCATATTAATCTCGTAAACTGCTTTTTTGACATTTTTAAGAACTTCACCAGTGAACTTTACTGTGTTAACCCCTAGAGCTCTTCCTCTTCCAGGATTTCCTAGCCATCCCAAATAAAATCCAACTAATTGCCACATAGCATCTAAACCAAGGCATCCTGGCATTACAGGATCTTTTTTGAAATGACAGTCAAAAAACCATAGACTATCTTTTATATCTAATTCAGCAACAATAAATCCTTTGCCGAATTCACCTTTGTTTTCATTGATTTCTGAGATTCTATCAAACATCAACATAGGTGGAGCTGGTAATTTAGCATTACCTGGACCAAAAAGTTCACCGTTTGCACAACTGATTAGTTCATCGTAAGTATAGGAGTTTTTTTTCATTTTCGATATTCTTAATACTTGATTTAACAAATATATAATATAGATTTTATTTAGAATAGTTATAAATAACAATGATAAATAATAGCCAATATACTGAGAAACTAAGAAATTCTGGCTTAAGACCCACTAAACAAAGAATAAAAATCTGTGAAGTGTTGTTTAACACAGATAAAACTTTTCATTTTACTATTAATGAACTTGTAGAAAAAATAAGCAAGTCAACAAATCATAAAATTTCACTAGCGACTGTTTACAATACAGTTCATGCATTTAAAAAAAAAGGTTATGTAAAAGAAATACCCATTAATTCTGATCAAAGTTATTTTGATACCAATACGTCGCATCATCATCATTTTTATGACGAGAGCCAAAAAGATTTAATAGACCTTGATGAGGCAGATGTAGAACCTGTTAAAATTAATACAAAAATACCAGGTAAAAAAATCAAGTCAGTTGAGATAATTGTAAAAGTTGAAGACGACAACACTTAAATTATTTTTTACATTATAACCATTCTAAACTATTGACAAATTAATTTAGAATTATTATAAAAAACTAAAGGAGATAAGTAAAAACAAAACAAAAAGAATTCAAAGTCGCAGTATGAAAAAAACAAGCGAATTCTTGCGGATTTAAATTAAAACACAGTAAAAAATGGAAAAAGCACTTCAACATCCCAAAGTATCATTTGAAGATTTTTACGAAGTACCAAATTTAAAATTTGATATTGAAAGATTAAGAGCTGATTTAGAGAAAATACTTGGAGAAAAAAAATTTAATTCACCAGGCGTTACTCATTTTGGTGCTATCCCTTTGAATCAAATACCAAATGATGAAAGTTCTATAAAAGGTAATAATATTAGAGGAAAATATTGGACTATCGCAGATGAAACAGGCAAAGAAGTATCAAGAGACATTGATATAGATGAGTCAAAATATACAAAACTAGTGCCTGAGTTTGAGAAGACATATTTCAAAGAAGTTTATGAAACTTTAAGTAAAAAATTCAAATTAGGGAGAGTAAGATTGTTACTTAAGGAACCAAGATCAACATTGAGTTGGCATAAGGATCCAGAATGTAGATTGCATGTTCCAATAATTACAAACCCAGGCTGTTCAATGGTCATAGAAAATGTTGCAAAACATTTACCAGCTGACGGTAAAGTTTGGATAACAAATAACACTAAATACCATAATTTTTTTAACGGAGGGGAACAAGCTAGAATACACTTAGTAGCGTGTGTATTAGAGAGTCCATTTAAGTGATGACTGAATTTACTAAAGGCATATTTGAAGTTACTAGAGATATTTATAAAAACAATAGGGGTTCAATATTAAGAACTATAGTTTACACAATTGGTCACTTCGCAATAGCTATAACAGTCTTAATGCTTGTAGCAGACGTATCTTTTATGATTGCACTAACCGATGCAATAGTAGAGCCAATAGCTAATTCAGTTTGGTACTTTGTGCTCGACAAGTGGTGGGCAAGTAAAAAATAAGTAATTTTAGTTTCCCCACAAATATTCATTATCAATCCATCCCACATAGTTTCCAGTAACAACTTTAAACCATTTTTTTCCTTCTTTTTTTACAATTAATAATCTACCACTATTGATCACTGCTATCGGCTTTGAATATTTAGTAGAATTTTTAAAGAGTATTTTTTCTTGAAGAGTAATTAATGATTTGTTCTTTTTAAGCTGAGACCTATGAACCCATCCGCCATTATTTTTATAATCAAGAATTTTTCTAAAATTTTCTTTTTCATCTATAACTTCAACTGGAAAATTTTTTTTTGAATACACAAATTTAATTGGATAGTCTAATCCAGGTCCGTATCTTACATTTACCTTATTGTATTTTAAAGAAAGAAAGTAATTTTCGTTTGCTTTTATATTATTAAAAAAAAAGAACAAAAATAATATAAGTAAGATCCTAAACATTTTATTTTACTAAATTACAAATTCTGAATTCTAAATTTAACAAATTAATAATTAAAACTTCGCAATTTAAACACTTTCCTACGCCTAGAATATATTTAATAGCTTCATTAGCTTGAATGTTGCCAACTATACCTGCAACTGTGCCAATTACTCCATCTTCCTCACAATTAGCTATATCTTCGTCAGGTATACCTTGGTAAAAAGATTCCAAGCAAGGTTTAGTTTTTTTTGAAAAGTTGAACCCAAAAATATGTCCATCAAATTTTCCTATTGCTCCTGAAATTAAAATTTTTTTTAAAATTTTGGAAAATTTGTTTATTAAAAATTTACTACTAAAGTTATCAGTCCCATCTATAATTATATCAAAAGATTGCATTATTTTTTTTGTATTAAAATCATCAATTCTTTTTTTAAAACTTTTTATTTTAATGTGAGGATTAACTTTTTTAATTCTTTGCTTTACTGCATCAACTTTGTATTTTTTAATATCACTAGTAGTAAATATAGATTGCCTATGAATATTCGATAAATTAACTTTGTCATGGTCAATTAAGCCTATTGTTCCAACCCCGGCTCTACTCAAGTATTCTGCTGCAGGACAACCTAGTCCTCCAAGACCCACGATTAAAACTTTTGATTTCTTGAGTTTTTTTTGCCCACTTACACCTATATCTTTAAGAATAATTTGCCTCGAATATCTCTCTATTTCATTATTTGTTAGGCTCATTTTTTTCCAGTGGACCCGAAACCACCTTGACCTCTAACAGTGTTAGGTAAACTATCAACTTCCTCAAATTCCATTTTAAGAATTGGAACTAAAACCATTTGAGCAATTCTATCACCATTATTAATTATGAAATCTTTGTTACTATGATTGAATAAAATTATCTTTAGTTCACCTCTATAGTCACTATCTATGGTACCAGGAGAATTTAATACACCTATGCTTTCTTTAGCAGCTAAACCCGATCTAGGCCGTATTTGAATTTCAAATTCTTCAGGTATTGCAACTTGCAATCCTGTTGGAATTAAATCTGAGCTGTTTGGTTTAATTACAACTTCTTTATCTAAAAATGCAGATAAATCCACCCCAGATGAGCCATCAGTTTTATATTTTGGAGTGATTACTTTTTTACTAGTCTTTTTAATTAATATTTTGACCATCAAATCAAACTCAGCTGATTGATAACCCTTTTTACAATCTCATCAGCTACTACTGATTTATAAGTTTTAGAAATAATTTCATCTTCAACTTTTCCATCTTTATAAAATATTGAAACCTCGTTAAAATCAGAGTCAAAGCCAATATCTTTCTTGCTAACATCATTGGCTATTATCCAATCACAACCTTTATTTTGCAGTTTTTGTTTACTATTCGAGTGTAAGTTATTAGTTTCCGCAGAAAAACCTATGACTAATTTTGGTTTATTATTACTTTTTGATATTAATTTTAGAATATCTATATTTTTTTCAAAATCCAATTTTAAATCATTATTTTTTTTAATTTTATTTTCACTTAAATTTTTTACTTTAAAATCACCTACAGCTGCACAGAAAATAGCAACATCACAAGGTAAATTTTCTATTGTCTTTTGATACATTTCTTCAGCAGTATTTACTTTTAGTAAATTAATGTTTGGATCAGGGGCAAGCTTTGATGGACCAGAAATTAAAGTTGTATCAAAACCATTATTAAATAATGATTTTGCTATCTCGTAGCCTTGTTTTCCACTAGATCTGTTTGAAATGTACCTAACTGGGTCTATATATTCTCGTGTAGGACCAGCTGTAACAATTGCTCTATATTTTTTATTACTACTTTTTGATTTAAAAAAATTATCAAGTTCATTAAGTATGTAATTTATATCAGCCATGCGTCCGTCACCATATTCTCCACATGCCATTTCCCCATTAAATGGCCCTATAATCCTGTAATTGTAGCTTTTAATTTTTTCTAAATTTTGTTTATTTGATACATGTTCCCACATTCTCACATTCATAGCAGGACAAACAAATATGCATTTATTAGATGCTTGAACAACAGTTGTTGCTAAATCATCACTTATACCCTGACTCATCTTAGCAATAATATTTGAGGTAGCTGGAGCTATAAGTATTAAATCTGACCACCTTGATAGGGAAATATGGTCCATCTCAGACTCATTTTCAAAAGAGTACATATCTGAATAAACTTTATTTTTCGAAAGTGAAGCAATAGACAAAGGTGTAACAAATTCAGCACCACCTTTCGTAAGTATAGTTTTAACTTCACACTGAATTTTTATTAAAGATCTAATTAAATCTAATGATTTATAGGCAGCTATGCCTCCTGAAATTATAAGTAATATTTTTTTTTTCTCTAAAAACTTCATATTGAATTAAAATACTATGACACCTAAAAAAACAAGCAATAATAAACCAATAATACTTTGGTTTCTAAGAGACTTCATTTCGTTTTTCTTCTCATTTAACGAAGAATAAGAATTAGTATTTTGTGGAATTTGACCACTAGCCAAGAATGCTAGTGCTTGATTTGCATTTTCCATAACTTTTGGAAATTCTGGAATTTTTTTTAAAATCTCTGCTGAATCTTTTAAAGAGTCTACAACATTTTTAATTGGATCTTTTGTTTCTTTCAACCAGTTTTCAAGTACAGGTCTTGAGGTTTCCCATATATTAGTATTTGGATCTAACTTTCTTGAAACTCCTTCTACAACTACCATTGTCTTTTGCAGTAACAAAAGTTGTGGCTGTGTTTGCATATTAAATTTTTCAGTAATATCAAATAACTGTTTTAATAATTTTCCACCAGATATATCTTTAACACTTTGACCAAATATTGGTTCTCCAATTGATCTTAAAGCTTGAGCAAGTTCATCAACTGAAACATTTTTGGGCACTAATCCTGCAACTAAATGAACCTCAGCTACTTTCTTATAATCTCGACTTACAAAACCAAATAATATCTCAGCAAGATATCTCCTATTTAATTTATCAATTCTTCCCATAATTCCAAAATCTATTGGTACAATTTGTCCTGACGAATTAATAAAAATATTTCCTTGATGCATATCAGCGTGAAAAAAGCCATCCCTAACAGCCTGTCTTAAAAAATGCTGTATTAAGTCAGATGCAATTTTTGAGGTATTTTTTCCACTCTGAATTAATTTATCTTTCTCTCTTATAGATATACCATCTACCCAATCTAAAGTTAGCACACTTTCACTAGTAAAATTCCAGTATATTTTAGGCACGTTAAAACCTAAATCATTCTTTGTATTTTCTAAGTATTCGTTAGCGGCTGCTGCTTCAAATCTCAAGTCCATTTCGTGATTTGTTATTTCTTTAAATAAAAAGACAACTTCAATTAATTTTAATCTTTTAGTTTTTGGAATTAACGTTTCTACCAAATAAGCCAGCATCATTATTGCATCAATTTCAGAATTAAATATTTCTTTAATATTTGGTCTTAAAACTTTTATGGCTACATCCTTTATGGTATTACCCTCATTTATCTTAGCTTTATGAACTTGTGCTATTGATGCTGCTGCGATAGGATCAGAAAATTCAATTATATTTTTTGCTGTTAATTCTCCAAGCTCATCTCTTATAATATTTTCTGCCAACGATTTTGAAAATGGAGGTAATTTGTCCTGCAATTTTTCTAAATTTTTTGTAAGTTCTTCTCCAATGATATCTGGTCTTGTTGCTAAAAATTGTCCAAGCTTTATAAAAGTAGTTCCTAAATCCTGAATTGTTGAACTCAGATCATTTGTGTTGCTTGTTTTTTTTTGGTTTTTAGTAAAGGATAATGAAACTAAATTAAAAAATAATTTGATAAAAAATGGAACTTTGTGAGATTTATCAACAATTTCTATAATATCTGATGAACCTATCTTTCTTGCGATTTTAAATAATATAATAATTCTATTAATCATATTTTCCAACCTGAATGTATCGAAACTATACCACCTGAAAGATTTTTATAATTTGGTTTATAAAATTTATTACTCTTTAAAATTTCTATTAACTCCTCTTGATTTACAAAATTTTCAATACTTTTTATTAAATATTCGTATGGTTTACTTTCCCCCACAACTATTTTGCCAATTGTTGGTATAAATTTAGAGTAATTTTTGTATAAAAATTCTAAATTTTGATTTTGAATTTTTGAAAATTCTAAACAAAAAAATCTTCCACCTTTTTTTAATACTCTGTAAGCTTCTTTAATAGATTTATTTAAATTTTTAGTATTTCTTAGTCCAAAACTTATTGTATAAAAATCAAAACTATTACTCGGCAAATTTAGTTTTTCGGCATTAGAAAGTTTCCATTTAATATTTTTATAAGTTTTTAATCTTTTTTTTCCTTCATCCAACATTTTGCGATTAAAATCTACACACAATATTTTTGATTTATTTTGATTAACGTCCGAAAATAGTTTTGCGATGTCTCCCGTACCACAAGCCACATCAACAAGTGTATCGTTTGATGATGGATTAATTTGTCTTATCAATTCTTTTTTCCAATATCTGTGAATACCTAAAGACATAAAATCGTTCATTAAATCATATTTATTATAAACTGTGTCAAAAACACTTTTCACTAAACCTTTTTTTTGCTGAAGATTTTGCTGCATAGTAATAATATTATTTTTATTAATATAATATTAAATGCCAGAATTACCAGAAGTAGAAGTAGTCACACGTTCACTAAAAAAAACGATTAAAAACCGTAAAATTATTAAAATTATTGTTAACAATCGAAATTTAAGGTTTAAGCTCCCTAAAAATTTTGAAAGTATTTTGAAAAATAAAATTGTAAAAAATATTGCAAGAAAATCTAAATATATCATATTTGATTTTGGTAATAATTTTTATACAATTTTACACTTAGGCATGTCAGGAACCTTACATATTCCATCTAACAAAAACGTCACAAATCTAAGTTTTTATAGTAATCCAACTTTGCCAAAAAAACATAATCATATAATTATTGAGTTTGATAAAATCAAATTAATTTACAATGATCCTAGAAGGTTTGGTTATTTCAAAATATTAAAAAATAAATATGACTTTAATAGCTATTTTACAAGGATTGGACCTGAGGCTTTAGATAAAGGATTTAATTTGGTGTACTTAAAAAATAAAATTAAATATAGAAAAAAAAATATAAAAAACTTTTTATTAGATCAGAAAATTGTTTCAGGCATAGGAAATATTTATGCAAATGAAATATTATATAAATCACAAATTTCACCTATGAAAAGTGTTAAAAAATTACGCTCAGTAGAATTAGAAAAAATAATTAAATTTTCTAGAATAACCCTTAAGAATGCGATAAAATTTGGTGGCTCTTCAATCAAAGACTTCAAAGGTGTTTCTGGTGGTGGAGGGAGTTTTCAAACTAAATTTACAGTTTATAACAGGGAAAATCTAAAATGTACTAAACGTAAATGTAAGGGAATTATAAAAAAAATGTATATATCAAATAGGTCGACTTTTATTTGTAATTTTTGCCAATTTTAAAAAAAATATTGACCGCGTCTCTTTCTAGGGTTATACCATCGCGTTTTATGGCAAATACAAAATCAGCAATCAAAAGAATAAGAAGAATAAGAAAGCAAACCTCTGTGAACAAAGCCAGAAAAAGCAGATACAAGACAGCTTTAAAAAAAATGAACGGTCTAATTGAAAATAAAGACAAAAAAAAAGCTCTTGCCTACTTGCCTAAGTTGAATTCAGAACTCATGAAGATAGCTAAAACTGGTATTATTAAAAAAGGAAATGCTTCAAGAAACATTTCAAGGATAACTAGAAAGATTAGCGCTCTTTAATCAACCTAGGGTTACGAAAAAAAACAACTTTAAATTTACTCACACTATATATAAACAAGCCAAAATTTAATTAACTACATATTGAGTCAAATTATATTTTAAAATTTGATAAAAATTTTGGTAATTATTTTTTTACTATCATGCAAATTTGAAATTCAATTCATAAGTTATTCAATTAAGGATTTTATTTTTTTTTTTTAAATGAAAAAATTTTATTGAATATTTTTGCCTAAGATTTTACATGGAGTTTTCCAATGAAAAATAATTTAAATGTAAATATAGATAAAAATTTTAATTGGGAAATCATTCAAAAAGAATTACGCAATCAATTTGGAAATGAAATTTACGAAAGTTGGCTAAAAAAAATTGTATTTGAAGAAAAATTTACAAATCATATTTTAGTTTCAGTATCGACAAGATTTATTAGGGACTGGATTGTTTCCAGATACCTCGACCAAATTTTAGGGATAATTAAAAAATTCAATAAAGAAATAATTAGGGTTGAGTTCAAAATAGAGAATAAAGTAGATTTTAATAAAAACGATAATCAAATTAATGCCAACACTAAAATATCTTTCATTAAAGACTCTTTTTTACAATACAATAGGATAGACCAAAATAAATCATTTGAAAATTTTGTAATAGGCGAAAGTAACAAACTTGCTTTTGAGGCAGCAAAAAAAGTTTCAGAAAAAATTGCACACTATAATCCTTTTTATCTATATGCAGGTGTTGGTATGGGAAAAACACATTTATTAAATGCTATAGGACTTAAACTTAAGCAAGATAAAAAAGTCACATTTATATCAGCAGAAAGATTTATGTATCAATTCGTTAAGTCTATTAAATCAAATGAAATGGTAAAATTTAAAGATAATTTTAGAAATACCGATGTACTAATTATTGATGACATTCAATTTATGAATGGAAAAGAGGCAATGCAGGAGGAATTTTTCCATACTTTTAATTCATTATTAGAAAAGGGTTCACAAGTTATTTTATCAGCTGATAGACCACCAAATAAACTTGTCAAAATTCAAGAAAGAATTAAGTCAAGATTTTCAGGAGGTCTAGTAGTAGATATTCAAAGCCCAGAACATGAATTGCGTTTGAAAATTTTAAAAACTAAAGTCGATGATTTAAATATTTTATACAATGAAAAATTAAAACTATCTTCAGATATTTTGAATTTTATAAGTAGCGAAATAAGAAATAGTATAAGAGAATTAGTTGGGGCTTTAAATAGAGTTGCTTCATTTGCTAGGATTTACGACAGAGTTCCAAATATAAATGAAGTTAAGATAATTTTGAAAGATTTACTTAACATAAATGAAACTAAAATAACTATAGATAACATTCAAACTTTAGTCTGCAAATATTTCAAAATTAGCAAAAATGAAATGCTTTCTTCTAGAAGATCTAGATATTTGGTAAGACCAAGACAAGTTGCAATTTATTTATCTAAAATTCTAACAACAAAGTCTCTGCCAGAGATTGGAAGAGAATTTTCTAATAGAGATCACACAACGGTAATTCATTCTGTTAAAACAATAGAGAGGCTAAAAGTAGAAAATACTGAAATATCTAACGGATTAAATCACCTAAAAAATCAAATACTATATAAGAACGAGAATGAAATTTAGTATCAATCAAAAAGATTTACAAGAATCTTTAGGTTTCTGTCAAAATGTAATTGAAAGACGAAGCACTCTGCCGATTTTGTCAAATGTTTTAATAGAAGCAAAAAATAAAATCTTAAGAATCACAGCAACAGATTTAGATATGATTTTTGTTCATAATATTTCAAATGTAGAAATTAATGAAGAGGGAGAAACCACAACTAATTCATCTATAATGCATGACATAGTTAGAAAGTTTTCAGCAGGAAAAAAAATAAATATTGAGGCAATCTCTGATAGTAAGCTTCAATTAGAATCTGAAAAATCCGTATTTAAGCTAAATTGTATAGACTCAAAAGAATTTCCATTATCTGAAGATGATCAAGATGGAGAGTCTATAACTATTAACTCACAAAGCTTTTTGAAACTTCTAAACAAATGCAAATTTTCTATATCCAGCGATGAGACAAGGCATTACTTAAGTGGAATTTTTTTACATTTTACTCAAAGTGAAGACAAAAATTATCTTACTGCTGTTTCCACAGACTCTCACAGAATGTCTATTTCTAAAATGAGATTGGAGGAACAAATAAAGTTTGAACCTATAATTTTGCCAAAAAAAACTATTTATCAACTTTGCTCTATATTAGAAAACTTTAATGGAAATATTAAGTTACTCAATTCAAAATCTAAGATTAAATTTTATTTAAATAACAGCACATTAACTTCTAAAGTTATAGATGGAAAATTCCCGAATTATATTCAAGTTATACCAAAAAATAATAAAAAAAAATTAGAGGCAGATTTGGAATTATTTCACCATAGCGTAGACAGAGTTGCCTCGGTCTCAACAGATAAAAAAGATGGTGTTAGATTTAGTTTATCAAAAAACAAATTAGACTTGTCTGTTAATAACGCGAACAGCGGAGATGGAAAGGAAACTTTGTCTGTAAAATTTGATCATGATTTAGATATTAGTTTTAATTCAAAATATTTAGTTGATGTTGCTAGTCAGCTTGAAGGTGAAAATATTGAAATTTATTTCAATGACATATCCTCACCTGCGCTAATCAAAGACCCAAGTGACTTCGATAGTATATATGTAATCATGCCAATGAAAGGCTAAATCTCTCAAGAATTTTTATCGAGCTCATTGTAAATAATTTGCTCAACTTGATTTGCTAGTTCATTTTGTTCAATTCCCGGGGGTAACATATTTAAAATTGAAACTGTAATTCTTTGATTGGGAATTAGCTTTCCACGCTTAGGCCATACCTTTCCAGAGTTAATAGCGACCGGCAAACACGCAATATTAAGATCATTGTATATTCTAGAAAAACCTTTTTTAAATTTGGACCTATCATCAAAACTTTTTCTAGTACCTTGTGGAAAAATTATGAGGATTTTATTTGTATTCTTAATCACCTTACCTACTTCGTCAGAAAAATTGAGATTTTCTTTAGAAATTTTGTTTCTATCAATCGATATACAACCCATTTTTTTTAAATACCATCCAAATAAAGGGATTTTAGTAAGTTCTTTTTTTAGTATAAAGACCGGGTTATCAAATATTGTTTGTAAAAAAAAAGTCTCAAAAACTGACTGATGAGATGATGCTACAAAATATTTTTGATTGCTTGAAATATTATCAATTCCTTTAATCTCGATTTTAGTAAGCATTATATACTTAAGACAAAAACCAGTCCAATAACCTAAGAATCTACCACCCATTGTAATTATATGTTGAGGAAGTATTAAACTTGGAATGAATAAAATTAATAGAAATATTAAACCAAAATAGAAAACTAATAAAAAAATAATATTTCTTATCATTTAATTAAATTATGTCATTTAATCTTTGTTTTTTACTTATCTTTTTAATCTTTGAATTTTTTATAATTAATTCAACTGGGCGAGGTCTCAAATTATAATTTGAGGATAAAACTATTCCATATGCACCAACGTCTTTAATAGCTAAATTGTCTCCCTCGTTAATTTTTTGATAATTTTTTGTTCTAAGGAAACGATCAGATGTTTCACATATTGGCCCAACAAAATCATGAGAGCTAAAATTTCTAGATGATTTTTTAGTTAGTGGTATTATATCATGAGTAGCGCTGTATAAAGCAGGACGTATCAAGTCGTTCATACCAGCATCTATAATAATAAATTTTTTATTTGAACTGTTTTTTATATAAATTACTTTTGTAAGTAAAACAGCTGTATTTCCAACAATAGAACGACCTGGCTCAAAAATAATTTTACAATTATTTTTTTTTGAAAATTTATGGATATTTTTTGAAAGTTTTGAATAATCTAGTTTTTTGTTATCTTTAATATACTTAATGCCCATACCTCCACCAAGATCAATATATTCAAATTTATATTTAGATTTTGATAAAATTTTATTTATAGCAACAAGTACATTATTGTAGGGTTTGTTTTGTGTTATCTGGCTGCCAATGTGAACACTCAAACATTTAATTTTGATATTCCTGGAGTTTTTAAATTTGTTCAAAATTTTGATAATATCATTGCCGTTCAAACCGAATTTGTCTTGTATTCTACCTGTTGATATCTTTGTATTAGTTTTTGCATCAATATTAGGGTTCAATCTTAAACCTACGCTTACTTTTTTTCTAAATTTTTTAGCTAATTTTTCTATATTTTTTAGTTCACTTTCAGATTCAACGTTTATTAAAAGTATATTTTTGCTAATTGCAAATTTTAATTCTTCAAATTTTTTTCCTACACCTGAATATACGATCCTATTAGGCTTAAAACCTAAAGATAATACTTTTTTTAATTCACCGTCAGATACAACATCTGCTCCAAGACCATGTTGCTTAATTATTCTTAAAATTGTTGAATTATAATTTGATTTAACGGAGAAACAAATTAAAGGATTGAAGGATTTAAATGAATTTTTAAAATTAATTATATTATCAACTAGTCTTTTATTAGAATAACAATAAATTGGAGACCCGTATTTTTTAATTAAATTATCTGCTTTAATTTTTTCAATGTAAAAATTATTGTTTTTATAATTCATTAAATAGTAATTTTCTGACTTTGTATCATACTATTACCTTTATATTCAGGATCACTTTTTTTTCCACATGAGACTAAAGATAGAAATACAATTATAACTAATAACAAATTTTTCATTTAATTTCCTTTTTAAGTTTATTTATCATTTTCTTTATGTTTTCAAAAGATGTTCCTCCATATGATTTCTTTGAGTTAACCGAATTTTTTATGCTTGCTTCCTCTAATATTTGGTTATTTAGTCTTTTATCAATGTTTCTAACTTGATCTAATTTTAATTCCTCAAGCGATAAATTTAATTTTTCTGCTAAATTAACTATTTTTGAAGTTATTTTATAAGACTCTCTAAAAGTAATCTTTAAATTTTTAACCATATTATCAGCTAAGTCAGTTGCTGTGGTATAGCCTCTATTAGCTGCTTGAAGCATTACATTCTTATTAATTATTAAACCTTTTAAAACTTCATCAAATATTAATAAACTATTTTTTAAAGTATCAAATGAATTAAATACTAACTCTTTATCGTCTTGGAGATCTTTAAAATAGGACAAAGGTAATCCTTTAACAATAGTAAGCATAGAAATTAAAGAACCATAATTTACACCCGCCTTTCCTCTTAGATACTCCAGTGTATCTGGGTTTTTTTTTTGTGGCATAATAGATGAACCAGTTACCAAGTTGTCTTTTAATTTAATAAAATTGAATTGGTCAGAGTTCCAAATAATCAATTCTTCTGAAATTCTTGAAATATGCATTGAGCATATTGAGACATTATATAAAAAGTCTAAAACAAAATCTCTATCTGATACTGTATCTATTGAGTTATTAGTTGGTTTACTAAATTTCAGTCTTTTTGTTGTATACCACCTATCGATTTTAAAAGATGTACCAGAAATCGCACAAACCCCCAAAGGGTTTTCATTTAAACTTTCCAAACTATTTTTAAATCTTTTTTTATCTCTATTAAACATTTCAACACATGACATAAAATAATGTGCTAGAGAAATAGGTTGAGCATTTTTTAGATGTGTAAATCCTGGTAAGACTGTTTTTAAATTTTTATCTGCATTATTTAATAAGCTTTTAATTACTTTAGTTAATAACTTGTCAATTTCACTTACAGAGCTCTTCATCCAAATCTTAAGATCTGTTAAAACTTGGTCGTTTCTTGATCTTGCTGTGTGCAAAAAACCAGCATCATCACCTATTAATTCAAATAATCTACTTTCAATATTCATATGAATGTCCTCTTTAGAAATATCGAATTTAAATTTTTTCTTATCAATCTCATTTTTAATTCTGTTTAAACCCCATAAAATTTTTTCTTTAACTTTAAGAGAAATAATTTTTTGTTTATAAAGCATATCTGTATGAACCATAGAACCTCTGATATCCTCTTTGTACAATCGTTTATCGATGTTTATTGAGGATCCTACTTTTTTAAAATTATTAGAAGTTTGTTTCTTAATACGAGTGCTCCAAACTGCATAGTTGTTTTTATTTTTTCCCATGATAATTATTTGTAATATTTAGTATGCCTAATTTAATTAAATTTTTTATAACAGTTATAATTATTTTTTCTACATTTAGTAGCTATTCAAAAGATTTAAATTTACCAAAAAATTTGATTATTTATGAAAAACCAAAAGAATATAAGGATGTAACTTTTAAGAATACATTAGAAAAGGATATAAATTTAATTAATTATGACGGAAAGTTAGTGTTAATGAATTTTTGGGCGACTTGGTGCGAACCTTGTAAAGAGGAAATGCCATCACTTGATAAACTTTCTCTAGATAAAAATTTTAAGAATTTAGAAATTCTACCAATAAATATCGGTCAAGAAAAAATTAATAAAATAAAAGAATTTTATATTAAAACTAATATTGAAAATTTAGATATTTTTTACGATACAGACGTTAGATTAGCTAAAAAGTTTTTACTAAGAGGTCTACCAACAACATTGATAATTAACAAAGATGGTGGTGAAATTGCTAGAGTTGTAGGATCCATAGATTTCCAAGATAAAAACTTTAAAATGTGGCTTCAGAAGTTTGATTAATCTTTAAAAAAATAAGCAAGACAAACTAAAACTATGATGGCAATAAACTGTAAAAGAACTCTTAGCTGCATAAGTTTATTTGAATATTTTTTACTTGTAGAACCACCTTTGAAAAGAGTGCCAATACCTAGAACCAAAACGATAGCAACAGCCAATATAAGAACTATTGCTATTACCTTTATTAATATTTCGGAAACCATTAAAAGTATTTATTACATAAATAGTAAAAAAAAAATAAAATAATTTATTTATGACATTTTGCCTTGATACAAAACTAATAAAACCAGAGTCTGACAAAGAAATAAAAAATATAATTGTATTATTACATGGTTACGGTGGTGACGGAAATGATATTGCACAAGTTACATTAAACTGGAAAAGATTCTTGCCTAATACACTATTTGTCTGCCCTAATGCTCCAGAAAAATGTTTGATTAGTCCATCAGGTTACCAATGGTTTGATCTAAGCAAAGACAATGATGAATTCATTTTGAATGAGAGCAAAAAAAATGAGATAATATTAAAAAAATTCTTAAATGAGGTTAAAGAGAAATTTTCATTACCAAATTCTAAGATATGTTTATCTGGATTTAGTCAAGGATGCATGATGTCAATTAATGTTGGACTTTCATCAGATGAAAAATACTCTGGAATTTTGGGTTTTTCCGGAAAAATAATCAGTAAAAAAGATTTATCTAAAAGAATAATCCATAAACCTGAAACGTTTTTAGTACACGGTGAAAATGATGACATTGTTCCTTGTGTAAAATCTTTAGAAGCCAAAGATTTCTTGGAAAGAAACAAAATTCCAGTCCAATTAGAAATAATTAAAAACTGTGGTCATCATATACCTATTGAGGCATCAAGTATAGGATTAAAATTTATTAAAAAAATATTTGATTTAAATTAAATTAAACAATTTGAAGCATTGAATTAATTTTTTTTTTAGGTTAATTTAATTTATGAATTTTCAAGATCACAATGTTTCATTAGAAAAATGCCCTGCACTTGTTTTAAATGCAGACTATAGGCCTTTAAGTTATTATCCATTGTCTTTATGGAGTTGGCAAGATTCGATTAAATCAGTGTTTTTAGATAGAGTATCAATAGTTTCTTATTATGATAGAGTAATCAGAAGTCCTTCATTTAGCATGAAACTACCAAGTGTTATTGCACTTAAAAGCTACATCAAACCACTTTCTAATCCAAATTTTACAAGATTTAATGTTTTCTTAAGAGATAAATTCTCTTGTCAGTATTGCGGAAGTAAACACGAATTAACTTTTGATCATTTGTTACCAAGATCAAAAGGAGGAAAAACTGATTGGGATAATGTTGTGACAGCTTGCTCGGCTTGTAACGTTAAAAAAGGAGGCCGGTTGTTAGAAAAATCAGGAATGAAATTAAACCAAAGGCCTTTTCAACCTACTACCGAAGATCTTCATAAAAATGGTAGAAATTTTCCGCCAAATTTTTTACATAAAAGTTGGATGGATTATTTGTATTGGGATGTTGAATTAGAACCTTAACTAGATTTTTTCAGAAATATTAATTGCAATTTTAGAACCAGTTTTTATTACTTTATCAAAAATTGAATATAAACCCTCTTTAGTTGCTCCTTCATCGTAAGCAATATCTTTATGATCTATTTCGTCTTGTCTAAATTTTTCTATCTTTTTTCTAAGTGATTTTTCATCATTTTTAATTTCTTTTATTTGGTTTAAATAATGTTCATCTATTACTTCCTCGACAGATGCAGTACAAAGCATTGCTGCTTTTTTTCCTAGTAATGTGCTACCAAAACCTAAACCTAAACCCAAAAGATCCCATAAAGGTAAAAATTTTGTTGGTTCAATTCCTCTTTTTTTTATTTCTTTTTCAAAAAACTCACAATGCTCTACTTCATGCTCTTTCATATGCTCAATAGTCTTCTTTAGTTCTTCATTTTTGACTATAGTATTTAACGCTAAAAGCTGACCCTCATATATTTTGATGGCACCTCTTTCACCTGCATGATCTACTCTAATAAATTCTTCAATTTTTCTTTTATTACTTTTTTGCATACTTGAATATATAGACAATGACTATGGTTAAAACAAACGAAATTATAAAATTTAAGGTCGCAAGTGAAACCCCAAATATTGAAAAATCTACATCTTTACAATCAGGCTGAATATTATTTAGAGATTTAAGTATTTCCTCTTTCTCGAGGGCTTTAATATTTTCACCTGTGCATGAAAACATTGGTTCAATAAATCCTTTTTCAATACTTACATGATAACCTGACAACAAAATACCTGCCAAAAAAGTTAATCCTAAAATTATTAATAATATATTTCTATTACCAATGAAAAAAGCAGTCAAACTTATTAATATTGCTATAGCATAAGGTATTCTCTGGTATACGCATAGTATACATGGTTTAAAGCCAAGTATGTACTCTATATATAAAGCTGCAGCTAAAGAAAAAAAACTAAGAGTAAAAATTATTATATAAAATTTTTTTATGTTTTGATCTGACATTTATTTTAAAAATTAATAAGAAATTTATATACAAAAAATGCTAAAACTATAATAATTATCGATACTAATATAGAGACTGGAACCAGTTTTTTTTCAATAATCTTTTTCATTGCTGCACCAAAATTACCCAATAGAAAGGCGATTATAAAAAATCTAGATCCTCTAGTTAGAAGAGAGATTATAACAAAATAAATGAAGTTAAAATGCACAAACCCACTCGTGATTGTTAGTAATTTAAAGGGTACAGGTGTAAAACCCGCAATCGCAAGTAATGTAACCCACGCAATAGTTCCACCGTCAGAGGAAACCTTATCTTTTAAAAAATTAGTGTTATCAACTCCATATAGCTCAAATATCTTTACGCCGATCTCGTTAAAAAAAATGTATCCTATAAGATATCCTAAACATGCACCTAATACAGAACCTGTTGTTGCTATAAATGCTATTTTTTTCCACTCATTTTTCTTTGCAATTGTCATAGGTATTATAAATACATCAGGTGGTATAGGAAAAATAAAGCTTTCAATAAATGATATAAACCCTAAAAATTTTTTAGAGTTTTTGTGACCAGCAATTTTAATAGATTTATTATAAATATTTTTAATCATAATTTTATGTTCTAAAAACACTCTTTATACTATAAATTTTATATTAAATTAATTAAAAAGGGCGAATGGCGGAACTGGTAGACGCGTTGGACTCAAAATCCAATAGCAGCAATGTTGTGAGAGTTCGAGTCTCTCTTCGCCCACCAAAGTAAAATGAAATTAGATAATTATAATAACCTTCTAGAACTTTTTTTTGACCAATACAAAAAACAAGACAAAAATAATATTTTCCTAATTAACTTGGGTACTCCAAAACATAAATTAAGTTGGGAGAAAACATACTTATTAGTTAATCACTTATCCAATCAAATATCTAAAGATATTAAATTAGGTGATAGATGTATCTTAATTTCAGAAAATAGACCCGAATGGTTGATATCTGATTTGGCAATTATGTTAGCTGGAGGAATTAGTGTACCTTCTTACACCACTTATACTACTAAAGATTATGAATACATTATTAAAGATTGTGAACCATCAGTATTAATAGTTTCAAATAATACTCAGTTTAATAAAATTAAAGACATATTAGACTACAAAAAAATCAAAAAAATTATTTCATTTGACAGATTAGAAAATTTGAAATTTCAAAATTATTTATGCATTGAAGATATTGTAAATAAAAAAGACGGTTTTGAAAATTTTGATAGCGAAATTAGTTTAAAGCGTTCAGACCCTGCTTGTATTATCTATACATCTGGAACACAAGGAAATCCAAAAGGTGTAATTTTGAGCCACGGAGGAATTTTGAGTAATTGCGAAGGTGGTTATGAGTTACTAAAATCAATCATATCGAAAGATATGAAATTTTTGACCTGGTTGCCATTATCACATTCCTATGAACACACGGTACAATTCATACAAATTGCTGTAGGTGCAAAAGTATTTTACGCAGAGAGTATAGACAAATTACTCAAAAATATTAGTGATTGCTCACCTGACATAATGACAGCTGTTCCAAGATTTTATCAAAACCTATACCAAAAGATAAGCTCTACTTTTAGTAAAGCGAAAGGTTTAAAAAAATTCCTTGTAGAAAATACTGTTAATTTAGGGTCTAAAAAATTTAATAGAGAAAAAATGAGCATTAAAGATAAAATAGTAAATAAGATTTGTGAAATTACAGTCAGATCTAAGATTAAAAAACAATTTGGAGGTAGTCTTAAGACATTCGTATCTGGTGGTGGTGCTCTTGACCCTGAAATTGGTATTTTTCTCAATTCAATAGGATTACCAACATTACAAGGGTACGGCTTAACTGAAACATCACCTGTTGTTAGTTGTAACCCAATAGAAGATATAAGGATTGATACTGTAGGAATTCCTTTTAGGTGCAATAATGTGAAAATAGCTGAGGATGGGGAAATATTGGTGAAGGGAGAAAATGTAATGTTAGGTTATTGGAATAAAAAGGCTGAGACAGATAAAGTATTAGTTGATGGATGGCTTCATACAGGAGATATAGGTAAATTTGTAAATGGTTTTTTAAAAATTACAGATAGAAAAAAAGATATATTAATTACCCCAGGTGGTGACAATATTTCACCTGTAAAGGTAGAGACAGCACTAAATAATTCAAATTATATAGATCAAAGTTTAGTATATGGCGACAACAAACCATATCTTGTAGCTTTATTAGTTTTAAATTCAGAAATTGACATTAATGAAAAAAACTTGAGTGATGAGATAGAAAAAATAAATAAAAATTTGACTAAAATAGAAAAAATTAAAAAGTTTTTTGTTATAAAAGAAAAATTTTCTATTGAAAATGGAATGATGACACCAACTTTAAAGTTAAAAAGATATAAAATTATTAATATTTATAAAAATAATTTTGAAGATCTTTACAAAAAATAATTACTAAACATCGTTATATTAAGCGCATAAACATTAATGTTTTTACATTTGTTAAAAATAAAATTTATAAATTTAAAATTTTAATTTTACAACTTAACTTCTAAAAAATTATATAATTGACATAACATAAGAAAAAATTTAAAAATTATATAAACAACGAATCAAAATGATTCGTACAAACAGGGAGCTAAAGATGGCTAAAAGAAGAAAAAAAGCTAAGAAAAAAGCTAAGAAAAAAGCTAAAAAAAGAAGAAGAAGAAGATAATATTTCTTTTTTAAAAACGCTTCTCATAACGATTGTGTGAGAAGCGTTTTTTTTATTCCTCTTGCTCATTTTCTGCAACTAAACCCGTATTATCATCTTCACTAATTTCTTGATCAGGTTGTTTTTGAATTTCAGTTTTTTTAACCTTTTCATTTGCCTGCTCGCTTTTCTCTAAATTTCTTTTTAAGGCCTTGTCTAGTTTTTTTTGAGTATTTTCTAAAGAAAGGTTTAATACTATTTGAAATTCGGAAATAATTCTCTCATAAGCTTTTTCAAATAATTGTCTTTCGCTATATGATTGATCTATCATTATATCATCACCTTTGTTTAAATCTCTCACAACTTCTGCAAGTTCATATATTTTGCCAGATGTAATTTTCTGCTCATATTCTTGAGCTCTTCTACTCCACATAGATCTTTTTATTTTAGGTTTACCTTTTAGAATAGATATTGATTTATTAACTTGATTAATTGTTGACAATGGTCTGAGATGAGATTGCTTGTTTATAGGCAACAATCCAATCGCTTTATCTTTTTCAAATTTTATATCATAACATTGAACATCTATCCCTCCAATCTTTTTTGCACTTACAGAAAGAATTTGGCCAACTCCATGCTTAGGGTAAACAACATAATCTTTTACTTTATATTCTCTTTTTTCAGTTCCTTGTTTTTTAATTTTAATAATTTCGGGTTTTTGGTCTAAAGTTTTGGTAAGTTTTAAATTTTCATTTTTGATATTATTCTTTTTAATTTCCTTTTTTTTACTATTTTTGACAAGATCATCTTTTTTTTTAATTATCTTTGGCCTCCCAACTTTTTTCTTTAAAATGTCTTTTTTTATTTTAACTTTAACTTTTTTTTTTGGATTTTTAGACTTAGTTTTTTTTTTAAAGGTTTTCTTTAAAATACTTTTCAAATTTATTTTCTTCATCTTTATATTTCTCGTTATCTACTGGCGGCTCTTTTTTTTGAGATATATTTGGCCAAATTTCCGAATATTTCTGATTTATTTCTAACCATTTCTCTGATCCTTTTTCTGTATCGGGCTTTATAGCATCTACTGGACATTCTGGTTCGCAAACGCCACAATCTATACACTCATCAGGTTTAATTACAAGCATATTTTTTCCTTCATAAAAACAGTCAACCGGACAAACTTCAACACAGTCCATTAATTTACACTTTATGCATTTATCGTTAACAATATATGTCATTGTTTTTGTTTATTCTGGATATCTAATTTTATATCACCCATAGTTTTAGAATCTATGTAAAGCAATCCTGCTAAACGTCTCATAAGGTTTTCTTCATATATATCTGAGTTTCCATCAGATAAAATAATACTCCAAATATTTTTGATAATTTCTATCTTATTTTCTTTATCCATAGCTTTTATATTTTTTGTAAAATCTTGAATATGATTTGAGTCAGATTCTTTTTTTTCTGCTTCTAATATCAATTTATCTATATCTTCATTATTATTTTCAAGTTTTTTTATAGTGTTTTTAATAATTGTTTTTTCTTTATCAGTATAATTTTCATCAATTTTAGCTGCATGTATCATTAAACAAGCCACATTAATTAAATCATTATCGCTATTTGATTGTTCCTCTTTGTTAAAAAATTTAAGCATTATTTTATATTTAACTCTTTTAAAACTGCAAAAGGGTTATCACTTTCAAATTTACCTCTATTTTTTTTGTTAACTTTTCTAATAGGGCTATATTTAAAAAAGTATTTATCATTTTCAAGTGAGACATTGTAGTTCATTTTCTTTAACAATTTTAAAAAATTTTCTTTATTACAGCCTAAAAGATTTAACATTTTTGGAACCAGCTCAATTTTATTATCTTTAATGGAATTTGAGCTTATTATTTCTAGAAATAATCTCTCTAGAATATCTATTCGGACAAAATAATCATCGAACTTTTCAAAACCGCAAAGTAGCATAAAATTTTTATCATTAAATTTTTTATCATTTAAAAAATTTAAACCAAAAGTTGGTGGCTCTAGATCGTAATATTTTTCATTATAGTTTTTCCAAAGAATTAATCTTAATGAAACTACATTTGGCTTAAATAGCTTGTACAAAAATATGTGATATCTTCCAAACTTTACTCCTTGATCTCTGAGAATTTTTCTCTCTTTCTGATCAATATTTCTTAATAATTTTTCAATATTATCTCTTTTTAAAACTCCATTATTCTCATATAACATGTAAGATAATGCCCTCGTTGAAGAATTAGATGATTTTATATCTTTTAATTTTATAAGACTGCCTAATTCAGTATTTATCTTATCGTTTAACCAGGTCTTTAAAAAATTTTGTAGAACATTTCTATGTTCAGTTTCTACAACATCATCAACAATTACATTTATTTCAGGTTTTAAGTAATCATTTCCTTTTACTAAATATGCTATTGGAAAATTATTCCAATAAATTTTGAAATCTTTATTTAATTCAATATTTTTTGTTTTAATTATTTGATTAATTCTTTCCACTATCTCTGGACCAACATTTTGTCTTGATGCTTTTTTCAAAGACTTTATGTCAGAGTCTAAATCTCCAATTTTAAAATCTAGTTCAAGTTTTAGCCCTTTCAAATTTCCGATAAATTGGTTATTAATCATTACCTTTTCATTATCGACTATTTTAGTCTCAAAAATAATGTCTTGTTTTAAACCTTTAGCTAATACGCTTGCTCTTTTATCAATAAAGCTTTTAGTAAGTTCCTCGTGCAATCTATCGGATAATCTATCTTCAAGAAATTTAGTTCTTTCTACCCAATAATCTTGGTTTTCTACCCATCCATTTTTATTAGCTACATATGACCATGTTCTTACATTTGCAATTCTGTTTGAAACAGAGTCTACATTACCATCTAGTTTATTTAATATAGACAACTGTTGCTTCATATATTTACTTGTTATCCTTCCTGGGGATTCTCTTAAAAAGTTGAAAACTTTACCAACAACCTCTAAATGATTTCCATAAGTTTTTTTTACAAAGTCAGGTATTTGACAACATTCCCAAAGTAATTTTAGCTCATTTTCATTGTTAAATATTTGAAGTTTCTCTGTATCTTTAAGAATATATTTTAATACTTTTTCATCCTCACACTCAGAAACTTTTCTTAACCAACTTTTATTAGGTCTTTCCTCTAAAGATTTAATTAATTTGTCACCATTTTTAAAATTTAAATTTGGATTTCTCCAAAAAATTGTGTGTATTTCATCTATTTTATGGTTCTCTAATAATTCTATTTCTTCTGCACTTATTTCTCCACAGTCTCCAGTTATTCCAAATGATCCATCATTTAAATATCTGCCGGCTCTACCAGCTATTTGGGATATTTCTGAAAGTTTCAATCTTCTAAGTTTTTTACCATCAAATTTTTTTAAATTAGAAAAATAAACATTGTTTAAATCCATGTTAATACCCATTCCGATTGCATCAGTCGCAACTAAATAATCAACATCACCTGACTGGTATAAACTTACTTGTGAGTTTCGAGTTTTAGGGCTTAAAGATCCCATTACTATTGCGGCACCACCCTTTTGTCTTCTTATTAGTTCTGCGATTGCGTAAACCTCCTCAGCAGAAAAAGCGATTATTGCACTTTTTCTTTCAATTCTAGATATTTTTTTATGGCCTGAATAAGTTAATTTAGAAAGTCTTTTTCTATCTATATATTCAATATCCTCCTCTAATTTTTCAATTATATTTCGCATGGAGTTTGAGCCCATAAACATCGTTAGCTTTTCTCCTCTCAAATTTAGTAATCTATCTGTAAATATATGGCCTCTCTCGTGATCACTACACATTTGTATTTCATCTATTCCAACAAACTCCAAAATCTTATCAATTGGCATAGATTCTACGGTGCAAAAATAATACTTAGCATTAGCGGGTATTATTTTTTCCTCTCCTGTGATCAGAGCGACTTTATTTGGGTCAACTTTTTTAATTACTTTGTCATAAACTTCTCTGGCTAATAATCTTAATGGAAAACCCATCATTCCAGTATCAAATGAAAGCATCGTTTCAATTGCTAAAAAAGTTTTTCCAGTATTTGTCGGACCTAGAACTGCTGTGATTTTATTTTTTTTCATTTCTATTGTTTGTGTGTCAAAATTTTTACCTACTATATGTTGTTACCCAGTGAGAACAAAAATGGTCTAAAACATGACCGAATCGAAGAAAAAAAAGTTCTCATTTTCATATTTTTTATATTCAATCATAATTTAAATACCTTTATATTTTCTCATACATACATCTGCTAATAATAAATTAGGGTCTATGAATATTTTTGATTTCTTAGCTTTTTTGAAAGACTTAAAAGCAAAAATAGCTATTGGTATCTCAGTACATCCGAGAATAATTTTTTTACACTTAATTTTAATTAAATATCTTACAGCAGGACCAATGATTTTTTCAGCTTCTTTAACCTTACCGGATTTAACTAACTGAATAGCTTTGTTGACACATTTTTTTTGTAAATTTTTAGTAGGTGTTGCTAATTCAAAATTTCTGGATAAATAGTTATGATAAATTTTTGTATTTATAGTGGCTTCAGTTGCCAATAATCCAATTTTACAATTTTTTTTACATGTTTTTTTAGTATGAAGAAAAACTTCTTTAGGCATACTAATTATTGGAATTTTTATTTTTCTTTGTAAATCATTATACCAGTAATGTGCTGTGTTACATGGCATTACAATAAATTTACATTTATTTTTCTGAAGTAATCGACAACCTTTAACAAGCTCGTCAAGAACATTAAAATATCTTTTTAAATTCTCTGGTCTTTTTGGAGTATCAGATTTATTAAATAATATAAATTTAGGATATTGTTGGTCTTTTTTGCCTCTATTTAACACTGCAATTTTATTACAAAAATCCAATCCTGCTTGGGTTCCCATACCACCTAAAATTCCAATCATATTTTCCTAATCACTTTCCAAACTCCTGTTGCAGAGGCAATTAATTGATCTTTTTTTTTTAGGGTACAATTAACGAATACCATACTTTTAGTTTTTTTAAGTATTTGTACATTTCCTATCAACTCATCATCTTTCCTTGACGGTGCTATAAATTTGATATCAAGCGATACTGTCACACAAGATTTTTGATTAGTTGCTCTATGCACAGCAGTTCCTGCTCCAGCGTCTATTAATGAGCAAATAAAACCACCATGGGTAATTTCTCGTTTATTTAAATGAAACTCCTTAATTGTAGCTTTAAATTCATATTCATTTTCAGAAATTTCTCTAAAATAAAGACCACCATTGTGGTGCATAAATCCAGATACTCTACTAATTTGTTCAAAATCTTGTTTCATATATAATTAAAGAATTACAGTTAGTAACAACAAAAATAAAAATACAATTGCAAAAAAAATTATAACACTTTTCTGTAAGGAAATTTTCATATAATTGGTGCGCCTGCTAGGAGTCGAACCCAGAACCTCCTGGTCCGTAGCCAAGCGCTCTATCCAATTGAGCTACAGGCGCTAATAAATTAACATAAATCATCTATATTTTAATGTAATTTTTAAATTTAAGTTTATTCTATCGTAATGTCAAAAAATTCTAAAGATATAGTTTTAACATCTGCCTTGAGAACATCAGTAGGCAAATTCGGTGGCATTCATAAGAAACTTCAAGCCCATGAATTAGGCTCAATTGTTATAAAAGGTATTTTAAAAAAAACCAACTTAGATCCGCTAGAGATAGATGAAGTCATACTTGGCCAAGTTTTACCAAGTTTAGGCGGACAAAATCCTGCAAGACAAGCCTTAATAAAATCTGGAATCCCTAAAGAGAAAACTGCTTTTAATATTAATCAAGTTTGTGGATCAGGACTAAGAGCTATTGTTTTAGGATACCAGTCAATTGCTATGGGCTCATCAAAATTTGTTATCGCTGGTGGGCAAGAAAGTATGTCAAATTCAGATGAGAAAGAAATGTTAACAAATGGTTTAATTGATGCTTTTAACAATTACCATATGGGTGTAACTGCAGAAAATGTTGCAGAGAAATTTAATATTTCAAGAGATGAACAAGATTATTTTGCACTAGACTCACAATCTAAAACAGAAAGTTCAATCAAAAGCAAAAAATTTTTAAATGAAATAATTGATAATAATCAAGACGAACACCCAAGGTTTAATTTAAATATTGAAAATCTAAAAAAGTTAAAACCTGCTTTTAAAAAAGAAGGTACTGTTACTGCTGGTAACTCATCTGGTATAAACGATGGTGCAGCCGGTGTATTACTTACCACAAGAGATTTAGCAGAGAAAAAAAATTTAGATATCCAAGCAAAAATTGTTTCTTGGGCCACTTCTGGAGTTGATCCAACTTTAATGGGTTTGGGACCTATTCCGTCCTCTACAAAAGCTCTTGAAATTGCTGGTTGGAGTATAAATGATTTAGATTTAATAGAGTGTAATGAAGCTTTTGCTGCACAAACAATTGCAGTTGTTAAAGAGCTTAAAATTCCTAAAGAAAAGTTAAATGTTAATGGAGGAGCAATTGCTATAGGTCATCCAATCGGAGCATCAGGTGCAAGATTGATAGTCACATTAATTCATGAAATGATCAAAAGAGATAATAAAAAAGGTTTAGTTACTCTTTGTATAGGTGGTGGTATGGGTATTTCTATGTGTATTGCTCGCGATTAATATTTTAAAGATTTTAAGTTCTTATTTAATAGCGCCAATTGTATCCATACTCTTGCATCAAATTTTTTGCTATTATCTCTTTTTAATAATAATTTTTTTAATAAATTAATCATTTTAATACTTTCATATTTAAGGATGTCAAAAAAAAGATATAAATATGTTATAAATATAGCTTCAAATAATGAAAAAAGATCTTTTAGTACCTGATATTGGTGATTTTGAAAATGTTGAAATTATAGAGTTGTTAGTAAAACAAGGCCAAAAAATTTCTATTAATGATCCAATAGTAACATTAGAAAGTGATAAATCTAGTGTTGAAGTACCATCAACAGAGGAAGGGATTATAGAAAGCATATCAGTCAAGATAGGAGATAAAGTTTCAAAAGGTGATAAATTAGTTTCAATTTCTGTAGAGGGTGGAAGTGAAAAAATCGAGGAAGTTAAGGAAGTTAAAAAAGATACAGAAATACCAAAAGATACAGAAAAAATTATAAGTGATGCAGAAAAAATACAAAAAATTGAGGAACCAAAAATTATCAGACAAGAAGTTTCTGAGAATAAAAAAACTTCCAAACTAGAAAATTCAAAAATTGAGATTGTCTCAGATACAAATGATATAGATCCTAGTGAGACCAAAGAATGGCTTGAGTCGTTATCTGCAGTGCTTAATAGCGATGGTAAAGAACGGGCACAATATATAATTAGACAATTAATAGAGCATTCATACAGAGAGGGTTCTGGACTAGTAATGTCTAGAAATACTCCGTACATTAATACAATACCTCCTGAGGAAGAAAAAAAATTACCTGGCGATCAAAATATAGAGCGAAAAATCAGATCTCTAATTAGATGGAACGCAGCTGCCATGGTTGTAAGAGCTAATAAAAAAAACCCAGAATTAGGTGGACACATTGGAACTTTTGCTTCAGCCGCAACTTTATACGATGTAGGAATGAACCATTTTTGGAGAGCAAAAAATAATAAATTTGGTGGAGATTTAATATATTTTCAGGGTCATAGTGCACCGGGAATTTATGCAAGATCTTATCTTGAAGGAAGATTAACAGAAAAACAATTAGATAATTTCAGACAAGAAGTTAAACCGGGTGGACTGTCATCTTATCCACATCCATGGTTGATGCCAGAGTATTGGCAGTTTCCAACTGTATCAATGGGATTAGGTCCTATGCTTGCAATTTATCAGGCAAGATTTATGAAATACCTGATTAATAGGGGTCTCATTAAAGATGAAGGTAGAAAGGTTTGGGCTTTCTTAGGAGATGGAGAAATGGATGAACCAGAATCTTTAGGAGCTATAGGCTTAGCCGCCAGAGAAAAATTAGATAATTTAATTTTTGTTGTTAATTGCAATCTTCAGAGGTTGGATGGACCAGTAAGAGGTAACGGAAAAATTATCCAAGAACTTGAGGGTATTTTTAGAGGAGCTGGCTGGAATGTGCTCAAGGTAATTTGGGGTTCTTATTGGGATCAATTATTAGCAAATGACAAAAAAGGTCTGCTAGTAAAAAGAATGAACGAAGCTGTTGATGGTGAATACCAAGCTTTTAAAGCTAAAGGTGGATCATATGTGAGAGAGAAGTTCTTCGGAAAATATAAAGAATTAAAAGATATGGTGTCTTCTATGACAGACCAAGATATTTGGAAACTTAACAGAGGTGGACATGACCCACATAAAGTTTATGCAGCCTATCATCAAGCAGTTAACAATATTGGAAAACCTACTGTTATTATAGCAAAAACGATAAAAGGTTACGGAATGGGCAAATCAGGAGAAAGTATAAATACAACTCACCAACAAAAAAAATTAGATGAGAAAGATCTTTTATATTATAGGGATAGGTTTGATGTTCCACTAACAGATGAACAAGTTAAAAATATTCAATATTATAAACCTGATGAAAATTCAGAAGAGATAAAATATTTAAAAGATAGAAGAATTAAACTTGGTGGAAATATTCCTGAAAGATCTACTTTTGCAAAACCTATTAAGGCTCCACCAAAAGATATTTTTGAGACCTTTAAGAAATCAACTGGTTCAAAAGAAATGTCTACTACTATGGCACTTGTTAGAATGCTTACTAATCTTTTAAGAGACAAGAATGTTTCTCCAAGATTGGTTCCTATCATTCCAGATGAAGCTAGAACTTTCGGAATGGAAGGTTTTTTTCAAAAAATTGGCATATACGCTCACGAAGGACAAAAGTATGAGCCAGTAGACTCAGAACAATTATCTTCTTATAGAGAAGACAAAAAAGGACAAGTACTTGAAGAGGGAATTACTGAAGCAGGCTCAATGTCTTCTTGGATAGCAGCAGGCACGGCATATTCAAACCATGATATTGAAATGATCCCTATTTATCTGTTTTACTCAATGTTTGGATTTCAAAGAGTAGGAGATTTTGCTTGGGCTGCTGGAGATAGTCAAGCAAGAGGATTTTTAATCGGAGCAACATCAGGAAGAACTACGCTCGCAGGTGAAGGTTTACAACATCAAGATGGCCATAGTCATATTATTGCATCTACAATCCCAAACTGTGTTTCATATGACCCAACTTTTGCATACGAGTTAGCTGTAATTTTTAGAGATGGTTTAAAGAGAATGCATGAAAATAAAGAAAATATTTTTTACTACGTAACAACATTAAATGAAAATTACCCACATCCAGAAATACCAAATGAAAAAGGTATTGAAGACTCAATTTTAAAAGGAATGTATAAGATAAAATCTATAAATAATAATAAAAAAACAAAAATCACACTTTTAGGATCAGGTTCAATATTAAGAGAAATGTTAGAGGCTTCAGAAATATTAAATAAAGATTATAAAATTGATTCTGATGTGTGGAGCGTGACAAGTTACAACGAATTACGAAAAGATGGTTTAGAGATAGAGAGATATAATTTACTTAATCCTAATGAGAAACCTAAAGAAACGTATGTAGAAAAATGTTTAAAAAATTCTGAAGGACCTATATTAGCTGCATCAGACTATATGAGAATTTCATCTGATCAAATAAGACCATATACAAACAAGAGTTTTTATTCCCTTGGTACAGATGGGTATGGAAGAAGCGATACGAGAAAAAATCTTAGAAACTTTTTCGAGGTTGATAAAAAATATATTGTTACTTATGCCTTGAGTGTTCTTTCAAAAGAACAATTAATTGCATCTAAATACGCTGAGGAAGCGATTAAAAAATACAATATTGATAAAAATAAACCGATGCCGACTAAGTTATAAAAATGAACCAAATTATACATGCGAGTCCAAAGGTAAGAAAGTTTGCAAGGCAACTTGGTGCAGACATTTCTCAGTTAAAAGGGTCAGAAAGAAATGGCAGGATCACAGAGGATGATGTCCGAAATTTTATAAAAAATCAAATTAAACAACAAGAAAACCCTCCAAAGAAATCAATAAAAGATGAAAAAAAGAAATTAGAGTTTGATCATAGTGAGTTTGGTGAAATAGAAGTAACACAAATGCCACGTATAAAAAGATTGGCAGCACCAAATTTATCTGAATCTTGGCGAACAATTCCACATGTAACTCACCATGATGAAGCTGACGTTACTGAACTTGAAAGTTTTAGAAAAAATCTGAAGGATAATTTTACTGGTGAAAAGAAAAAAATAACCCCTTTAGCTTTTATTATTAAGGCTTTAGTAAATAGTTTAAAAAAGTTTCCACATTTTAATTGTTCTATTAAGGATGAAGAAAGCTATGAACTTATATTAAAAAAATATTTTCATATAGGAATAGCAGTTGATACAGAGCATGGTCTAATGGTACCAAAAATAAGAAATGCAGATAGCAAAAAGATAGAAGATTTATCGATTGAACTTAAGGATATAAGTGAAAAATGTAGAAATTTAAAAATTGCCAAAAAAGAATTTTTTGGAGGCTCTATGACAATTACAAGTTTAGGAGGTATTGGCGGGACTTTTTTTACACCGATTATCAACCCTCCTGAAGTTGCAATATTAGGTATTGGCAAAATAGCAGAACGAGGTAAAAATTTAATGCTTCCACTATCTTTGTCTTATGATCACAGAGTAGTTAATGGTGCGGATGCAGCAAGATTTTGTAACGAATTAAAAGACAACCTTGGGGAAAATTTCGCTTATAAATTATCACTATAATTAAATGACAAAAAAAACTTCCCTAGCAAGTGCACTACTTTGTTGTTTTATTTGGGGAACGACTTTTATTGCACAAGACACAGGTATGGACAACATAGGGCCCTACACTTTTAATGGCGTAAGATTTATGGTTGGTTTCTTTGCTTTATTACCTATTTTTTTATTGATAGAAAAAAAAAATTTCACATCAGAGTTTAACAAAGACAAAAAAAAATTTGTATATTTATCTTTTTCAATTGGTATTTTTCTCTTTTTAGGAACTGCTTTGCAACAAGTTGCTCTATTATACACAGATATTGCTAATGCAGCATTTTTTACAATTTTTTACGTTCCAATGGTTCCCTTTATAGTTCTTTTTTTATTTAAAAAAAAAGTTCATTGGAGTGTTTATCCCTCAGTAGTTTTATGTGTAATTGGTGGGTATTTATTGACTAATTTTTATGATGCCACTGTTAGAAAAGGAGACATGTTAGTTATTTTTTGTGCATTTTTTTGGGCTCTACATATTATTTTTATAGGTGAACTCGTAAAAAGTTTTGAGCTCCCAATTACTGTTGGTTTAGTACAAACTTTTATTGTATCTGTTCTCTCGTTGTTAATTAGTCTCTATGTTGAGGAAATCAACATTCAAAAAATACTATCTGAAAAATACGAAATCCTTTATGCGGGAGTTTTATCAGGTGGATTTGCATTTGTTTTGCAAATTTATGCTCAAAAGAATATTAATCCTGCCCCTGCTGCTATAATATATTCTTTAGAAGGTGTTTTTGCTGCTATTGCTGCATGGCTAATTCTAAGTCAAGTTTTAAATATAAATAACATTCTTGGATGTGTTTTTATTTTAATTGGAGTTCTGTTATCACAGTTACTTCCAGAAATTAAAAAGGCTAGCTATAAATAATATAAAAAATAAATAAAGATAAAATAATTCTATAAATTACAAATAAATTAAAATTAAAATTTTTTATGAAGATCAAAAAATATTTAATTGTGATATAAGAAAAAATAAAAGATAAGAATATTGATAATATTATTAATGAATTAAAAGCTGCTTCGTTTGTAAATACATCTTTTAAACTTAAAAAACTTGCACCAGCTATTGCTGGTACAGATAAGTAAAAAGATATTTTAGTAGCATCATATCTATCAAAATTCAAAAATCTTCCTGCTGTTATCACTATTCCAGATCTACTTACCCCAGGAAAAAGAGAAGCAATTTGGAACAGTCCAATAATTAAGATTGTTTTTAAATTCAAATCAGTATCTATTTTTTTTGTTACTTTAATTTTATCAGCAAAATAAAGTACTATTGCAAAAATTAACGATAACCAAGCAAGCAGTTTTAGGTTTCTTATAAAATCTATTAAACCTGTCGTATAAATTATAAAGCCAGCTATAATCAGAGGAATAGATCCAATGACCATTAAATTTAAAATTTGTTTATTTTTAAGAATATTTAAGAAGTCTTGTCTGAAATAGAATAGAACTGCTAAAAGAGACCCTAAATGCATTCCAACATCAATCATTAGTGATTGATTTTTAAAATCAAATAATTCTGAAATTATATAAAGATGTGCAGAAGAACTTATTGGTATAAATTCTGAAATTCCTTGAATTAAAGAAAGAATTAAAATTTCGTAATAATCAAACAACATCTTATTTTCTTAGGATATTTCAAAATTATAGCAATAAGATGTATGCATACTTGCTATGCAAAATATGAATTAATGCTTAATTTTCTTACTTTTTTTAAAATTTAGGTCAATTATTATGTCCCAATTTTCATTTATATACTCCATCGCTTATTGTATAAGGGCGATCGATTATGTCAGAAAAAATGCTCAAATTCGTAAATATAGGTCAGCAAAATCCACCTAAAAGAGATACCGATAATAGGAAGGATGATTTTAATGAGATCTATAAGGAATTTATTCATGGAAAAGCTCAAGAACAGTCTAGCCGATGTTCTCAATGTGGAGTTCCATTTTGCCAAGTACATTGTCCTTTAAGTAATAACATACCCGATTGGCTTAAGTTAACAGCTGAGGGCAGACTGGAGGAGGCTTATAATTTAGCTCAAAGCACAAATAACATGCCTGAGGTTTGTGGTAGAATTTGTCCTCAAGACAGATTATGTGAGGGAAATTGCGTAATAGAACAATCTGGTCATGGTACAGTTACAATAGGATCTGTAGAAAAATTTATCACAGATAATGCTTGGGCAAATGGTTGGGTAAAACCAATCAAAATAGAAAAAGAATTAAATCAAAGTATTGGAATAATAGGATCAGGACCAGCGGGCTTAGCTTGCGCCGAACAACTAAGAAAGAAGGGTTACAAAATAACTGTTTACGATCGCTATGACCGTGCAGGAGGTTTATTAATTTATGGAATACCTAATTTTAAACTTGAGAAAGAAGTTGTTGAAAGAAGAATTAAACTTTTAAAAGATGGTGGAATAAATTTTAAATTAAATTTTGAAGTTGGAAAAGATGCAACTTTAGATGAATTAAAAAAAGAGCACGATGCAATACTTATTGCTACAGGTGTTTATAAACCTAGAGAAATAGATATTAAAGGTAGTGATCTTGGAAATATATTTCCAGCAATGGAATTTTTAACAACTTCAAATAAAAAAGGTTTAGGTGATAAAGTTGAGAATTTTGAGAACGGAACCTTAAATGCAAAAGATAAGAACGTAGTAGTTATTGGTGGTGGTGATACAGCAATGGATTGTGTCAGAACTGCTGTTAGACAAAAAGCTAAATCTGTAAAATGCCTTTACAGAAGAGACAAAGAAAATATGCCTGGGTCTGCAAGAGAGGTTGCTAATGCAGAAGAAGAGGGTGTTGAATTTGTTTGGTTAAGTGGTCCAAAAGAATTTATTGGAAAAAATAAAGTTGAAAAGGTTTTAGTGAATAAGATGAAACTAGGTGATCCTGACGATGGTGGAAGGAGAAAACCAATTATTGATGAAGGCTCTGAATATGAAATTGAGACTGATATTGTTATAAAATCTTTAGGATTTGATCCCGAAGATCTCCCTAAATTATTTGATGAAAAAGATCTTCAAGTTTCCAAGTGGGGAACAATTAAAATTGATTTTGATACTATGGAAACAAATTTAAAAGGAGTTTTTGCTGCAGGTGATATTGTAAGAGGCGCTTCGCTTGTGGTTTGGGCTATTAAAGATGGTAGAGATGTAGCCGAGAGTATAGATAAATTACTAAAGTCAAAAAGAAAACAAGATTTAAAAGTAGCATGAACAAATTAAGAAAAAAAAATTTAGACTTATTAAAAAAATCAGGTGTTTACCATGAATCTATGGAGCATGATGCTTGTGGCGTTGGTTTAGTTGCATCAACTGATGGAAAAAAATCTAGAAAAGTTGTTGAGTATGGCATTCAAGCTTTAAAAGCTGTTTGGCATAGGGGAGCGATTGATGCAGATGGAAAAACAGGTGATGGAGCTGGTATTCATATAGAAATTCCCTCTGATTTCTTTATTGAAAAAATAGAGGCTACTGGACATAAGCACGACGACTCCGAAGTTTGTGTCGGAATGCTTTTTTTACCAAGAAATAATTATTCAGCACAGGAGGAATGTAGATCAATTGTGGAGAGTGAATTAACAAAAAGTAACTTTAATATTTATGGATGGAGACAAGTTCCAGTAGATCCATCAGTGTTGGGTGAAACAGCAGAGTCAAATAGACCTGAAATTACGCAAGTGCTTTTTAAACATAATATTAAAGAAGAGAAAGGTAAAAAATTAGAAATAAAACTTTATGAAGCTAGAAGAAAAATTGAAAAGAAAATATTAGAGGCGAATTTAAATGACTTTTATATTTGTTCATTTAGCTCCAAATCAATCATCTACAAAGGAATGTTTCTTGCTGAAGCTTTATCGGACTTTTATTTGGATTTAAAAGACGAGAGATTTACATCTAGATATGCAATTTTTCACCAACGTTTTTCTACAAACACAGCACCTAGTTGGGACCTAGCCCAGCCATTTAGAGCTTTAGCTCATAATGGAGAGATAAATACATTAAAAGGCAATATTAATTGGATGAGAGTCCATGAGGAAGAAATGTTTAGCCCAATATTTGAGGATATGGAAAATTTAAAACCAGTTATACCAAGTGGTAATTCAGACTCTGCTTCATTAGATAATGTTTTCGAAATACTCAATATCTCTGGACAACCAGCTCCTTTAGCGAAATTAATGTTGATACCAGATGCTTGGTCAAAAAAAAGTAAAATACTACCTGCCGATCACCAAAAATTATTTAATTTTTTAAACAGTACAATGGAACCTTGGGATGGACCTGCAGCTATTGCAGCCACTGATAATGAATGGGTAATTGTAGCAACTGACCGTAACGGTTTAAGACCTATGAGATATACATTGACAAAAGATAATCTTCTTTTTGCTGGCTCAGAGACTGGAATGATTGAGCTTAATGAAAAGAAAATTATATCTAAAGGTAGATTAGGGCCGGGAGAAATTTTAGGAGTTAGAATAGAGAAAGGAAAGGTCTTTAATAATAAAGATATTAAAAATTATCTTGCTAAAGAATATAAACATTTCAATAACCAAATCATCGATTTAGATAAAAAACTACCTATCAAAAATGAAAAAAATATATTTTCAGGAGACAGTTTAAGAAAACTTCAACATTGTTTTGGATATAGTTTAGAGGATTTGGAATTAATACTTCACCCGATGGCAGAAGATGCCAAAGAGGCGACAGGTTCTATGGGAGATGATACCCCGCTTGCAGTCTTATCAAATAAATACAGACCACTTTACCATTTCTTTAGACAAAATTTTAGTCAAGTAACCAATCCTCCAATTGACTCATTAAGAGAAAATAAGGTTATGAGTTTAAAAACTAGATTTGGAAATTTAGGTAATATTTTAGATTTTAATAATTTAACAGAGGAAAATATTTACGTTTTAAATAGTCCTATACTTACAAATAATCAATTTGAAAAATTTGTAAGTTTTTTTGATAAGAATAATAAGACTATTGACTGCACTTTTAATTCTGATGAAAACATAGAGTCTAAACTGAACTCTATCAAGCAAGAGGCTGAAATTTATGTAAGACAAGGTGTAACTCAGATAATATTAAGTGATAAAAATGTTTCTAAAGAAAACTATCCTGTTCCGATGCTTTTATGTATCGGTGCTGTTCATACTCATTTAACAAAAATGAAATTAAGAGGCTATGTTTCAATAAACGTACAGACCGGAGAAGCGCTTGATACACATTCATTTGCTACTCTAATAGGAGTGGGCGCAACTACAGTAAATCCTTATTTGGCCCTAGATAGTTTGTATCAAAGATTTGAAAAAAAATTATTTGGCAAATTCCTGTATGAGGAGTGTGTTGAAAGATATGTGAAATCAGTGAACTTAGGTCTTTTAAAAATCATGTCGAAGATGGGTATTTCGGTGATAAGCTCGTACAGAGGTGGATGTAATTTTGAAACTGTTGGCCTAAGTAGAACAATTGTAAGAGATTTTTTTCCTGGTGTTTTGTCTAAAATTTCAGGAATTGGATTAACAGGTATTGAAAAAAAAGTTAGAAAGATACACGAAGAGGCGTTTAACAATGAAAATAATGTATTACCTATTGGTGGAATTTATAGATATAGAAAAAATGGAGAAACACATCAATACCAAGGTAAATTGATTCATTTGCTTCAATCGGCTGTGACTGCAGGCTCCTACGATTTATATAAAAAATATTCTAAAGGTATACAAGATTTACCACCTATAAATTTAAGAGACTTAATCGATTTTAAAAAAAGAAACCCAATATCTATAGATTTAGTAGAGTCGGTTGAAGAAATACAAAAAAGATTTGGCAGCGGAAGCATGTCTCATGGCGCCCTATCAAAAGAAGCACATGAAACTCTTGCTATTGGCATGAATAGAATTAAAGGGGCATCGTGCAGTGGTGAGGGTGGAGAAGATGCTTCCCGATTTAAAAAAATGGAAAATGGAGACAGTGCTAATTCACGTGTAAAACAAGTTGCTTCAGCTAGATTTGGGGTAACAATTGATTACTTAAATAATTGTAACGAAATTGAGATAAAAATTGCTCAAGGCGCAAAACCTGGTGAAGGAGGACAACTACCTGGATTTAAAGTCACAAAAGAAATTGCAAGACTAAGACACTCAACCCCAGGAGTTACTTTAATTTCTCCACCTCCGCATCACGACATTTACTCAATAGAAGATTTAGCCCAGCTTATTTATGATCTAAAACAAATTAATCCAAAAGCTAGGGTTGGAGTAAAACTCGTTGCATCTTCAGGAATTGGCACAATTGCAGCAGGTGTAGCTAAAGCAAAAGCTGACATTATACTTATATCCGGTCATAACGGAGGTACAGGAGCAACACCACAAACAAGTGTTAAATATGTTGGTATACCATGGGAGATGGGATTGACTGAAGCTAACCAAGTTTTAACTTTGAATAATTTAAGACATCAAGTGACTTTAAGAACTGATGGAGGAATTAAAACTGGCAGAGATGTAGTCATTGCAGCAATGATGGGAGCAGAGGAATTTGGAGTAGCTACAACTGCATTAGTTGCAATGGGTTGCATTATGGTAAGACAATGTCACTCAAACACATGTCCGGTTGGAGTTTGCACACAAGACGATGAGTTAAGAAAGAAATTTACAGGCACACCAGATAAAGTTGTAAATTTATTCAAATTTATCTCTGAAGAGGTTAGAGAAATACTTGCAGAATTAGGATTTAAAACACTTAATGAAATAATTGGAAGAACTGATTTACTAAGGCAGATAAGCAAAGGCTCACCTAATCTAGATGACCTAGATCTTAACCCTTTGTTTGTTAAAGCTGACCCAGGTAAAAACAAAAGGTATTGTGAAGATCCTAAAATTAACTATGTTCCTGATACAGTTGATCAAAAAATCTGGCCGGAGATATTAAATAACTTAGATAATAAAACACCTCTAAAAGATGAGTATTTAGTTGAGAATACTGATAGAGCTGTTGGTACAAGAATATCTTACGAATTATACAAAAAATTCCAAAATAAAACTCTGGATGATGGTTTTTTAAAAATAAATTTTAAAGGTTCTGCAGGCCAATCATTTGGAGCATTTGGAATTAAAGGTTTAAAACTAATATTAAATGGTGATGCAAACGATTATGTTGGAAAGGGTCTTTCAGGCGCAACTCTTGTAGTAAAACTTCAAAAAGAAAGTAATCTAATTTCTTTTGAAAATACAATTATTGGTAATACAGTTTTATATGGAGCAACTTCAGGCAAATTATTTGCAGCAGGTCAAGCTGGAGAAAGATTTGCTGTTAGAAATTCAGGTGCAACAGCAGTAGTTGAGGGTTGTGACTCAAATGGTTGCGAGTACATGACAGGAGGCAATATAGTAATTTTAGGTGAAACAGGTGACAATTTTGGAGCTGGAATGACAGGCGGAATGGCCTTTATTTACGACTCAAAAAAAGAATTCGATAAAAGAGTTAACCCAGAGTCAGTAATTTGGCAAAAGGTAGAGACAGATTATTGGAAATCATTTTTAAAAAATTTGATTACAGAACATCATTATGAAACAGAATCTTTACTATCAAAAAAAATAATTGATAATTTTGATCAAGAAATAGAAAATTTTATACAAGTTTGTCCAAAGGAAATGATCGATAAATTGGAAAATCCAATTTCAAATAAAGTTGTTAGTTTCGCAAGTTAGGATATAGATGAATCTTTTATGTTTTGGTTATGGTCAAGTTGCCAAAAACTTAGTATCAAATCTTTTAAAAAAAAAAGTAAATTTAAATTTGACAATTTCAACTAGAGAAAACTCTTCAATTAAAAAATTGGGTGTCTTTGAATTTGAAAACTTACAATTTAAAGAAAACACCTACGACAAGAAAATTTTGGATAAATTAAATGAGTATGATTATATTTTAATTTCTGTTCCACCAATTAATTCAAACGATTTATTTTTAAAAATTCTTGCTAATCATGTAAGCGAAAACAGTAAAATTAAATCTATTCTATATTTATCATCAACTAGCGTATACGGAGATCATAATGGTGCATGGGTAAATGAAGAAAGCGAAACCAAACCAAAAACTAAAATGGGGATTGACAGACTGCAAATAGAAAATAAGTGGATAGAATTTTCAAAAAAGAAAAAATTACCAATTCAGATATTTAGATTAGCCGGTATTTATTCAGAAAAAAATAATGCAGTAAGCAGGCTCCAAAACAAACAAAGTTTTTTAGTGGTTAAAGAAAATCATTTTTTTTCAAGAATACACGTTAAGGATATATCTGAAATATTATATCTGTCTCTAACAAATATTAAAGAAAATCAAATATTCAATCTTGCTGATAATAAACCAGCATCGAGTGTTGAGGTTACAAGTTATGCATCTAAATTGTTAGGATGCGAATTACCTACAAAAATAAATTTTGAGGACCTAGAGGAAGGGGTTTTAAAGGATTTTTATAGAGACTCAAAAAAGGTTTCTAATGAAAAAGTAAAAAAAGCCTTAAGCTATGAGTTTATATACCCTTCTTATAAAGAGGGTTTAGCGCAATAATCAATTATTTTATCCATATAATTACTTAAAATTTTCAAGTCTTTTATTCTTGATAGACTATGATCTCCGTTTTTTATTTTTATAAATTCTTTGTTTGAATTTGGGAATACTTTTAATATTTTTTTTGATAAACTTTGTGGCACTACATTATCTTTTTCACCATGTAAAAGATATATCGGAAATTTTGAATTGTTTTTTTTATTAAGAACTTTATTTTTTCGACCGTCTTTAATTATCTTTAAAGTAATTTTATATGAATAGTCATCGTTTTCTAAATTATAATATTTGTTTTTAAGTACCAAATTTTTATTTTTTCTACTTAATTTTTTCCATATTAACCTATCCAGAAATTCCGGCGCTGCTCCAATCCCAATAAAACCTACTATGTTTTTAAAATATTTGAGCTGAATTAAACCTAACCATGCACCTAAACTAGATCCTATAATTATAATTTTTTTGTTAATTAGTTTTTGTTTAATAATGAATTTTACATCATTCGACCAACTAGTAATAGTTCCTGTTTCAAATTTACCATATGATTTACCATGACCTGAGTACTCGACACCCATGAAACCAACTTTTCTTCTTTTACATTGTTTCATTAAATAATTAGGTTTCTTACCAGTTAAATCTGACTTTAAGCCATGTAAAAAAACTACAAAAATATCAGATCCAGGATCTTTAAATATAACCCTAATTTTCTTGTTTGTTTTATATTTTACAAATTTAAATTTAGTCATAAAGAATTACAAAATATGATAATATAAGAATATTATATGTCATCTAAATTAAAAGTTTTACAAGTAATACCTAGATTAGACTATGGAGGAGCTGAAATAGGGTGTTATGATTTAGCGCATTACTTAAGCGAGCAAAAAAGCAAATCTTATATTGCATCTAGTGGAGGTAAATTAACTAAATATATCAACAAAAAAAAAGTTAAATTATTCAAAACCCCAGTTCATAGTAAAAATCCGATATTAATGATTTTAAATATTTTTATTTTATCATTAATTGTTATCTTTTATAGAATTAATATCATCCATGTTAGAAGTAGAGCGCCTGCTTGGTCGTGTTATTTTGTAGCTAAAATTACTAGATGCAAGTTAGTGACCACATTCCATGGGACATATAACTTTAATTCATCATTAAAAAAATATTATAATTCAATTATGCTTAAATCAGATTGTGTAATAGCAGGCTCAAATTTTATATTTAAACATATTTCAGAAAATTACCCCGAGCATGTTCCAAAAATGAAAAAATTTTTAGTAATATTTAGAGGCATTAATACAGAATATTATGATCCAAATAATATTAACAAAAAAGAAAGAACAAAATTTTTTGCAAAATTAAATATTGAACCAGGTAAAAAGATTATTCTTATGCCTGGACGTCTAACAGAGTGGAAAGGTCAAGAGTTGTTAATTGAATCTTTAAATATTTTAAAAAACAATTTTGGATATAAAAATTTTGTAGCTATTATTTTGGGGTCAGATCAAGGACGAGATACCTACAAAAAAAAACTATTAAGACTGGTTGAACAACATAGACTTAATAATGATGTTATTTTTTTAGAACACGCAAATTCAATGCCTGTTGCATATAGTATAGCGAATGTTGTTGTATCTGCTTCAATTGAACCTGAGGCTTTTGGAAGGGTTTCTGTAGAGGCTCAGTCAATGAAAAGACCTATTATAGCAAGTGATATTGGTGGTTCTAAAGAGACTATCATAGATAATAGAACAGGACTATTATTTAAGTCTGGAGATCCAAAATCTTTAAGTGAAAAAATTGATAATATTTTCAGATCTGATGATACAACACTTAATGCTATGGGAAATAGTGGAAGAAAAAATGTCGAACAAAAATTTAATGTTGAAAAAATGTGTTTTTCAACTTATTCAGAATATAAAAAACTAATAAATGCCTAATATAACTTTACCAGATGGAAAAAAGTTATCTTTTGATGAAAAGGTAACAGGAAAACAGATTGTAGAAAAAATTAGTAAGTCATTAGCTAAAGAAGCACTTATAATGAGTGTTGATGGAAATTTAAAAGACTTGAGCTTTGAAATAGAAAAAGATTCTAAAGTAAAAATTTTAACATCAAAAGATGATGACGGCTTAGATACCATAAGACACGACACTGCTCATATTTTAGCAATGGCTGTGCAAGAGTTATTTCCTGGAACCCAGGTCACAATTGGTCCAACAATAGAAAATGGATTTTATTATGATTTTGCAAGAAAAGAACCTTTTACGGAGACAGACTTAAAGAAGATAGAGACTAAAATGTCCGAAATAGTTGACAGGAATGAAACTACTTATAGAGAAGTTTGGGAAAGAGACAAAGCAATTACTCATTTTAAAAAAATGGGAGAAAATTATAAAGCTGAAATTATTCAAGACATTCCCAAAGGTGAGGAGATTTCAATTTATTTTCATGGCAAATGGCATGATCTTTGCAGAGGTCCACATTTACCTTCGACTGGTAGAATTGGTAAACATTTTAAATTAACAAAAGTTGCAGGTGCGTATTGGAGAGGTGATTCAAAAAATGAAATGTTACAGAGAATCTATGGAACATCTTGGGCATCAAAAAAGGATTTAGAGGATTATTTAAAAAGATTAGAAGAGGCTGAAAAAAGAGATCACAGAAAATTGGGCAAAGAGATGAATCTATTTCATTTTAGAGAGGAGAGTCCGGGAGCAGTTTTTTGGCATGAAAAAGGATGGAACTTATTTCAAAAGCTAGTTAATTATATGAGGAAAAAACAGCAAAATGCTGGTTATAAAGAAATTAACACTCCCGAAATATTAGATAGATCTTTATGGGAGAAATCTGGACATTGGGAAAAATTTGGCGCTCATATGTATACTTCACAAACCCCAGATGAAAAAATTTTTGCAGTTAAACCAATGAATTGTCCTGGATGTGTTCAGGTATTTAACCAAGGCTTGAAAAGCTACAGAGATCTTCCGCTTAAAATGTCAGAGTTTGGAAAAGTTCATAGGTATGAACCATCTGGTGCTTTACATGGATTATTAAGGGTAAGAGCTTTTACGCAGGACGATGCACACATTTTTTGCACTGAGGATCAAATAACAGAGCAATCGCTTTCTATAACAAACTTAATTCTGGAAATTTACAAAGATTTGGGTTTTGAAAATGTTATTCTTAAATACTCAGATAGACCAGATCTTAGAGTTGGTAGTGACGCAGTTTGGGACAAGTCTGAAAAAGCTTTACTGAAAGCAGTGAAAGAAACAAAACTAGATTACAGTATAAATAAGGGTGAGGGTGCTTTTTATGGTCCGAAAATTGAATTCGTTCTAAGAGATGCAATTGGTAGAGATTGGCAATGTGGAACGTTGCAAGTAGATCTTAATTTACCAGAAAGATTAGGAGCATCATATGTAGAGAAAGATGGCTCTAAAAAAGTTCCAGTCATGTTGCATCGAGCTTTATTTGGATCACTTGAAAGATTTATAGGAATACTAATTGAGAATTATTCTGGTAAACTTCCATTTTGGATTAGTCCATTGCAAACTGTTGTAATACCTGTTTCTGATGAATTTGACGAGTATTCAAAAAAAGTAAATAAACAATTAATCGATGCAGGTTTTTCATCGGAAGTAGATCTTAAAAATCATAATTTAAATTATAAAATTAGAGATCATTCTTTATCAAAAGTCCCAATTTTATTAATATGTGGAAAAAAAGAAGTTGACTCTAACAGTGTAACTATTAGAAGATTGGATTCTAATAAACAGGAAAATATAGAATTGAAAAAATTTATAACTATCCATCAAGCTTTAAACAAAGCTCCTTCTTTATAAGTGCCAGATTTTAAACAAAATTATTTTCAAAGAAGGACTAAACATAAAGGACCAAGATCCAATAATCGGATCGTTTCAGCAGAGGTTCAAGTTATATCAAGTGACGGACAAAATCTAGGAATACTAAATACACAAGAGGCTATTACAATTGCAAAAAATGAAGGATTGGATTTAATTGAAATAGCTCAGAATGCTAAACCTCCAGTTTGTAAAATAATGGATATGGGTAAATATAAGTATGATGCTCAAAAAAAAGCTAACAAAGCTAAAAAGAAACAAAAGAAAATTGAAATAAAAGAAATAAAATTAAGACCAGTTACTGAAATTCATGACTATACTTTTAAGATTAAAAACGCTCAAAAGTTTCTTTCAAAAGGAGACAAAGTAAAATTTACTATAAAATTTAAAGGAAGAGAATTACAACACTCAAATTTAGGCGATGAACTAATGCAAAAGATTAAAACAGACATGGAAAAACTTGGAAAAGTTGAGCTACAACCAAAATTTGATGGCAAACAAATGATTATGATCATACAGCCTATTTAATAAATATCTTGTAAATTTATTGTTAAGTTTGTATAACCCTCGCACTTATGCCAAAACTAAAGACTAAAAGTTCAGCAAAAAAAAGATTTAAAATATCCGCAAGAGGAAAAGTTATTATGCCTCAAGCTGGTAAAAGGCATGGAATGATAAAAAGAACGAATTCACAAATTAGAAAGCAAAGAGGCACAACTGTGATGTCTAAGCAAGATAGTAAAATAGTAAAATCATATATGCCCTATAATTTAAGAGGATAATAAGATGCCAAGAGTTAAACGAGGTGTAACAAGTAGAGCAAAGCATAAAAAAGTTTTAAAAGCGGTAAAAGGCCAGTGGGGAAGAAGAAAAAATACTATTCGAGTTGCAAGACAAGCTATGGAAAAATCCATGCAGTATGCTTACAGAGATAGAAGAAATAAAAAAAGAGAATTTAAATCATTATGGATTCAAAGAATTAATGCTGGCGTAAGATTAGAAGGTTTAACTTATTCAAAATTTATATATGCGTTAAATAAATCAGGCATAAAAATAGATAGAAAAATTCTTGCTGAAATAGCTTACGATAATCCTGAAGCATTCAAATCTATTGTTAAAAAAGCGCAAGCTGCACTAAAGTAATCTTAGGTATTGTTTTTATTTGTTTAAGAAATAATCTGTAATTATGTCAGATTTTGAAAAAAAAGTTTTAGAATTTAAAAATAAATTAGACCAAACCCAAGATATTAAATTGGTTGAAACCATTCGTTCAGAAATATTTGGAAAAAACGGGTTTATTAATCAGGAATTTAAAAGGATTGGAAGCTTATCAGTTGATGAAAAAAAGAATTTTGCTTCCTCTATAAATAAAGCAAAGCAAGAACTTCAAAATATTATTAGATCTAAAGAAAACGAAGTTTTAAATAAAGAGCTTAATGAAAAATTAGAAAAGGAAAAAATAGATGTAACATTACCTGAAAAAGAATTTAAAATTGGTAAAATTCACCCTGTTTCACAAGTAATAGACGAAATCTCTTGTATATTTTCAGAAATTGGTTTTTCTGTTGAGGAAGGTCCTGATGTTGAAAATGACTACAATAATTTTACAGCATTAAACACACCTGAAAATCATCCTGCAAAAGATATGCATGACACATTTTATCTAGACAAAAATATGAAAACATTATTAAGAACTCACACTTCTCCAGTTCAAGTTAGAACTATGTTAAAAGGCAAACCTCCTTTTAAAATTATAGCTCCAGGAAGAACATATAGAAGTGATAGTGACCAAACCCATACTCCAATGTTTCATCAATTAGAGGGATTACACATCGATAAAAATATAAATATGGGTCATTTAAAAGGTTGCTTAAATTATTTTATAAAAGAATTTTTTGAAGTCAAAAAAATTAAAATGAGGTTTAGACCAAGCCATTTCCCATTCACTGAACCTTCTGCAGAAGTTGATATTGGTTATAGAATTGAAAACAATAAAATAATAATAGGTGAAGGAGACAAATGGCTTGAAATTTTAGGTTGTGGAATGGTACATCCAAATGTTTTAAAAAATTGCAAAGTTGACTCAAAAATATATCAAGGTTTCGCTTTTGGAATAGGAATTGATAGATTGGCAATGTTAAAGTATGGAATTAATGATCTTCGATCTTTTTTTGAATGTGATTACAGATGGTTGAATTATTACGGTTTTGATCCACTAGATGTTCCTACAAACTATAGAGGTCTAAGTAGATGAAATTCACAAAGGATTGGCTCGATATTCACTTAAAATCAAAAAAAAAAGAATCTCAAATTATAGATAAATTAAATAATATCGGATTAGAGGTAGAAAAAATAGAACCAGTAAAAAATGAATTAAGTGATTTTGTAATTGCAAAAATTATTAAAGCTAGCAAACATCCCAATGCTGACAGATTAAAACTATGTGAAGTCGATACTGGTGAAAATAAAATTGTTAAAGTTGTATGTGGAGCTCCAAATGCAAAAAACGGTCTTTTAACTATATATGCTCCACCTGGATCTGTAATTCCAAAAAATGGAATGAAGTTAGAGGTTTCTAAAATAAGAGGAGAAACATCTTACGGAATGCTTTGTTCTGAATCTGAACTAAAATTATCAGATGAAAGCGAGGGAATAATTGAGCTAAACAGTAAGAATGATAACAAAATTGGCAAACCTTATTTTGGCAATTCTAATAAAAATAATGTAATTGAATTATCAATTACTCCAAATAGACCAGATTGTTTGGGGGTGAGAGGAATAGCCAGAGATCTAGCAGCATGTGATTTTGGCGAATTAAAGGAATTAAAAAAAACAAAATTAAATAAAAAAATTAAACATAATTTTAAAGTAAAAATTGAAAAAGATAAAAATCAAGCTTGCTATGTTTTTGGTAGTTGCATAATTAGAAATATCAAAAACACAGAGAGTCCAGGATGGTTAAAGAACAGAATTTTAGCATTAGGTTTAAGACCAATTTCTGCAGTCGTTGATATTACAAACTATGTAATGTTTGATTTAAATAGACCCCTCCACGCTTATGATTTAGATAAAATTAAAAACAGAATCATTGTAAGAAATTCCAAAAAAGGTGAAATTTTAACAGCACTCGATAATAACAATTATACTTTAGAGGAAAATATGTGCGTTATAGCTGATGACGAGGGACCACTAGGATTAGGTGGAATAATTGGTGGGACTAGGTCTGGTACAGAGATAGATACTAAAAACATTTTAATCGAGTCCGCTTATTTTGATCCTGAAATAACTAGAAAAACTGCTAAAAATTTAGATTTAAATAGTGATGCTAAGTTTAGATTTGAAAGAGGTATAGATCCTAATTCAATTGAGTCAGGCTTAGATGCAGCGGCTGATCTAATTATAAGCATTTGCGGAGGCGAAGTTTCTAAATTTGATATTCAACAAAATAGAAAATTTAAACCATTAGAAATCAATTTTGACCCAAGCATTGTTACTAAAACGATTGGAATAAAAGTTAAATCAAATCAAATTTTTAAAATTTTGACAAAACTAGGTTTTAATTTGAAAAAAAAAGGAAAAATTTTTTCTGTGAAAGTTCCAACCTGGAGACCTGATATATTTGGGGAAATTGATTTAGTTGAGGAAGTTATTAGAATTATGGGATTAGAAAATATTAAATCAATTGAGCCTGAAAAAAACAGAATTAAACCAACACTTAATTTTTATCAAAAGCATTTTCATTTGGCCCAACGATCAGTTGCATCCAAAGGCTATTTTGAGACTGTTACCTGGTCATTCACTGATGAAAATTTAAATGATAATTTTAAAGAAGAAATAGACACTATAAAAATTGTTAATCCAATCAGTTCTGATTTAAATGTCTTAAGAAATTCATTATATCCAAATTTGATATTTTACATGGAAAAAAATTCTAAGAGAGGCTTCGATGATCAGTCGCTTTTTGAAATTGGACCAGTTTTTACAGGAAAAAAACCAGGCGAACAAATAACAGTTGTGTGCGGCTTAAAAAGACAAAGTGTTAGTGACAAACAACACAGACAAATGGATGTATTTGAAATAAAAAAGGATTTAGTCCAAACACTAATGGAACTAGGAATTAATAAAGATGAGTTTAAAATTGAAGCCAAAACTCCTAGCTATTATCATCCTGGAATATCTGGATCTATTTATTCAAAAAGATACAATCTATTGCTTGGTTATTTTGGTGAGCTGCATCCAAAAATTACAAAAAAAACATTTGGTTTTGAAGTACTTCTCGAAAATATAGTAGAATATAAAAGTAGAACAAATAAGGTTAAAGAAAGTCTTAGTTTTTCAGATTATCAAAAATCAGACAGAGATTTTGCATTTGTAGTAGATAAACAAATTAATGCGCAGAATTTAATAGAAGTAATCTTGGATATCGATAATTCTTTGATAAAAGATGTTAAAATTTTTGATGTATACGAAGGTGAAAATATTCCCTCTGGAAAAAAATCAATAGCCTTAAAAGTAACGATACAATCTGATTATAAAACATTAAATGAAAACGATTTAACAGATATTTCAAACAAAATTGTTAACTCTGTTGAAGAAAAAATCGGTGCAAAACTAAGATCATAAATGTCTACTCTTGATAACATTAGAAACTTTGCAATCATTGCACACATTGATCACGGAAAGTCAACGATTGCAGATAGAATAATTCAGTTATGTGGAGGATTAACTGAGCGTGAGATGAAAGAACAAGTTTTAGACTCAATGGATATTGAGAGAGAAAGAGGAATAACTATTAAAGCTCAAACAGTAAAACTTAAATATAAATCTAAAGATGGCAAGAATTACATACTAAATATAATTGATACTCCTGGGCATGTGGATTTTAGTTATGAAGTGAGCAGATCTCTTTATGCTTGTGAGGGATCTATATTAATTGTGGATAGCACCCAAGGTGTTGAAGCTCAAACTTTAGCAAATGTATATCAGGCTTTAGATATAAATCATGAAATTATCCCGATTTTAAACAAAATAGATTTACCCGCATCAGACCTTGAGAGAACAAGAAAACAAATCGAAGATGTTATTGGTATCGAAACCTCAAACTCAGTGCCTTGCTCTGGTAAAACTGGAGAGGGCATCGGAGAAATATTAGAACAGATCATATCTGTTTTACCATCTCCAAAAGGAAATAAAGATGAAAACCTAAAATGCTTGCTAGTAGATAGTTGGTATGACTCCTATCTAGGAGTAATCATTTTGGTCAGAGTCATTGATGGCAAAATCAAAAAAAATATGAAAATAAAAATGATGTCATCAAATAAAGAATATACAGTTGAAAAGGTTGGAGTGTTTACACCAAAACCTATAGATATTGATGAGCTTAATTCTGGAGAAATAGGATTTATCATAACTGGAATAAAAAACTTATCCGAAACCAAAGTTGGAGATACTATTTGTGACTCATTAAATCCTATCAAAGATGCTTTACCTGGTTTTAAACCAAGTAAACCGGTTGTATTTTGTGGTTTATTTCCCGTAGATAGTTCTGAATATCAAAAATTAAAGGACGGTCTCGCTAAATTAAAATTAAACGACGCAAGTTTTTCATACGATCCGGAGTCATCATCTGCTTTAGGCTTAGGTTTTAGGTGTGGTTTTTTAGGCTTATTACATTTAGAAATAATTACTGAAAGATTAGAAAGAGAATTCGATATAAATTTGTTAACTACTACACCTGGAGTAGTTTACAAAGTACATCTAAATAATGGAAAAACTATTGATCTTCAGAACCCCTCAAGCTTACCAGACCCAACTTTAATTAAAATGATAGAGGAGCCGTGGATCAAAGCTACTATTATTAGTCCTGACCAATACTTAGGTTCAATTATGAAATTATGTCAGGGAAAAAGAGGAATTCAAAAAAACTTAAATTATTCAGGCAATAGAGCTGTAATAAATTATGAAATACCATTGAATGAGGTAGTTTTTGATTTTAATGATCGATTGAAATCTATGACTAGTGGATATGCTAGTTTTGATTATGAAATAATTGGACATAGAGAAGGAGATTTGGTCAAACTTGGAATATTAGTAAATTCAGAACCTGTCGATGCTTTAGCAATGATGGTTCATAAAGATTTTGCTCAAACAATAGGAAGAGAAGTTTGTGAAAAATTAAAAGATTTAATCCCTAGGCATAATTTTATGATACCTATACAAGCTGCAATAGGTGGCAAGATTATTGCTAGAGAAACAATTAAAGGTTTTAAAAAAGATGTACTTACAAAAATACATGGTGGAGGTGCCATGGATAGAAAAAGAAAACTGTTGGAAAAGCAAAAAAAAGGTAAGGCCAGAGCGAAACAATTTGGAAGAGTAGAAATCCCCCAAGAAGCTTTCATCGGAGTGTTAAAAATTAATAAGGAACGATAGATGATCTATGATTGCTTTTCGTATTGGGATGAAGATTTATTATTAGATTTACGTCTAAATGTATTAAATAAATTTGTTGATTACTTTGTGATTGTAGAGGGTAATAAAACTTGGCAAAATAATTCAAAAAAATTACGATTTGATTTAAATAGATTTAAAAACTTTAAAGATAAAATAATTTATGTACCAGTGACTGACTTGCCAGATGGTAACGACCCTTATTTAAGAGAAAATCATCAAAGAAATTCTATTTTAAAAGGATTAGTATCTGCAAATCCAGAGGATATAATTATTATTTCAGATCTTGATGAAATTCCAAATCCAAAAAAAATAATTAAATTTAAAAAAAGTATGAAATATGCTGTATTTAAACAGAGAAACTTTTATTATAAATTAAATCTACAAAGCAAAAATAATCCTTTTTGGTATGGAAGTAGAATATGTAATTATAAAGATCTCAAATCACCTCAGTGGTTAAGAAATTTGAAATTTAAAAAAAGACCCTTCTGGAGAATTGATAAATTTAGATTGAACAATATTATTGATGATGGTGGTTGGCATTTTTGTAATCTTAAAACACCTGAAAATCTGCTTTATAAATACAAAAACTTATGTGAGACAAATGACCCAGTAAACTTTAAAGAAAAAATTGACGAAAAACATTTAAATATCAACGAAATAAAAAGAAAAATAGAAAAAAAAATTGATATTATTGGGAGGAACGACGAATTTGTCAAAACAGATATTAATGACTCTTACCCGAATGAACTAGTCACAAATAAATCCAAATATTTAGAATGGATTGAGTCATAGTTCTAAAGTTATTTCTTTGTTAATTACTAATAAATTTTCGTCTGCTCTTAAAATTTTGTAACCATTTTTGTTAAATATTTCTAAAAGTTTACAAAAAGTATTATGACTAATATGTATGTACTCAAAAATTACTATTGGTTTCTTGTTAGTAAAATTAAAAAAATCTAATAATATTTCACCATCGTAACCTTCAGCATCTATATAAAGAAGGTCTAAATCTAAAAAATCATGTTTTTCAAGAAGATTTTTAACACTAATACTATTTATCTTTTTTTTAATTATGTGCTTATTTTTTACTCCATGTTTTAATAAATGACTTTTATTAAAGGATGAAATGCCTGGAACATGATCATCATATAATTTTGCAAAGTTAGGATTTAATAGATACATTTCATTATGTAGATTTTTTACAGAGATTGCAGAGTTTTCTAAAAAAATATTTTCTGAATCTGAATATTTCAGTTTTAATTTTTGAAATGACTCATTTATCGGTTCAACTAATAATGCTTTAATATTTTGTCTTCCGAGGAATTTTTTTAATACATCAAATCTTTCACCATCATTTGCACCAATTTGAACTATTTTAGATATCAAATTTTTTTTGAACATTGTTGATATTAATGACTCTGTTTTTAATGTAGAAAATCTATCAATTAATCTATTATTCTTATGGAGTTTTTTCTCTATTATTTTGTAACCAAACCATCCTGCTATTTTGTTAAAGAGTTTATTTTTCATAATTTTTCAAATTTCTTGTTTGAAGATTTAATTATATACTTTTTTGATCTTTAAAATAGGTGCAATTAGATTATAAGGGGTTAATTAAGTTATGAGCAACATTGATATGTATTGTGTTACTAATAAAAAACTAAATTATTTGGAAAAATTGCCTTATTATTTAGGTGGAGTGGGCAAAGAGGAATTTAATGATAAATATATAATTCCAAAAACTTTTGACAACATTTTTTATAAAGAAAAAAACTATTCCGAGCTCGCCTTTCAATATTGGATTTGGAAAAATAAATTAAAAGACTGTAAAAAAGATTGGATAGGCTTTTGTCAGAAAAGAAGGTTTTGGATAAAATCGGAAGCAGATCGAAGCAGTGTAAGTATTGAAAATTTGAACAGTAATATCTTAACAATGATTGACTCAAATGACCACGGCTATGAAAGTTTTATATGCAAATCCATAAAAGTCTCAAATGTGAAAAAAATTAAATTGATAAAAAGGGGCTGGAAAAATTTATTAAAAGACCCATTGATTTTTTTTAAAAAATATAAACAAAATATTAATTTACATTTTGACATGCATCATGGATATAACAATTTGGGAAAAGCAATTAACCAAGTCGATGAAAAAGATAAATATGAATTTCAAGATTATGTTAATCAAAGAGACTATTTCAATCCTCATATAATGTTTATTGCTAAACCCCATGTTGCAAAAAAGTGGTTTGATACTCTTTTTCCTTGGTTAGAGAGATGTGAAAATATATTCGGTTTTAATAACTTGAAGGGTTATGATACAACTAGAATTTACGCCTATCTAGCAGAACGTTACCTATCTTTTTGGTTTAAAAAATATACTCATTATAAAGAACTACCATGGGTATTTATAGATGAAAAATACTAATTTAAATGTTTTAATTACCGGTGGTGCTGGCTACATAGGTAGCCACGTTTCTGAATTGCTAATTAATAAAAATTGGAAGGTTTTTATTTATGATAATCTTGTTACAGGTTATGAAAAATTAATTAATAAAAAAGCTAAATTTATTAAAGGTGATATTAAAGACTTTAAGAAGTTATCGCAGACTATAAAAGATTATAACATAATTTCTGTAATACATTTAGCTGCATATTTAAATATATCTGAAGCTGAAAAAAAAAAGAGAAAATATTTTGTCAATAATGTTGGGGGAACATTAAATCTTCTTAAAGCTTGTAAAAATTCATTTGTCAAAAATTTAGTTTTTTCATCATCCTGTTCTGTCTATGGAAACGCTGAGGGATCTGTAAATGAAAAACAAAAACTTAAACCCAAAAGTTATTACGCTTTCACAAAGTTTAAAAGTGAAAATTTAATCAAAAAATACTCAAAAATTAATAAATATAATTACGCAATATTAAGATATTTTAATGTTGCTGGCGCAAGTATGTCAGGTAAAATTGGAGAAATTGAAACCTCACACGGCCATCTTGTTAAAAATTTATCGATACAAGCTACAAAAAAAAAACCATTAATTAATATTTACGGAAACAATTATAAAACTAAAGATGGAACGTGTATCAGAGATTATATTCATGTTTCAGATTTGGCAGACATACATATGAAAGTGCTAAAAAAAATATCTGAAGAAAAAAACCCGATAATTCTTAACTGTGGTTATGGAAAAGGCTACTCCGTTTTAGATATTATTAAAATTTTCAAAAAAATTGTAAAAAACGTTGAAATTATTTACTTAAATCGAAGACCTGGTGATGTTGCTAAAATTTACTCTAACACATATAAATTAAAAAAATATTTAAATTGGAAGCCTAAATTTAATAATATTAAATATATTTTGATAAGCGCTATTAACTGGGAAAAGAAATTATTAAAAATTAAAAAAAAAAAAATTAAATATTAGAATATATATGCTTAATAATTATGAAATAAAACAATCTAAATTTAAAAAGGTTGTCAAATTTTTTTTTGGTATTTTTAATTTAGAAATCAAAAGAAAAAATTCATGGCTTGATAGGCATTATAACTCAGTAGCTGAAATGAATTCTGCAGAAAAAAAAATTATAGATAAAACTGAAAAATTTATCAATGCATCAATTCCAAATAGATGGGCAATAATTCAATCATTAAAATATATAAAAAAAAATAAAATAAGGGGTGATATTGTCGAAACAGGAATTTTTCATGGTGGAGGATTAATCCTAATAAACTATACTCTCAAGTATCTTAAACTAAAAAAAAAAATCTGGGGTTACGATACCTTTGAAGGTGCTCCAAAAATAAATCTTAAAAAAGATAGTTATTTAGGTAAAAAAAAAAGAGATCAAATTGATTCTAATGAAAATAAAAATACTGAACTTTATCTTAATATTGATGATGTAAAAGAGAATTTATTAAATAATGGTTTTAAAAATCTACCTAAATTGATTAAAGGAGATACAAAAAAAGTTTTAAAACTCAAAAAAAATTTACCAGATAAGATTTCATTTATGAGGTTAGATACGGATTATTACGAATCTACATTGAATGAATTAAAAGTTCTTTTTCCTAAACTAACCAAAAGAGGGGTATTAATAATCGATGACTATGGACATCATACAGGTTGCAGAAAGGCTGTTGATGAATATTTTAAGAATAAAAAAATTTGGTTAATTAGGATAGATTACACGTCAAGATTAATCATTAAAAATTAAATTTTTTTTTCAAAAAAAGAATTTATTTCTTTATAAATCTTGTTAATTTCTCCCACTTTTAGTTTTGCATGAAAAGGTAAACTTAAAGTCTCCTCTCCCCATTTTATGCTATTTACACAATTTTTTACTTTATATTTTTTTTTGTAAAAGCTTAAATCAGTAATAGATTTAAAATTTACTGTTACAAAAATCTTCTTTGAAGTTAAATGCTCAATTAACTCATTTCTTAATTTTCTGTTTACTCCAATTGGAAATAAATAATAATCTCTGTTATTATTCTTTAAGTTACTTGGAAACTTTATTTGTTTCAAATTAGACAACTTTTTTTTAAGTTTGATATAGATGGTTTTCTTTGTGTTTGATAATTTTTTGTAATTTAGTATTTGATCTTTTAATAACGACGCATTTATATCACTTAAGTTTGCTTTGAATCCAAAACTTTTAACATCCCAAGGTTTGTATTTATTATTTTCAAACCTTTTGAAGGCTGGTTTGGACATACCGTTATTCGCGATGGATCTAATATTTTCCATTAATTGTTTATTATTTGACAAAATTGCACCCCCTTCGCCACACGTAATACTTTTTGTTGCATAAAAAGAAAAAATTAAAAAATCAGCATAAAATCCAAGAGGTTTATTATTGTATTCCCCTGAAAAAGCATGAGCACTATCCTCAATTATATATATGTTTTTTCTAATTTTTTTTTTTAGATTAAATGTTGGAAATAAATTCCCATAAAGATGAACTGGCATAATAGCCTTTGTTTTATTTGTAATTTTTTTTAAGCAATCGTCTATATCCATTAACTTGGTTTTTGGATCAATGTCAGCAAATACAACCTTTCCCCCAACGATTTCAATGATATTTGCACATGCCACAAATGTGCATGCTGGAATAATTATTTCATCGTCTTTTTTAACTTTCAAAGCCAATAGAATTGAAATAGCTGCATTAGTCCACGAATTTGTTAGAAAAGCAGATTTTTTACCAAATTTTTTTTTTAAAATACTCTCTACTTCCTCACAAATTGGACCTGAAGTTAGATATTGACCACCAAGTGTTTTAGTTAGATAGTTTTTGTTTTTATTTAGATTATGCTTGTAAAACTTGATCATATCTCATTTTTTTTTAAATACTGCTTGTACACCGATAAAGTTATTTTTTTTTCAGAAAATGGCTGTTTGTCTTTTTTAATTTTATTAAATGTCTCAATAATAGAGTTGTTTGTAAATTTACTAAAATTTAAATTATTAATTAATTTTTTTGATGATTTTATTGAAACTTCATAAGATCTTTTATCTATCGTATTTGTTTCGTGAAAAACATTTACATCTTTAACCTTTGTTAACGCTAGTATTTTTTTTGAGAGTTGGACGATATTTGTATTAAAATTTCCAATATTAAATATCTTGTTTTTTGTTTTTTTTAGTTTTTCGTCAATTAATTTATTTATAATTTTACATGCAAATAAGTTATAACAAAAAAATCTTAACTGGGTTCCTCCCAAAATTTCAATTTTTTTCAAAAATACAACGTCTCTAATAATTTTATTTATCGCAATATCATATCTCATTCTTGGAGACCAACCATATAATGTTCCAAGCCTCAAAATTGTGAAAGGAATTTTATTTTCAGATCTTAAATAATTTTCATATTTTAAACATAGTTTGGAATATAGTGATATTGGTTTTGGTAAAGAATTTTCATTGATTAACTTTTTGTTATTTCCATAAACAGAGCATGATGACATATAAATATATCTAGAAATTTTACTCACATTTTTAATTTTTTTATACAATTTAACTTTATTTGAGAAATTAGTTAAATATGTAAATTTTTGATTTAATTCAGATGCGGGATCATTTGAAATGTTTACCAAATCAATAATATAATCGAATTTTTTAAAAAAATTAGTATTAAGTAAATTGTAATCTTTTTTATAAAATTTAAAATTTTTTACTTTCTTGTTATTTTTTCCAAAAAAACATTTGTCAATTCCAACTATATAGAAATTGTTGTTTTTAAGTATATATGGAACCAAAACAGATCCCAAAAAACCCTCAGAACCTAAGATAAGAATTTTTTTCATTGAAACAAATTTAAACAATATTATTACTAATTCGGTATACTATTATTTAATGAAAAAAAACATTTTTTTTTGGGGAGCTAAATTTAAAGCAGGTATTATTTACAACTTCATAAAAAAACATAAATTAATTGGTTTAAATAAGAACCTAAAAATTAAATATTTATTTGACCCAGGTCTGAGTAGACCACAATTTGATTCATCCGTAAAATTTTCAAATAATAGATCAGATCTTAAAAATTTTTTGAAAGATTCACATTACTTTATCACCTGTATTGGTAATCATTATGGTAAAGCCAGATTGTTTATCTCTAATAAATTAGAAAAAAAAAAATTAAAGCCTTTAAGAATTATTTCTAAATATACTCAAATAGCTGATAAAAAAAATTTGGGAAAAGGAGTTCAAATATTTCCAGGAGTAATTATAAATGAAAACAGCAAAATTGGAGATTATACTATCTTAAATACTGCATCCCTCATAGAACATGATTGTCAAATAGGATCAGGCGTTCATATTATGCCAGGCGCAGTATTAGGTGGGAATGTTAAGATTAAAAATTTTGTCACTGTAGGAATTAATGCGACGATTCTACCTGGATTAACTATTGAAGAAGGATCTTTCATTGGAGCTGGATCAGTGGTTACAAAAAATGTTAAAAAAAATCAAATTGTTGCAGGTAATCCAGCAAAATTTTTGAAAAAAAATTTACACAAAGTAATTACTAAATTTCTTTAGATTAAGTGAAAATATATCTCGCCTCTTTTTATAGTCCAGATCTCAAGCGATCAGCTGAAAGATTTAAAGAGCAAGCAAAAAAAATGAATTTATATAATTCAATAGATTTATATACATATGATGACCTAAATGAAGATTTCAAAAATTATGTTAAAGAATTAATTAATTTGGGAAAAGTAAGAGGTTATGGCTATTGGGTATGGCAAACCTATATTCATCAATCAATTTTGTCAAAAATGGCAGATGGTGACATATATCACTGGTGTGATGTTGGATGTCATTTTAATTTAAATGGTAAAAATAGATTAAAAGAATATTTTGAATTTGTATCAAATTATGAAAAAGGTTTTTTAGGATTTGAATATAAAAGTCTTGATAATAAAAAATTTAAAAATTATACTTTCCCAAATTATCTAGAATATCAATATACAAAAGAAGACCTCTTCAAATATTTTGATGTGCAAAATAATCAAAAAATAACAAATACCCCTCAAGTTTGGGGTGGTTCATTTTTTCTTAGAAAAAGCCCTGTTGCAATTAAAATTATGCAAAATCACTTTAATATAACTCGGAATAGGTTTGATCTTATTGACGATGATGAAACAAAATTTAAATTGCCTTCAAGAGATGGTTTTATTAGCCATAGGCATTCTCAAAGTGTTTTGTCCATACTGGCAAAGTTAGAAAATTGTAAATTCTTTTCAGCTTACGAGTCAGAATGGGCGTTGAACGAAGATAAAGTTAGAACATTTTTGCATTTGAAAGAATTTCCTATTATTGCAAAAAGAGATAAAAAGAAAAATATTTTTTTAAGGTTTTTAGATAGACAAAAAAGAACATTAAATAGATATAAAAGTAAATTTAGAAATATGTTTAAATAATATTTTTATATACATGGAGAGATGGCCGAGCGGTTTAAGGCGCACGCTTGGAAAGCGTGTTAAGGGGCAACTCTTTCGTGGGTTCGAATCCCACTCTCTCCGCCATTTTTTATTAACTATTTTTAAAAAAACGCAATTTAGATAAAAAAAAAAAAAATCACCAAATAATCCGCAAATTTAAACGTTAATTTGATCTCAATAGTTAAGTGAGTTTTATTAAATAAGTAAAAAATGATAAGATAAATTTTCCGAGAAAATATATATGGCAAAACTTCAAAATAATAAAAGCTACGAAGCAGATTCAATAAAAGTTTTAAAAGGTCTTGAGGCGGTAAGAAAAAGACCCGGAATGTACATTGGCGATACTGATGATGGCACAGGACTTCACCACATGGTTTACGAAGTTGTTGATAATTCTATTGATGAAGCTCTTGCAGGATATTGTAAAAACATAAAAGTAGAAATTAATTCAAACGGAACAATTACTGTCTCTGATGATGGAAGAGGTATACCAGTGGATATTCATAAGGGAGAAAAAAAATCAGCAGCCGAAGTAATAATGACACAACTACATGCTGGAGGTAAATTTGACCATAAATCCTATCAAGTTTCAGGTGGATTACATGGCGTTGGTGTGTCGGTGGTTAATGCTCTCTCTAAAAAACTCGAGCTTGAGATTAATAGAGACAATAAAAAATATTTTATTGAATTTAAAGATGGTGACGCAAAAGCACCCTTAAAACAAATTGGAAAATCTACAACAACTGGTACAAAAATTACTTTTCTACCATCAGCAGAAATTTTTTCCTCAACTAAATTCTCAAGTTCTATTATCCAAAAAAGGATGCGGGAACTAGCATTTCTAAATAAAGGCATAAAATTAGTAGTTATAGATAAAACCCAAAAAAAAGATAAAGTTTTTGAATACAGGTTTGATGGTGGATTAAATGAATTTATTAATTATCTAAACCAAAAAAAAGAAAAATTAAAAAATAAAAGTGGTAATGATCTTTTTAAAAAACCTATAAGTTTAGAGGGAAATAAGAATGGAATAGAAATTGAGTGTTCTTTAGAGTGGAACTCCTCTTATTCAGAGGATGTTTATGCTTATACAAATAATATATATCAAAAAGATGGAGGAACGCATTTATTAGGTTTTAGAAGTGCATTAACCAGAGTTGTTAACAAATATGTAAATGATAATAACGTTTTAAAAAAAAACAAATTATCTATATCAGGCGACGATATAAAAGAAGGATTAACAGCTCTTTTATCAATTAAGATGCCAGATCCAAAATTTTCATCTCAAACAAAAGATAAGTTAGTTTCTTCAGAGATAAGAAACATTGTTGAAACTTTTATTAATGAAAAACTTTCTATGTGGTTTGACCAAAATCCTGCTGTTATTAAAATTGTATTACTTAAAGTAATTCAAGCTGCTCAAGCTAGGGATGTAGCTAGAAAAGCCCGGGAAAGCGTTAGAAGAAAAGGAGCCCTGGAGCTAACTGGACTTCCAGGAAAATTAGCTGACTGTCAAAATCCTAAAAGAGATGGAACGGAATTATTTATTGTAGAAGGAGATTCTGCCGGTGGATCTGCAAAACAAGGAAGAAACAGAGAATTTCAAGCAGTGTTACCTTTAAGAGGAAAAATTTTAAATACCTATGTTGAGACAAATGGATATAAGAAAAATGGAAATCATTCTGATGTAAGAACAAAAACACTGACTAAAATGATTGCATCTAATGAAATTGTAACCTTAATTAATGCATTGGGATTAGATCCTAAATCTGAAGAAATTGATCTAGAGGATCTAAGATATGGAAAGATAATAATAATGACAGATGCTGATGTAGATGGTTCTCATATAAGGGCACTTCTACTAACATTTTTTAATAATAAGCCTTTTAATAAACTAATTGAGAATGGCCATATTTACTTAGCACAGCCACCTTTATTTAAATTAAATAAATCTGGAAAAAGCTTTTATATCAAAGACGAAAAAGAGTTAGATAATTTTCTAACAAATAATTCTAAAAATTTAAAAAAAACAAAAAAAAATTCAAAAGCATATGAGGAAATTCTATCTGAAGAGAAATCTAAACTAAATTTACAGAGATTTAAGGGACTAGGTGAAATGAATCCAGAGGAATTATGGAATACAACACTAGACCCAGAAAATAGAAATCTTCTACAAGTTAGATACTCCAAAGACCAAAAAAAAGATCAAGATATCATACATACTTTAATGGGTAATGACGTCAGCATTAGAAAAGAATTTATAATTTCAAATGCAATTGATATCAATAACCTAGACGTATAGACTATATGGAAACAACTTCTGTTTCTAACATTTACTCTTTAAACAAGTCTACGTATATTAATTTGAGATGGATTGGTATAATTGGACAGTTCTTAACTATCAATATTGTTTATTTCTTTTTTAAATTTCAATTCAATATTTATTTAACAAATTTAATAATAATTCTAGGAGTTATTTCAAATCTAATCTTAGTTTATTTTTATCAAAAAAATATTCTATCAAATAGGGCATCATTTATATTTTTATTGATAGACATCTTACAACTAGGTTCATTAATTTATCTAACTGGAGGAATTCTTAATCCATTTTCAATATTTTTAATAATTCCAAGCGTTTTTTCCTCATCTAATCTTGATTTAAAAGCTAGCTTAACACTTATTTGTTTAACTATTTTATCAATAATTTTATTAACATTTTATCATATTGAATTGACTTATCCTGGCACAAATAAAATTTTGGTAAATAATTTTTATTATTACGCAATACCAACTTCACTCATAATAGCCTTAATATTCTTAAATTATTTTGCTATCACATTTGGTAGAGAGTCTATATTAAGAAAAGAGGCTTTAGATAAATTAGAACAAGTTATTGCAAAAGAGCATGAATTAGTCTCGCTTGGCGGACAAGCTGCAGCTGCAGCGCACTCATTAAATACACCTCTTTCAACCATAAAAGTTATATCACAAGATATGTACAAACAATTTAAAGATCAAAAAGATATAGAAAAAGACATTGAATTATTAGTCAGTCAAGTAGAAAGATGCAGCCAAATTTTGAAAAAATTATCCTTAAACCCATCTCAAGAAGATGATTTTATAAATCAGGAATTATCTATTTCAGAATATGTTTCAGATATTATTAAATCCTTTAGAGAGATATCAGATAAACAATTTATAATAAATCTAAGTCAAGATGCAAACTCTTTCAAAATTTCAAAAATAATTGAAATTATATATGGAATTAGAAATTTTATTGGTAACGCAAATAAATTTGCTAAAAAAAAAATATATGTTTCTGTTAAAAGTAATAATGAAACTACTGAAATTTCGATTGAAGATGATGGAGATGGATATCCTAAAGATATTCTTGGTAAAATTGGCGAACCCTATATTAAATCTTCATCTAATAAAGACAATAATAAATCAGGTTTAGGTTTAGGCATCTTTATTGGCAAGACTTTATTAGAAAGAAATAAAGCCAAAGTTATTTGTAGAAACTCAAAAACAAGACTTGGTGCAGAAGTTATAATTAGTTGGAAAAATACTTTTTTGAAAAATATCTAGTGATAAGTTTTTTTTTCGTTTTTATTATCAAATAATTGGCTTAATTGTTTTATCATTACATCACCAAGTTCTTGAACATCTGTAATTTTTATGGCTTTTTTATAATAACGAGATACATCATGTCCAATACCTATAGCTAGGATTTCAAAATCCTTATTGTCTTGAATAGTTTTAACAACTTTTTTCAGATGTTTTTCTAAAAAGTCTCCAGAATTTACTGATAATGTAGAGTCATCAACAGGTGCCCCATCAGAAATTACCATTAAAATTTTTCGTTCTTCTTTTCTTTTTTTTAGCCTATTAAACGCCCAAAGTATTGCCTCACCATCTATGTTTTCTTTAAGCAATCCTTCTTTCAACATAAGGCCTAAATTCTTTTTTGATTGTCTCCAATTAGAATCTGCACTTTTATAAATTATATGTCTTAAATCGTTTAATCTTCCTGGATACTGAGGTTTTCCATTTTTATTCCAGTCCTCTCTAGACTCACCACCCTTCCAATTTTTTGTAGTGAATCCCAAAATTTCTACTTTGACGTTACATCTTTCTAATGTTCTAGATAAAATGTCTGCACACAATGCTGCAATAGTTATCGGTCTTCCCCGCATTGAACCAGAATTATCAATTAATAGGGTAACTATTGTATCTTTGAATTCAAAATCCTTTTCTTTTTTAAAAGAGAGAGAATTTTGCGGATCAATTATAATTCTTGTTAGTTTAGAACTGTCTAATAAGCCTTCTTCAAGATCGTACTCCCATGATCGATTTTGTATTGCCAATAATTGTCTTTGTAGTTTATTAGCTAATTTGGTAATTAAATCTTGGAAATTAATTAGCTGTTGATCAAGGTTTTTTCTTAGTCTTAAAATCTCCTCCTCTTTTTCTAAATTTTCTGCTTTTGCAATTTCGTCAAATTTTGAAGTAAAAACTTTATATTCAATATTTTTTTTATTTATATTTAGTTTTTGAGTAACTCTCTCAAGACTTTCTCCTGACTCTTCAGATTGTTCAGAGTCTTCTTCCATCCTAAATTGATTTACATCATAATCAGTTTCAACACTTAATTGATCCTCACTTACCTTATCTTGAATATCTTGTTTATCGTTATTTTCTTCATCTCCAGAGGTATCATTATTTGATTGATTTTGATTATCTTGGTTTTGGTTACTTTCCTGATTTTGATCATTTTCAAAAATATCCATTTTTTCAAGCAACTGCGAAAACTTTGAATTATAATTTTCTTGGTTTTCAAAATTATCTATTAAATAATTAAGATGATTGTCAAAATTTTTATCAAAATCTTTTCTCCAGTAACTAAGAGTTTTTTGAGAAATTTCACTTAAATTAAGTTTAAAAAATTTTTCTATGATATATATTTCAAATGCGTCAAGTACATTTATATCTTTTTTGTCATTAACATCTTTGTATTTTTTATTATTTATTTTTTGGTAATAATTATTTTCAAGATTTTTTTTTATACCATTTAACATTTTTGAACCAAGCATTTCACATCTTATTTTTTCAGATAATTCATAAATTTTGCTTAAGGCTGGATTTTTGGGCTGATTTTTAATGAAAATACCATTATCAGAAAATCTAATCTTCAATGCTTTTGAATCAGTATTCGCTCTTAATCTAATATAATCATTTTTAGATTTTAAATCTTTAATCTCTGAAAAATCTAATGTTTTAATTTTCAAATCTTTATTTTTTGAATTTTTGTCTTCTATATGATTCGAAATTACTTTGAAGGTTGAAGTCAGGGCTTGTTTAATTTGTTCTTCTAGAATTTCTCTTTTTTTTTCCATGAGATTTAGGAATTAATGAGCGATTCTTGTAAATCTTCTCCAAAACATCTTTGATAATATTCAGAAATAATATTTTTTTCAGACTCGTCGCATTTATTTAAAAAAGTTACTCTAAATGCATATCCCAAATTTTTAAATATTTCAGCATTGTCTGCCCAATGTAATACTGTTCTTGGACTCATAACAGTTGAGATATCTCCAGCAATAAAACCTTTTCTAGTTAAAGTAGCTACTTTAATCATATTTGAAATTTTTTCTTTGCCCTCAGCATTATTATAAGACTTGTTTTTTGCTAAAATGATCTCCATTTCTTTTTCAAGACTTAGATAATTTAAAGTAGTGACAATGTTCCATCTATCCATTTGACCCTGGTTTATTTGTTGGGTGCCATGGTAAAGACCTGAAGTATCTCCCAATCCAACAGTATTAGAGGTAGCAAAAAGTCTGAAATATTTATTTTGCTTAATAACTTTATTTTTATCAAGCAAAGTAAAGTTTCCTTCCGCTTCCAAAATTCTTTGAATAACAAACATAACATCTGGTCTTCCAGCGTCATATTCATCAAAAACTAAAGCAACAGGGTTTTGAATTGACCAAGGTAAAATACCTTCTTGGAATTCTGTAATTTGTTTTCCATCTTTTAATTTAATAGCATCTTTGCCTATAAGATCTATTCTACTTATGTGACTATCTAGATTTACTCTAACACATGGCCAATTAAGTCTAGCAGCTATTTGTTCTATATGAGTTGATTTTCCAGTTCCATGATAACCTTGAACTAAAACTCTTTTGTTAAAAGAAAAACCAGATAATATTGCAATTGTAGTATCTCTATCAAATTTATAATTTTTATCTATTTCTGGAACAAATTCATTTTTTTTTTCAAAAGCATCAACTTCTAAATTACTATCAATTCCAAATGTTTGTTTAACAGATAATTTTATACTTGGTACAATATTCAATTCATTATTCATTTTTTCAAAGCCCTTTTTAGTTGCGTATAAGCTAAAGTTATTATTTTCAGTTTTTCTTCGAATTTTTTATTCCCTGCATTCATATCAGGATGAAATTTTTTAACAAGTTTTTTAAACTTTGATCTTATATTTTCCCAATTTCTAGTAACATCTAAGCCCAAAATATCAAAAGCTTTCAAGTCTTTGTCAGTAAAATTAAAATTTAATGACTTGGAATTAATTTTATCAAAACTATTTTTATCTAAATTTTCATTTAAAGCATTGTTCCACAATATTTTAAAAAAATTGTCTTGTGCACTAAAATTTTGGGTTGGCTTATGCCAAGTCATATCGGCTTTGATAAATTCTAAAATTTCTGTATCATTCATGTTTTCAAAATAATTCCAACTTTTATTAAATTCTTTTATGTGCTCTAAACACAATAATCTATATTTTTTACTGTTATCTTTCTCTACTGGAGCCTTGTACTCTCCAATTTTATTACAATTATGCCAATCGCAAATAGTTTTCATTAAACTATTATTATATAATTTTTATATGGAAATAAATATTTTAATAAAAAAAGTAAAAAAAAAAATTTGTGATAAAATTAAATGTGAAAAAATTATAATCGAGGATAAAACATTTTTACACAAAAAACATAAAAACTTTGACTCAAAAAAATTTCACTTAAAAATTAAAATTGAGTCTATAGAACTTAAATCAAAAAAAAAAATAGAATCCAATAGGTACATTTTTTCTATTATAAATAAAGAGTTAAAAGAATATATTCATTCCATTCAATTATTTATTAATTAGCGTATTTAAAAATTTTTCAATTTTAATTTTTGGATAAGTATTATTCAAAAGCGGTTTTGAAACTCTTTTTAATAAAATTAAATTAATATTTTTACTGTAATTTTTCTTATCTCTAGCCATAAAATTTACAATTGTCTTAATACTTTTTTTATTAAAATATTTTTTTAATTTATGATATTTTAATTCTTTAATATGGCCCTCTATTAACTCCAGCTCACTTTTTGGAAGAAATCCTTCATTGTTACTAAATTTTGATGCTACTAAAATACCTAGCAAAACTGCCTCTCCGTGGTTTAATTTATTTGTATAACCTAGAGTAGACTCAAATGCATGAGCAAAGGTATGACCATAATTTAATGTTTTTCTTAAATTGATCTCTCTCTCATCCCTCTCCACAATATTTTTTTTAATCTTGCAACTCTTAAAAATCGCTCTCTTTGTTATATTTGGACTTAAATTTAAAATATTTTTTAAGTTGTTCTTTAAAAAAATAAAAAATTTTTTGTCACTAATCAAAGCATGTTTTAATATTTCTGCGTATCCACAAATCATCTCTCTTTTTGGAAGTGATTTAAGAAACGTAATATCAGTAATTACAACATTTGGTTGACAAAAAGTTCCTATCATATTTTTTCCAGAAAAATTATTTATTCCAGTCTTGCCTCCTATCGAAGAATCTACCTGGCTCAATAAGGTTGTTGGAATGTTTACAAATTTTAATCCCCTTTTATAAATACTCGCAGCAAAAGCACATATATCGCCTGCGATACCACCTCCGATACAAATCATGCTATCATTTCTATTAAAATTATTTTTCCCTAAAATATCTAATATTGTTTTAACTGTGTTTAAATTTTTTATTTTTTCACTGACATTAAGCCCAAGGAATATATTTTCACCCTTTTTTAACGTATGTTTAAATTTGTTTGTAATATTTTTAGGAACATTCTTGTCATATACAACCATCAATTTTTTTAGATTAATGTTGTTCTTAATTAAAATTTTTTTAATATTAATATGACTGTTTACACTAAAATAAATTGGATATTTTTTATCTTTCGTCTTAACAAATAATTTCATTTTTTTTACATTTCTTAATAATTTTATCTACTATTTCTGTTTTTTTTAAACTTTCACATATTATTTTAAAGTCTGAAAAATAGTAAATTTTGTTTCTTTCATTAATCAACTTTTTAATTTCAAAATCGTCTAATCCTTTTATTATCGGCCTTTTATCATTATTCTTTATCCTTTTTATTAAAGTATCTGCATTCCAATGAAGCCAAAATGTTGAGGATTTTTGTTTTAAAACTTTTCGAAGTTCTTTATTCATAAAAGCCCCGCCTCCTAGTGATATTATATTATTATCACTTTCTAGAGATTGAAGGGTAACATTAAATTCTAATTCTCTGAAATACGCCTCACCTTTAGTCTTAAAAATTTCACTAATCTTTAAATTTTGCATTTTTTCAATTTTTTTATCTATATCTATTAAAACACTGTTTAATTTTTTAGCTAGTAAACCACCAATAGTGGATTTTCCAGAACCCATCATACCCAATAACACTATATTTTTTTTAATTTCCATATTTTTCTTTATTGAAAAAACACAAATTTGTCTTAATTTGAAATTATTTAAAATACATGCAATTCTATAAAAAAACAAGTATCGGTAAATCTTATAACTATACAAGTCTAATACTTAAAGTTGTTTTAGCAATTTTAACTTTATCTTTAATAATCTTTTTTTTAGGAAAAATAAATTTCCCTGCACCAAATAAATTAATTAAGCAAGAAATACCAAGAGAAAATTTAAAAATTGTTAAATAAAATTTTTATAAATATAACCATTTTATTGTTATCAATTTCTTACTCATTTTCTTATGCTAATGAACCAGTTGATATATGGAGCATAGAAAAAGATAAAGTTGAAAATATCACAACAAATTCAGATTTGGAAGATAACAACGAACCATCTGAAACTATTGTTATTAACGACAATCTCACAAGCAGTATTAAGGAGGATGAAATTTTAAACAAAAGAAAGGTAGTTGGATTGTATGATCCAGAGGAAAATGGTTTTGATTTAGAAATGTGGAATAATACAGAGCCGAACAAAATTTTTGAATTGTCAAAAAAAATTAATAATATGACATTGTCAGAAGATGCAAAAAATATTTACACAAAACTTCTTTTGACAAATTCATATTCTCCTAAAGATGAGATAGATGAAAAAGTCTTTTTAGATATTAAATCTGATTGGTTGATTAAGTTTAAAGATGTTGATTTAATTAAAGAGTATTTAAAAAAAAATATTGATATTGATTCAAAGGACCAATTAACTAAATTTGTTTTAAATGAGTTATTTTCAATTAATGAAAGTAAAAAAGCATGTGAATTTTTAGAAGAACTTAACACAAATTTCAAAGATAATTATTTAAAGAAGTTTTCTATTTATTGTCTCATTTATTTAAAAAAAAATGAGCAAGCCTCTCTTAGATATGATCTAGAGAAAGAACTAGGTTATAAAGATCCTTTTTTTGAAAAAAAATTTCAATATTTACAAGGCTATGTTTCCGACTCCCCAGACACTTCAGAAACAGATCTATTAAACTTACATTTATCGTATCTAACAAACAAAGAATATAAATATGTACCAAATGATAAAACATCTAAAATATATTGGAGATATTTGTCATCTAATAATTTATTGGAAAGTTTAAATAATATTGATACTGAGGATGAGAAACAAATCAGTCTTCTTGAAAAAGCCACTCATCAAGGAAATTATGAAGAAATAGATTTACTAAATTTATATAAAAGATTTCAGTTTTCAGTAGATCAATTATTAAATATTGATAATGAAATACGAAAAATTTCAAAAATACAATCAAGAGCTTTGTTATATCAAGGTATACTTTTAAACAAAGACCCTAACATTGCAGTTAAGTTATCAAGGGCTCTAAAAGAAAGTTTCGAAAATGATAATATTTCCAATGCATTTGACGATGAACTAAAAAAAATATTAAAAAAATATGACTTAAAAGACTTATCCTCTGATCTTACTGAATTCTATTCTAAAAACTTAGAACAAGACAAACTAGATATAGATATCAAGTATAATAATAAAATTTTACATCAATCCAAGTTAGTAAAATATTTTGGTAAAGAAAATGTTTCTAACAAAAAAATTGAAAAGGACTTAAATAACTATCTAAAAAAAGTAAAAAAAAGTAAAACGAATTATTTAATTACAAAAGATATTATATTGATCGAAGCAATGGTTTCGGATGGTATTGAAATTAAGGATGAGTATAAAGATTTATTCAACTCCAAGGAAAGTACTATCCCAACCGATATACAAATTTTAATAAATGATAGAGAAATTGGAATGGCAGTTTTAAGATTAATTGAGATTATTGGTCAAGATAAGATTGAGGATTTAGGATCTGAAACTCTTTATTTCTTGATCAATGCTCTTAATCAAATGAATATTGACCCGATCAGAAATGAGATATTGTACAGTGTTTTGCCTTTAAGGGCTTAAGTTTTTCTTAATTTTGTATTAAAACCTTTTAATGGCAGTAAAAAAAATTTTAATAGAACCAAACAAAATCTTAAGACAAGTTTCACAACCTGTAAATGAAGTAAATAAAGAAATACAAAAACTTTTAGATGACATGTTAGAAACAATGTATTCTGCAAACGGAATAGGTCTTGCAGCTATCCAAATCGGCATACCAAAAAATTTAATAGTAATTGATTTACTAACTAAAGAAAAAAAAAAGGATCCTATTTATTTTATAAATCCTAAAATTATAAAAAAAAGCGAAAAATTATCTAAATATGAAGAAGGATGTCTGTCAATACCTAATTTATTTGCTGAGGTAAAGAGACCTAGTGAGTGTGAAGTTCAATATTTAGATTACAGAGGAGAAAAAAAAATTTTAAAAGCGACTGGTTTATTAGCAACATGTATTCAACATGAAATAGATCACTTAAACGGAATACTATTTATTGACTATTTGTCTAAACTTAAGAGAGACATAATATTAAAAAAATTATCAAAACAAAAAATTGAGCAAAAAAGATTGGTTATCTAAACAATTATGAAAAAAATTGTTTTCATGGGAACCCCTTTATTTGCAGTTCCAATTTTAAAATCAATTTTTAGCAAAGGTTACAATATACCTTTAGTTTATACCCAGCCTCCAAGCAAAAGTAACAGAGGTCATAAAGTAATCAAATCTCCAATTCATAAATTTTGCGAAGAAAATAATTTAAAAGTTAGAACACCAGAAAATTTTAACAACCTAGATGATGAAAAAGTTATTTTAGAAAAATTAGAGGCAGATATAGCAATAGTAGTAGCATATGGACAAATATTACCAAAAGGTATTTTATATGTTTGTAAGAAGGGATTTATAAATATTCATGCATCCTTACTACCTAAATTAAGAGGTGCTGCACCAATTCAACGTTCAATTATGAATCTAGATAATGAAACTGGCATAAGTATCATGCAAATTAATGAGAAATTGGATCAAGGAAAAGTTTACAGTCAGTATAAAATCAACATAAATAGAGATGATAATGCTGAGGATTTATCATTTAGGCTATCTAACCTTGCCGCTGAAAAAATTATTGATGATATTGAGAGTATTTTTGCGAACAAAAAAAATTTTTTCGAACAAGATCATTCTAAAGCAACATACGCAAATAAAATTAACAAAGAAGAAGGAAGAATAGATTGGAATGATAAAGCTGAAAATATCATTGGTAAAATTAATGGTTTATATCCTGTCCCAGGAGCGTGGTTTTACTTTGATGGCGCTAGATATAAAATATTAAAAGCAAGCGTTTCAAAAAATAGCGCTACTCCTGGGAAAGTAATAAATGATAATATTGAAATATCTTGTGGGACAAATTCTATCAAAATTTTAGAAATTCAAAGAGAGGGTAAAAAGATTCAAAATATCAAAGATTTCATTTTAGGCACAAAAATAAAAAAAGGTGTTAATTTAATCAATGCATAGATACCAAATATTAATGGAATATGTAGGAACAAATTTTTATGGATGGCAGTACCAAAAAAAACAAATTACAATTCAAGGCACTGTTGAAAAAATTTTAAAAAAAATTCTTAAAGAAAAAGTAAAATTATATGGATCAGGTAGAACAGACTCAAAGGTCCACGCTATCGAACAATCGGCTCACTTTGATGTTAAAAATAAAATTAATAATATTAAAAAGTTTTTCAACACTTTAAATTTTTTTTTAAATGGAAAGTTTATAACTGTTGTTAAAATTAAAAAAAGACCTTTGACATTTCACGCAAGATATTCAGCAAAAAAAAGAATTTATAAATATTTAATACATAATCGTGAAAGTTTACCTTCAATAAATAGAGATAGAGGATGGTACGTTAGAAAAAAATTAGATTATAAACTGATAAAAAAAGCATCACACTTTTTAAAAGGAACACACGATCTATCTGTTTTTAGAGCCTCAAACTGTTCAGCATCCAGCCCTATAAGAACTATCGACTCTTTAATAATAAAAAAGAATAATCATATTATTGAAATAAAGATAAAATCTAGATCTTTTTTAAAACAACAAGTGAGATCAATCGTTGGGTGCCTAAAATATGTTGGTGAAAAAAAGTGGACAATTAATAAATTTAAAAAGGTTCTTAAATCTAAAAATAGAAATTTATGTGCACCTCCAGCACCAGGTACTGGGCTTTACTTAGAGAAAGTTATTTACTGACTTTATTTACTCTGAATTTTTTATTAATCCTCCATCTAGAGCCTTCACGAACAATATAACCGCAGCATTTCTTAGAGCCGCATTTACAAGGAAATTGCTTATAATCTTGGTCAAAACCAAAACCATAATCATAACTTAATTCTTCTCCTTTTTTTATAAATCTTATTGATGTAACCCAGATTTCTAAACCTTTGCCTTCAACTTCACAATTTGGGTCACATGAATGATTAATTAATCGAGCAGTATTCCATTTAAAATCACCGTCTAAATCGTATCTGTTATTTAAATTAAATAAATATATATCTTTATCATTATCAAATTTATCATTGTTCTCTGTTTCCTTTTTAGTGATTAATTTTCCAATATACTGAATTATTCTAGTTCCTGGAGCTATATCTTTTTTTGCATACAAACCTTTTTTGTCTATTTTTGAGTCTTTGACTCTGTAAAGTTTATTCATTTATTTTATTAGCAATTTTTAAAATAAAAGCGTAATCAAATGCGATATCTTCAATTGCCCCATCTCTTCCAGATTTACCACCGTGGCCAGCTTCCATTTCAGTTTTAAGTAATAGTAAATTATTATCAGTCTTATATTCTCTAAGTTTAGCTGTAAATTTTAAGGGTTCATCAAATAATACTCTATTATCACTTAAACTCGTTGTTATTAAAATATTAGGGTAATCAGTTTTTTTAATATTATTATATGGCGCGTAAGAATATATGTAATCAAAATGTTTTTTATTATCTTTTGCATTGCCAAATTCATCAAATTCTCCAATTGTTAAAGGTAGTGAATGATCCAGGTTAGTCGTAAGACTGTCTACAAAAGGCACAGCCATAATTACACCTAAAAATAAATCTGGTTCTTCATTTACAACAACACCCATTAACAATCCACCTGCAGACCCACCCATTCCAATAATTTTTTTTTTACTTGTATATTTTTTTTCAATCAAGAATTTTGCACAAGCAATATAATCTTTAAAAGTGTTTTTTTTATTTAATAGTTTGCCCTCTTTCCACCATTTCATTCCTCTTTCCATACCTCCTCGGATATGAGCGGTAGCCCAGATAATGTTTCTTTTTATTAAACTTAGTCTTGTTGAAGAAAAGGTTGGTGACATTGAGTGACCATATGATCCATATCCATAAAGCAACAACTCGGCAGAACCATCAATAGGAGTATTTTTGTGCCTGGTTATTGTAATTGGCACAACCCTACCGTCATGTGAAGGGCATTCCAATCTCTCAACTATATAATCATTTGGTTCATGTCCAGATGGTATTATCTGTTCTTTAACTAATTTTTTTTCCTTTGTTTTTATATTGTAAAGATAAGTTCTATTCTGAGTTTTAGGAGTAGAGTAGGAAATATAAATTTCATCTGTATCTCGATCTTTTTGTCTTAAAGAAACACTTGGATCATAAACTTTTTCATCAGTAAATATTAGCTCCTCTTCTTCATTTGTTATTATATTTCTTATGAAAACTTTATCCAAAGCATTAGTTAATTCTGTTCTTATAATCCAGTTATTTAAAAATACTAAACTTCCTATCAAAGTCTCATCTTTGGCACTTATAAAATCTTTCCACTGATTTGAATTTATATTTTTTGATACTAAAATCTTAAAGTCTTCTGCATCTTTATTAGTATGCATGTAAAAATTATTATTCCATGAATTTATAGAATAAATTATACCTTTCTCACGTTCTTTAATCAGTTTAGGCTCAGGTATTTTCTCATCAACATGAAAATAATATTTTTCAGTTGTATTATGATCTGAACTGGTAATTAAATAATATTTTTCATCTGATGTAAGACCAATACCAACAGTAAAAGCTTTAGTTTTTTCTTCAAAAATTAAAGTATCATCTTTGACAGCTTTTCCAATTTCGTGTCTATATATTTTTCTAGGCCTATGATTTTCATCTAGTTTTGAGTAAAAAATAAATTTATCATCAAGACTAAACATTATTGACCCTGAAGTATCCTTAATTTCTTCTGTAACAAAGGTATTAGTTTTGATATCTCTTACATAAATTGTAAAGTACTCAGAGCCTTTAAGATCCAATGAGTATGCTAAATATTTGTCGTTATAACTAACCTCTAAATCACCTACTCCAAAATAATTTGTATTTAGTTTTTTTTTCTCTAAATCGCCATTCCAAATTTCTTCAATATTTTCAGTACCAATTTTTTTTCTGAGTTTTATAGAATAGTTCCCTTTTTCAGTGGTTTTAGTCCAATATTCGTATGCTTTATCTTTGTACTTTAAAGATTCATCCTCTAATTTTATTCTGCCTTTTATTTCTTTAAATAATGTTTTCTGGATTTCAGAGGTGTCCTTCAATTGAAAGTCAGTATATTTATTCTCTTCATTTAAATAATCTCTGACTTCAGGGAGAAGTTTGCTTCCATCTTTAAGGACTTCAAGAATATTTTTTTGGTGGACCCAACTGTAATTATCTTCCCAACTAGTATTGTGGCAAGATTTAACCTCCAGTTTTTTTCTTAATTGTGGTATTTTCATTTGGATCTAATACATGAATTTTTTTTTAATATCAGTAGTTATTTTTGTCATCCTGTATTTGTTATTAAATTGGTTTACCAAAACTTCGAGTAAAAAAATATCTAATTTAATTAGAAAGCTTATTATTTTTGGCTCTATAGGACTTGCTTTATTAATGATCTTTGCTGGAAGATTTATTTTTTCTTTACCTTTTTTGTTAATGATTCTACCTATTATAAAAACAAAAGCAGGACTTTCATTAATACAACTCTTTAGAATTTGGGGATTATTAAGAGTTCTAAAAAATTCAGGTCGATTTAATTTTAATACATTTCAACAATCCAGTGCAAAAAGTATTCCATTAGATGAAGCATATAGAATTTTAAATTTAGACCCTAAAAAAAAATATACAAAGGATGATGTCCAAAAATCATATAAAAAAATAATGAAAAAAATACATCCAGATATAAGTCCAGAATTAAATAGGCTTGCGTCCATAGTAAATGAGGCAAAAGATACTGTTTTGAAAAATTTATCCTAATAATTTTTTAAAATTATTATAAATTTCTTCAGGATTAATTTTATCTTTCCCCAAAGTATCATGAGTTACGTTCGTTTCTCCCTCTGGAAGAATTGGATACATATTTTTATTATAACTTCCATATATTAAAGGTGTGTCTACCATCAACACAATCGTCTTTATACCAAGTCCAGCAGATAAATGACTAGAACTTGAGTCATTACAAATTGCTATTTGACAATTAGGAATAATTGGCAAAATTTCTTTAATGGTAAAATTATTTAATGGTGTACAATATTCTTTGTACTCACTTTCAATGATTTCATCCATAATTTTTAACTCGTCAATGTTATTACCTGTCATTAAAAAAAATCTACAATTAGATCTTTTTATCACCTTGCTCATAAAACTTTTAAATATTGAAGCTGGCACCCTCTTAGTTTTACCTGAACCACCTATACCAAGTATTATATTAGTAATACTTTGATCAATAGAATGATCCTTTTTGGCTTTTAGAATATCTTGTTCTTTTAAAAATAACTTTGGTGTACTTTCAACATCTTCCCCAATTGATTTTAGAGTAAATTCTTTTGCTGCTTCTATAATTTGTTGATTTTTTTTTTTAAATAAAGGGTAGTGAAAGACTTCTTTTATACCTGAAAATTTAGAAATTAGGAAATATCTCAAGGATGAATTAAATATGAAAACTTTATCAAATTTTTTTAATTTTAACTCATTTACTAATTTAAAAAATCCCTTCACACCAGAGTGTTTCTCATTATCTTCTCTTTCAAGATACATAATTTCTTCAACAATTTCTTTATTATTAAAATACATTTCTACTTTAGTATTTTTTTTTGCTAAAATAGTTACAGGCGTTTTGAATTTTTTAGAAATAGCCTCAATAAATGGAAGAAACATTATCATGTCTCCTATCCCCATTCTGTTTTGTAAAATTAATATTTTCATTAATTAACTAATATCTTTACTAAATTTTTCTTTAGAGATAAGCTTATTTTATGGTTGAAATTAAAGGCATTTATGCGGCATCAGTTTCAGTACTTAATGATGATATGTCGTTAAATATTAAAAAAACTGCAAATCATTGTGAAAAAATTATTAAAGATGGTTGTCATGGTGTAGTCATATTTGGAAGTACGGGCCAAGCACAACTAATTTCTCTAGCTGAAAAAATTCAAATGGTCACATATTTAAGCAAAAACAAAAATAAAGATAACTTTATCATAGGTTGTGGATTAAATTCCTTGTTGGATACAATAAATCTCATGAAGGTTTCGGTCAACTTAGGCTTCAAGAAATTTTTAGTAATGCCTCCCGCATATTACAAGTATGGAGACAAAGAAGTTATTAATTACTATATGAAATTAGTTAATTCAGTACATGAGTCAAAAATAATACTATATAATTTTGAAAAATTATGTGGATACAAATTTTCTACAAAATGCGTACAAGAATTAGCTAAAATTTTTCCAAAAAATATTATTGGGGTTAAAGATAGTTCATATAATTTATATCAAGATCTTAAAATTAAAGATTTTTCAATTCTTCCAGGATCAGAGCTAAAATTATTATCTGGTTTAGAAATTGGATGTTCTGGAATTATAACAGCAACTTGTAATGTGACCGCAGAATTATCTAGAAAAGTTTATGACGATTTTTTTAATAATGTTACACAGACTGCAAACAATAAATTGTGTGAAGTTAGAAAAACGTTTGATCAATTTAATTTAATTTCTGGTTTACATTCCCTCTTGAAGGAAAAAGATAGCGATTACGCTAATATTTTACCCACTTTGTCATTGTTAGATCCTAAGGACGAAAAGATACTTTTTAACAAGCTTAGAGCATTAGATTTTACAGTGAAAAAAAATGTTGCGGCCTAAGTATCTTTCAGGTTGTGAAAGTAAATAATCGATTAATTATAAGCTCATATTTTAAATATAATTAACTGAATAAAAAAATTTTCAATTACAAGTTACTATATTTATTAGTTATTTGCTGATAAATCATCATATCTAACTAATGAAAAAAAAAAAGAAAAAAAAAGTTAAGAAAATAAAAAAGAAAAAATTAAAAAAGAGCTCCATCAAAAAAAAAGTATTAAAGAAAAAAAGAAAAAGAAAAGCCTTAAGTAGAAAAAAAAATGTAAGTAAAAAAATTACAAAAAAAAACCACTTTCTCGTAAATTTATTAAGGCTTCAAGAAAATATAAAAACAAATATAAAAAATAATTTCAAGATTAATCTAGAAGAAAAAATAAAAAGTTTCTTTGATTTTATTGATAATAAAATCGATCAATACAAATCATTAATAAAAGAAGAAAAGCAGAGATTAAAAATAGAGGCATATGAGGAAGAGCAAAAAATCAAACAACAAGAAAAACAAAAGGAACTAGAAACTGCAGATTTACAATTAAAGCTTCAACAAAAGCAATTAAAAGAAGAAAGTTTGCTTGAAAAGCAAAGATCTAAAGATTTAAAAAATTTCCTTAGAAAAGAACAAGCAATTCTTAGACAAGAACAATCTGAAAGACAAAGAAAATTTTTAGAGGAAATAAAGTTACAAAAACAGATTGAGAAATTTAGAGTTAGAGAAATAAAAGAATTAGAGAAACTAGAAAAAATTTCACTTAAAGAACAAAGGGAAGATTATGCTGGTTTGCAAGACAGGATCGATAAACTCAAAGAAAAATATAGACTAATTAGAGACCAGAAAATTAGAGAAAGAGTAGAAGCGTTAGGTATAAAAACTTCTGATAGAGATGATAGAGATTCACTTTTAAAGAAAGAGCATGATTACATAGTCTCAAGACAAAAAATTGAAAATTCTTTAGAAAGTTTTTACAGGAGCGCTAGCAGTTTAGTTTTTCAATTAAATAAAAGACATCTAACAAGAGAAATGTCTATTTTTAGATGCATAGACAGAAGGTTTGAAACAGGTGAAATTTTTATTAAAAAAGATGACTCGAAAGATGAGGAATGGTTAATCTTAATATACATTAAAGATAATTCCCTAAGTGGTGATATAGTTATTGAGGATAAAAGCAATCCAGAGAAAAATCACTCTCACGAATTTAAGTCCACAGATATATTTACCGCATCAGACTTAATGGTAGACTCATTAACCCAATTGATTTCTAGAGAGAGAAGCAAGACAAACTAAATAATTATTTTGAATAAATAACTTTTTTTAATTTATATTCCCATAAACCATACTTTGAGTATGTCATTTTTAAAATATGATTAGTATTTATATCTAACCACACATCATATCTGCGTTCTTCACTGTCTTCTTTATTAAGTCTTTTAGATAAAATTACAAAATGCCTGGCATCAAAAACTTTACCATACAAGTTTATTTTTTCTTTTTTTATAAAATTTATAGTTTGTTTGTTTATACTTCCTGAAACCGGACTTATGTTTTTTTCAGTTTGGATTATTTTATGATTCCACCAGCTACCAATTACTATATCCAAATCAACCTTACCAGAATAAGAAGATCCCTTGATAAAATAACTTTCTTTACTTTCATCTAAATATAAATCAACAAATTTTTTTTTTTTATTTTGTAAAGTATCTGATTTAAAACTAACAAGTTTGTTATTTTTATAAACTTCTTTGCTAGCTCCTTTAATTGAAAAGGCGTTAAATCCTAATATAGAAACATTAAATTCTGTCTTATTATCTATTTCTAAATTTTTTTTATTCTTTTTAAAAATATAATTATTAAAACCAATCTTTTTTCCATCTTTAAAAATTTCCATCAAAAATTTTTCAACTTTTTCATAATGTTCTACATGTGCAAAAGATTTGAGGGGGAAAAATATTATTATTATGGTAAGAAGTAATGTTTTAGTAATTATATTCATTTTAAGATAAAATTGTATTCTAATAATTAATTATGTTTTTAACTATAAAAAAAATTCCCAAAAAATCGTGGAGTTCTAAAAACCCATTTAATTTAAGACCAAAACTAGTAACCATTTTTTTCTTAGTTTTTGGATTAACGTTATTTGGTGCAGGTGAGGGTTTGCTAATAGTTTCATTTACAGGTGCATCTCCGTGGAGTGTATTAGCTCAAGGAATATCTCTTAATACAGATATATCTGTAGGCCTTGTCACTTTCATGGTGAGTGTTTCTGTTTTATTTTTATGGATTTTTCTTAAACAAAAACCAGGTCTTGGAACATTATTTAATATTTTAATAATAGCTACTATGATTGATGTATGTATAATATTTGTTCCTACCCCTGAAATATATTTTAATAAACTGTTATTAGCCTTAGCATCAGTTTTATTAGTAGGATTGGGCACTGGTTTTTATTTAATTGCTAACTTAGGGCCTGGACCAAGAGATGGTCTTATGACAGGCTTACAAAGAAAAACAAATTTTCCAATAGCATCTGTAAGAGCGTTTTTAGAAATTTTAGTTGTATCAATTGGGTGGTATTTAGGAGGCACTGTGGGAATTGGCACATTACTTTTTGCTTTTGGCATAGGTCCCGCTGTAGCTTTAGGATTATATTTAGTGGGAAAATTCTTTAATTGATTTTTTTGTTTAAAATATTTAAATAGTAGTATGTCCCTTAAAAGATTCATGATTGATTCTGCAAACATACTATTTGATGATAGTAAAAATGATTTAAGAGCACTACCAAAAACAGTTAGATTACAAATTTTGTTAGTTTTAAGTTTTATTTGGTCGGTAGTATTTAGCTTATATATATTTTCATATACAACTTTTATATTTGGATGGGCTGGAGTTTTTTTAGCTCACGCTGGTATAATTTTTGCTGTTTATTATACTTTTAAACAATTTCATAACGCTGAAGCACAATCGGTTAGTGTTTTTAAGACTAAAAATTTTAATCCGTTTAAAATCATGTCTTTAATATTTATTTTAATGTTTATATTCATATTTTCCAAAGGTATCGAAGTTTTAACTAGAACAAACTCATACGAAATAAAGTATGATGGACCTGATAAATCAGCTTTTGAAAAATGGTTACCGTTCACTCAAAAGGACAAGAATAAATAGCTTCTTATTTTTTAGAGAATCAACTAAGTTATAAGTGTGAAAGATTTAGTTAAAAATATTCAGCTAATTTTACTTGCAGTTATACTTATATGTACAGTTCTTGCGGTCTTGTTAGAAATACGAAACATGTTTATCAATCAAACTGTTACATTAGCAGACTTATTACTTATGTTTTTATATCTAGAGGTTTTAGCAATGGTACGTGTTTTTTGGGACGAGCAATCGATTAGTATTACTTTACCCCTTTTAATTGCAATAACAGCTTTATCAAGATTTATAATTCTACAGGGAAAAGAGATGGACGCTTCACAACTATTGTATGAGTCTTTAGCAATTGTATTCATAGCTATTGCAATAGTTGTATTAAGACTAAGACACAGCGATAAACTTGGATTATCAAAGAAAAGAAAATAATTGAATACAACCTAGCTATTTAATAAAGTCTCAGAATGTGGTTAATTAGAAAAAGACTACATAAATTCGTAAGAACAACTTTCAGACCACCATGAAAGTATTAAATTTAAAAAAATAGAAATATGAAATTAAGAAAAATTATCAAATGCCCAATCTGTCAAAATAATAATATCAAAAAAATAGCACCTATTAAAAATCATTTAAAAGAAATTAACAAAAAGTTTGATTTAATGAAATGTCAAAATTGCTCACATAGATTTATTTCAAAATTTCCGAGCCAAGATATACTAAATATACTTTACGAAAAGGACTCACCCTTAGTCTTCGGTGGAACAGAATACGAATTAAAACAAAAAAAAAATTTTATAACTTATGGTTTTAAAGATATTTTACCTCAAAATGATCATTGGATTTTTAAACATGTGAATATTACTAAAGGTAGATTTTTTGAAGTTGGTCCAGGATTATGCAGACTTTACAAAACTTTTTTATTAAAAGGATGGACTTGTCAAGGACTTGAACCAAGATCTTTTGTTAAATTAAAAGGAATTAAAAAGAACCTTAATCAAATTAAAAATAATAATGATATTGTTTCAGCATTTGATGTATTAGAACATGTTGAAAATCCAATCCAAACTTTAAAAAATATAAATAAAAAAATGAAAAAAAATGGTCAAATTTTTTTGACTTTCCCACACTCAGAGTCATTCAAATCTAGAATCCTTAAAGAAAAATGGTCAATGGTGGCCCCATTATCTCATCTTCATTTTTTTTCCAAAAAGTCTACAAAAATAATGCTTAATAAATCAGGTTTTGATATAGTCGAAATAGATGATTTTTCTTTTGTAGAGATTAGAAGATTAATAAGAAATTTTTTTAAATTACCTTTTTTATTTTTAAAAGACATAATCAGACTTAATTTTAAAAACATATTTGCACGTATAATTGAATTTTCTTTAAATCTATTAGACTTAATTAATGGAGATCAATTAAAAGTAATTGGCAGAAAAATTTGATATTTCAAAATAAAAAAACCCCTAAAACTTTCGTTCTAGGGGTTTTAATTTTGTTTAGTATATTGTTTAGGGTATTTTCTTAAGGTATTTTAATTCAATTTTTTTGACAATAAATCTTAGATTTACTAAGTTAAGTTTATGTCATTCATGAACAATTATTATGTGTACATCGGCACCGGTGATGTTAATGAAGGCCGTGTAAGTGGAAAAGTGGTTTTTAGTTTTGATGACAAAGGTTTATTCATTAAATTTAATGAAATAAACAAAGGCTATAATTATAAAAAAATAAAAAGATTCACCGTAAAAAAAAAAATAATTGATAAATATGTGAAAGGATCAGCTTATGCAAAATTTGCAGCCTATATGGTCGCTATAAATAAAGATCAAAAAGATGTAGGTCGAAGAATTGCAACTAGTCAGAGACTGGCTGAGTCTGGCAGAGATAAAATTGAACAAGTAGAGACTAGTATAGTTGAATTTTATGCTGGTAGTGATTTCTACTCTATTATTTTAAATGAAAGTGATTACCCCGACATAAGAAAGAATTTAAACTTGGCTTGCAATAATCCAAAATCCTTTTTTAATAAATCGTTGGAAAATTATGGAACATTCTCAACTTTAAAAAAAGGAAGTAAATTTTGGTGGAAATACTGGTTGTCTGTATGGGGAGCGATAATAGTAATGGGATCAATAGAACCGTCACTTGCTTCTATAATTCTTATATTATCAGTTATCTATCCTTTGAGGCAAAAAATAAAGGCTTCTTCAAAGAGTGAGTCTATAATTGAGAGTTTTAAAAAATCCAAGGAGTATAATAAAGCACTTAAAAATTTCTGATAAAAAAAAGGGCAGAAAAATCTGCCCTTTAAATTTTTTAAATGAAATTTCGGAAATTACATTCCCATTCCACCCATTCCACCCATGCCGCCCATGCCGCCCATTCCACCAGCTGGCATTCCACCTGCTGAGTCTTTTTCTTCTGGCTTGTCTGCGATCATAGCTTCAGTTGTTACTAATAGACCAGATATAGAAGCAGCATCTTGCAAAGCTGTTCTAACAACTTTAACCGGATCAATAATACCCTCTTTAAACATATCAACATATTGTTCTGACTGTGCATCATAACCAGTCGAAGGTTTATTAGACTCTAATAATTTTCCAACTACGACTGATCCATCAACACCTGCATTTTTTGTTATTTGTCTTATTGGTGCTTGAAGAGCACTTTTTACAATTTCAACACCAGCTTTTTGATCGTCACCTTTAACTTTAACTTTATCAAGGTCTTGTGAAGCGTATAATAAAGCACAACCACCACCAACAACAATTCCCTCTTCAACTGCTGCCCTCGTTGCGTTTAATGCATCCTCAACTCTGTCTTTTCTCTCTTTCACTTCAACTTCTGTTGCACCACCAACTTTTATTACGGCAACACCACCAGCAAGTTTTGCTAGTCTCTCTTGAAGTTTTTCTCTATCGTAATCTGAAGTAGTTTCATCAACTTGTTGTTTTATCTGATTACATCTTGCTTCAATGTCAGCTTTTTTTCCAGATCCGCTGACAATTGTACTATTCTCTTTGTCAACTTTTACTCTTTTAGCAGATCCTAAGTCAGTAAGTTTTACGTTTTCAAGCTTTATTCCTAAGTCCTCAGAGATAACTTGTCCACCAGTTAATATAGCTATGTCATCTAACATTGCTTTTCTTCTATCACCAAAACCTGGGGCCTTAACAGCAACAACTTTTAAACCACCTCTTAATTTGTTAACTACTAAAGTAGCAAGCGCTTCACCTTCAACATCTTCCGATATAATCATTAATGGCCTTCCAGCTTGAACAACTGCTTCTAAAAGTGGAACCATAGGTTGCAAGTTAGTTAGCTTTTTTTCGTGTAATAAAATCAAAGGGTTCTCTAGCTCTGTAGTCATTTTATCACCATTAGTAATAAAATATGGAGATAAGTACCCTCTATCAAATTGCATACCCTCAACCACATCAAGTTCTGTCTCAATTCCTTTTGCTTCTTCGACAGTAATGACACCCTCATTACCAACTTTTTGCATAGCTTTAGAAATCATATTTCCAATCTCTTTATCACCGTTTGCTGAAATTGTACCAACTTGTGCAATTTCATCACTGTCTTTAACTTTTTTTGCGGATGAAATTAGTTTTTCCCTTACATGGTCAACCGCTGCATCAATACCTCTTTTAACATCCATCGGGTTCATGCCAGCAGTCACATACTTACATCCTTCCTTCACAATCGCTTGCGCAAGAATGGTTGCAGTAGTTGTGCCGTCACCGGCTTCATCGTTTGTTTTGCTCGCAACTTCTTTTACCATTTGAGCACCCATATTCTCAAATTTGTCTTGTAATTCTATTTCTTTGGCAACAGAAACACCATCCTTTGTAGTTCTTGGTGCTCCGTATGATTTATCAATGACTACATTTCTTCCTTTAGGACCTAAAGTTACCTTTACTGTATTCGCAAGAATATCAACACCTTTAAGCATCGCTGTTCTAGCTTCAGAATTAAATTTTACTATTTTAGACATTATATTTTACTCCTTAATAAATATTATTTTGAGGTTGAAATACCCATAATGTCCGATTCTTTCATTATGCTGTATTCTTTTCCATCTATTTTAACTTCAGTTCCAGACCACTTACCAAATAAAACTTTGTCCCCGACTTTTACATCCATTGGTATAATCTTGCCATCTTCAGTTTTAGAACCACCACCAACAGCCACTACCTTTCCCTCTTGAGGTTTTTCTTGCGCAGAGTCAGGTATAATTATTCCACCAGCAGTTTTTTCGCTACTATCAAGAACTTCTATTAGAACTCTATCATGCAGAGGTTTAAATTTCATAAATTACTCCTTTAAATATTGAGGTCATATAGTCTTATTGCCTTAATTTTTCAAGATGCTGAAAAAAAATATATAGTAAAAAAAACCAAAGAAATTAACAGATTTTTAAGCTATATCTCACTGATGACCGTAAATTTAGATAAAACAGGTCTTAAATCTATAATAAATGATATTGACTTATTGTTTATTGATATTTGGGGCGTCCTGCATAATGGAATTAAATTATATAAAGAGTCTATCAATGTACTTGATAAACTTGAGCAGTCCAAAAAAGAATATATTTTGCTAACAAATGCTCCAAGACCAAATAATACTGTTATAAACTTTCTAAAGAATCTGGGATTAGATCAAAGTAAATGTAAAAAGGTATCTACTTCTGGTGAAGTAGCTTTGAAATATTTGAAGTCTAAATATAAAGCTTTGAAGTTCTTTCATGTTGGCCCTCCACGTGACTTTGATTTATTTAAGTCTTTTGAAGAATTTAAAGTAAATAACTTAGATGAGTCTGATTTTATTATTTGTACAGGATTATATGATAATTTTTCAGAAAATTTAGACTACTATAAAAATCTACTTAAAAATAAAATAGATAAAAAAATGGTTTGCACCAACCCAGATCTAGTTGTTGATAGAGGAAGCAATAGAGAATTTTGCGCTGGTTCTGTAGCTAAAATTTTTGAAGATCTTGGCGGAGACGTGGAATATTTTGGCAAACCTTATCCGCTAATTTACACCCAATCAGCAGACATTAAAAAGAAAAATATTCTTTGCATTGGAGATAATTTAAATACAGATATTAAAGGTGCTAATGTCCAAAATTTTAAATCACTGTTTATCATGAATGGTATCCACAAAAATGAAAACAATATTGATGAATTAAAAAAGAAATATGATGTAGATATCGATTACACTCAAAAAAGTTTAGTATGGTAAAAAAAATAAATTTATATAAAAATTTTAATATCAAAAATAAAGACAAAGGTTCAATTATTTTGATTGGAAGTTTCGATGGATTACATTTGGGACATCGAAAACTTTTTGAAAAGGCAAAAAAATTAAAATCTAAATCAAAACTAAAAATAGGAGTTTTTACTTTTGATCCAATTCCAAAAATGTTTTTTTCTAAAGGTTTATTAAATTATAGAATTTCTAATCTTAATGAAAAAATTAGAATACTTAAGAATTTTAATGTGGATTTTGTTATTAACCAAAAATTTAATAAAAAATTTTCAAAAATAAAGTGTAATGATTTTATCAAGAATATCTTAATCAAAAAAATTGGAATGAAATATATATATGTGAGCAACAATTTCAAATTTGGTAATAAAAGGGAAGGAGACGTAAAATTATTACAAAGGTATCAAAAAACATATAATTATAAAGTTATAAAACCTTCGCCACTTAAAATAAAAAATAAAGTGGTTTCATCGTCATTAATAAGAAAGTTGTTACAAGATGGAAATTTAAATACTGCTAATAAATACCTAGATAGATTGTGGACTGTTGAAGGGATTGTTAAAAAAGGAAGACAGTTAGGAAAAACAATTGGATTTCCCACATGCAATATCGAAATGCAAAACTATGTAATATCAAAATTAGGTGTCTATGCCGTTAAGGTCAATTTATTGTCAGACAATAAGATTTATAAAGGAATTGCTAACTTGGGGCTTAGACCAACTTTTAATCAAAAAAAAATACTTCTAGAAGTAAATATATTTAATTTTAATAAAAAAATGTATGGTAAAAGAATTAGAGTTGAATTTGTAAAATTTATTAGAGGTGAAAAAAAATTTAAAAATATAAATTATTTAAAAAAGCAAATAAAACTTGATATAAAAAAAGCAAAAAAAATCAATTAATGAGCAAAGAACAAATAAACTTACCAAAAACAGCTTTCTCAATGAAAGCAAATCTTCCAGTTAAAGAACCAGATTTAATTAAGTATTGGACCAATATTAATCTCTACAAGCAATTAAGAGATAAAAGCAAAGGTCAAAAAAAATTTGTTTTACATGATGGCCCCCCTTACGCTAATGGAAATATTCATATGGGCACAGCTCTCAATAAGATTTTAAAAGATATTGTAACCAAATTTCATCAAATGAGTGGTCAAGATTCAGTTTATGTACCAGGATGGGATTGTCATGGTTTACCGATAGAATGGAAAATTGAAGAACAATATAAAAAAAATAAAAAAAATAAAAACGATGTTCCGATTGTTGAATTTAGAAAAGAGTGTCGAGAGTTTGCAGAAAAATGGATTGAAATACATAAAGATCAATTTCAAAGATTAGGGGTAATTGGTGACTGGAATAATTATTACTCCACAATGAGCTTCGATGCTGAGGCTCAAATAGTACGAGAATTAGGCAAGTTTTTAAAAGAGGGGAGTTTATATAGAGGCTATAAACCAGTTCTTTGGTCTACTGTCGAAAAAACAGCATTAGCAGATGCGGAAGTTGAATATTTAGATCATACATCGGATACCATATATACCTCTTTCCCAGTTAAAAATTCAAAAAATAAAAATTTATTAGATAGTGAAGTAATTATTTGGACTACCACACCTTGGACAATTCCTGCAAATAAAGCTTTGGCTTATAATAAAAGTCTTAAATATTTAATTATAGAGATTACTAGTGAGTCTGATTTTAAAAATAAAAAGTTAATAGTTGCGAAAGATTTATTAAACTCATTTGTAGAGGAGTGTAAAATCGAAAAATTTCAAATAATTTCTGAATTTTTGGGGGATGATTTTGAAGGAACAATCTGTTCACATCCATTTCATAATCTCGGTTATGATTATAATGTTCCAATGCTAGAGGCTAGATTTGTTACAACTGAGCAAGGAACGGGTATTGTTCATTGCGCGCCAAGTCACGGCCCAGATGATTTTAATTTATGCTTAAATAATGGCATCAAAGCATTAGAGACAGTTGATGATGATGGTAAATATACTAACAATATTCCTTTATTTGAGGGTACACACATTTTTAAAGCTAATGCTATCGTCATAGAAAAACTCAAAAAAGAAAAAAAGTTGGTATTCAATGGTAAATTAAATCATTCATACCCCCACTCTTGGAGATCAAAAGCTCCTTTAGTTCACAGAGCAACCCCACAATGGTTTATCTCAATGGAAAGTCATGGTCTGAGAGACAAAGCGCTTAAAGCAATAAATAAAACAGTTTTTTATCCTGAAAAAGGGAAAGAGAGATTGAAGTCTATGATTGAGACCAGGCCAGATTGGTGTGTTTCAAGACAAAGAGTTTGGGGTGTTCCTCTACCAATATTTATAAATAAAAAAGATGGAAAGGTTTTAGTTGATGATGAAGTTTTTGAAAATATTGCAAAAATTTATGAGAAAGAGGGTTCAGACTGCTGGTTTAAGGATGATGCTCAAAAATTTCTTGGAAAAAAATACAAAGCAGAAAATTTTACAAAACTGTCAGACATTGTAGAGGTGTGGTTTGATAGTGGCTCTACACACTCTTTTGTTTTAGAAACTAGAAAAGATCTTAAATGGCCTGCATCCATGTACTTAGAAGGTTCAGATCAACATCGAGGCTGGTTTCATTCCTCACTTCTACAATCTTGTGGAACTAGAGGAGAAGCACCTTTCGAAACAATTTTATCACATGGATTTGTTGTAGATGGAAAAGGACTTAAAATGTCTAAGTCATTAGGTAATGTTATTTCACCTGATGATATCTTAAAAAAATATGGTGCTGATATCCTAAGAATTTGGGTTGCAGCCTCTAATTATTCAGAGGATCTTAGAATAGATTACACAATTTTAGAACAGCATGCAGACGCATACAGAAAGATAAGAAACACTTTTAGATATATTCTTGGAAATTTAAGAGATGAATTTTCAGAAAATGATTTCAATAAGATAAATTATGATGAACTGTGCGAACTTGATAAGCTGATGTTGCATAAAATTTATTTGTTAAATAATAATTATCAAAAAAATTTTAAATCTTATAATTTTCATTTGCTTTATAAAGATTTATTAAATTTTTGTACAGTCGACCTATCTTCCTTCTATTTTGATATAAGAAAAGACTCTTTGTATTGTGATGATTTAACATCTAAGAGAAGAAAAGATTGTTTGCAAATATTAAATGTGCTTCTTGATTGCCTTCTCAAATGGTTTGCTCCCATTCTATCTTTCACTACCGAAGAAATTTTCAAATTGATAAATAAAAAATCAAATGAAAGCATTCATTTAGAAAAGTTTGTAACAATCCCTGAGAATTGGAAAAACGAAAATCTTGCTAAAAAATGGAAAGAAATACTAAATGTAAGAGAGATTGCTAATTCAAGTATAGAACTTAAAAGAGCTGATAAACTAATTGGTTCTAGCTTAGAAGCTGAAATAATAATTGAACTCAATAAAGAAAAATATGATCTTTTAAAAGACTATGATTTTGCTGAAATCTGTATTACCTCGAACGCAGAGTTAAAATTAAATCAAGATATTAAAGCAAACACGAATGTAATAACAAAAAAAGCTGTTGGTGAAAAATGTCCTGTTTGTTGGAAAATTTTTGAAAAAAAATGTGAGAGACATAACTCTGGTTTTGATGGAAAAAAAAAATAAAATATTTTTATTAAATTTGTTTATTGTAACTATTATTTTTTTAGTAGATAGATTATGCAAAATATATGTAATAAATCTTTACGAAGATATTAGTAATCAACAAATATTTTTAACATCTTTTTTAAATGTTTATTTAATATGGAATGAAGGAATTGCGTTTGGATTACTTTCATTCGGAAGTCTCACGATTTATAATATTATTACTTTTTTCATTGTATTAATTAATATTTTAATAATCTATATATTATTTAAATTAGATGATATTAGAAAATATTTTTTTTTGATAATACTAGGGGGTTCATTAGGAAATTTATTTGATAGATTTGTATACAATGCAGTGCCAGACTTTATTGATTTCCATATAGGAGATTTTCACTGGTTTATTTTTAACCCTGCAGACATATTTATTTCTTTAGGGGTCCTATGCCTTATTTTAGATGAATTTTTTTTTAAAAATAGAAGGAATGATTAAAAAATTATTTTTACTTTTAATAATTATCTCACTTTATTCTTGTCAAAGTGTTAAGGATGCTCTGTCTGGAAAAAAATATGAGTCTAGTGACGAGTTTTTAGTTATTAAAAAAAATCCATTAGTTCTTCCACCAGACTTTAATGAATTACCCAAACCTCAGGACCCAGTCAGCATGTCTAGAGAAGAGTCTATAGAGGCAGAAATTGATGATATAGTCTCCTCAATTAAATCTGAAGAAGAGTTAGAAATAAAAGTTGAAAATTCTTCAATTAATTCATCCACAGAAGAATTTGTACTAGATCAGATAAAAGACTAATTGATGTTATCAAAAAATATTAGATTTAAAAACTTTACAAAAAAAAAATTTAATAAAAATTTGAAAGTCCTTTTTAAAAAGCTTATCGACAAAAACAACTATGATGATAATGTTATAAAAAGTTTCTCTAAATCATATTTTTATTCATTTACTAAAAAACAGTTAAAAAAATATAAAAAATTTAATTTTTTCCAAATATATGGGATGGGTGGTTCCTCACTAGGTATTCAAGCAATTTATGATTTCATGAGACCAAAAATCAAAAAAAATTTCTATTTTTTTGATAATCTTGACTCAAAGAATAAGATCATTAAAACTAAAAGCAAAAGTCTCAATTTAATCATATCAAAATCTGGAAATACATTAGAAACCATTGTTAACGAAAATATTTTTTCAGGTAGTAATAAACTATACATTACCGAAAATAATAACAATTATTTAAGAAATACCGCTTTAAGATTAAAAAAAGAAATTATAGAACACAAAAACTTTATCGGTGGCAGATACTCAGTTTTGTCAGAAGTTGGCATGCTGCCCGCTGAGCTTATGGGGTTAAATAGCAATAAATTTAAAAGATTTGATAAATTAGTCTCCAATCGAGATTTCATAAATAGTTTGCTTGCCAATGTAAACATGCTTTATCGTCTTGTTAAAATGGGAAAGACTAATTCTATAATATTAAATTACGATGAAAGTTCATACAACTTGTTTAGATGGTATCAGCAACTTGTTGCAGAAAGTTTAGGAAAAAATTCTAAAGGAGTTTTACCAATTATTTCGGAAATGCCAAAAGACAATCATAGTTTAATGCAACTATATTTAGATGGAAATAAAAATTCTTTTTTTACTTTTTTTGATATCAAAAACTACAACTCTCCAAAAATAAAGAAAAAAAAAATATTTAGTAATTATAAATATTTAAAAAAACATGATTTGTTTTCTATAAAATCAGCACAAAAAAAAGCTACAATAAACGTGTTTAAAGCCAAAGGAATACCATTCAGAACTTTTGAGGTTCTTAAAAAAAATGAAGAAACTTTAGGTGAGCTATTCACTTTTTTTATGTTAGAGACAATATTATTAGGCAAGATGTTAAAAATAAATCCATACAATCAACCATCTGTTGAGCTGATTAAAAAAGAAACTAAGAAAATTCTAATTTAGCAGAACTTACCAAATAAAATTTTAGATCTTCCATAGTTTTTAGTTATAATTACTTTAAAACTCTCTGGAAACTCGTCTATAAATTTCTTATCTCTATGTATTAATATTATACTATCTCTTTTTAGGATTTTACTTTTTTTTATTATTTCAAGTAAAAGCTTTATCTTTCTTTCCTTATATGGAGGATCTAAAAAAATAAATTCATAATTCATTAGGTCCATGTTTGTTTGCTCTAAACAAAAAATATCTTTCTCAATAATTTTAACATTTTTAGAACAATTTAAATTTTGAATGTTTTTTTTTAAGATTCTTAAAACTGGAGGGTAGTTTTCAAAAAAAGTTACATGTTTAGATTTCCTTGAAATACACTCTAAACCAAAACTTCCAACACCAGAAAATAAATCTAACACATTTGAATTATTTATTTTATAATTTATTAAATTTGAGTGCTCTAAAATATTAAATATAGATTCTTTAACATTATCTTTTAAAGGCCTTGTGTATTTATCTTCTGGTATAATTAGTTTTTTACCTTTAAAAATTCCTGAGATTATCCTCATTAATCTATAACTTTATAAGCAATATCTTTTCTAAAAAAACCATTTTCCCAATCAAGTCTTTTAATTAGTTTTATCAAATCATCTCTAGATTCTTTTATATTGTTTGAGGTGGATACAAAATTTAAAACTCTTCCACCTGAATTTAAAATTTTGTTGTCTTTTAGTTTAGTTCCCGCATGATATATATATTCATTATCTTTTAAAGACAATTTATTAAGTTTACTTATTTCGCTATCTTTTTTATAATCATCTGGATAACCCTTAGAGCATAGAACTATACAAATACTTTTTTTATTACTTAATTTAATCTTTTTTTCGCTTAATTTTCCTGCACAACAATCAAAAAATATTTCAGATAGATCATTTTCCAATAATGGAAGAATTGTTTGGCATTCAGGATCTCCCATTCTCACATTAAATTCAATGAGATAAGGTTTTTCATTTTTTATCATTAAGCCCACATATAAAAATCCAATATACTCTGAACCCATATCTTTAATTGCATTTAAGGTTGGTATAATTATCTTATTATTGATTTTTTCAGTTAGTTTTGAATTTAGTAACCTAGATGGAGAATAACATCCCATACCACCAGTATTTTTTCCCTTATCCCCTTCTCCAACACGTTTGTGATCTTGGGCGCTTCCGATAAATTGATAACTTTTACCATCAGAAATTATAAAATAACTCATTTCCTCACCATCTAAAAATTCCTCTATTAATAAGTTTTTAGCTTTTCCAAACTTTCCATTAAAAATTTCATTAGCTGCAATATAACCTTCATTATAATTGTTACATATATAAACACCCTTTCCAGCAGCCAATCCATCCGCTTTAATGACCAATGGAAATTTGAAACTTTTTAAAGTTGCTTCTGCATTTTTAAGACTTTTAATTATTTTAAAATTCGCAGTTGGTATATTATATTTTTCGCAAAGTTCTTTTGTAAATATTTTAGAGCCCTCAAGCTTTGAGACCAATTTATTAGGACCAAAAACTTTTATATTTGTATCTAGAAAATAATCAACTATTCCATCCACTAAAGGTTGCTCAGGCCCAACAATTAGAAGTTCTATATTGTTATTTAGGCAAAATTTTTTAATGGATTTAAAATCTTCAATTTTAATATCTATGTTTTTAGCAATATGGTTTGTGCCTGCATTTCCAGGTATGCAAAATATTTTACTAATTTTCGATGATTCTCTAATTTTTGTGCAAATTGCATGCTCTCTTCCTCCACTTCCAATAATTCCTACAATCATTTATATTAACTTATAACTTATAAATGAAAAATAAATTAGCAAAATTAAAATATCTTCCAAATAATTTTGAAATAATTGAACCTGGCGACCATGTAGTTTGCGCTGTATCAAATAAAAAAATCATGTTAAAGGATTTGAATTATTGGAATGTAGAACTTCAAGAGGCTTATTATTCTTTTATCGAGGCTCAATTAAAAAGAGAAAATTTAAAATAATTATCGTTTCCAACGGTTATGTGTCCAGATCCATTGATCTGGATTTTGCTCGATTTTTTTCTCTAACCATTTATTTAAATTTTCTGTGATTGTTTCAATACTCTGATTTTTTTCAAAATTCATTTGTTCATCAAATAAAATTTTGAAATTAACTCCATCAATTCTTTGAATATAAACTGGCTGAATAATGCATCCAAATTTTTTTACAAATTGAGCTGGTATAGTTGTTGTGAATGCATTTACTCCAAAAAATTTACTATCTATCCCTTCAGAAACTCTTTGATCAATCATTATTGCCAAGCTTTTACCTTTTTTAAAAAAAGCAAGAGATTCTTTTACACCCTTTAAACCTTTTTTTACTTGATATTTACAAATATATTTTTTTCTTAAGTATTCCATAATTAAATTTAAAAATTTGTTGTTTAATGGTCTATAAACGGCTGCAAGATCAATACCCTCACGTTCTATTAACATAGCCATTAACTCAAAATTATTAAAATGACCCGATACAAAAACTGAAGGTTTTTCACTATCTTTAATTATCTTTAAATTTTCTATTCCCTCAATATTTAAATACTTTTCTAATTTTTTTTTTCTAAAACTTGGAATAAAAGGATACTCAGCCAAAATTCTTCCATAGTTTCCCCACATATTATTTATGATCTTGTCTATTTCTTTATCATCGACTGTTGAATTAAAATTTTTTATATTTTTAATTATTGTTTTTTTCGGTCTAAATTTTGGACCAATATTTTTACCTATAAAGAAACCTAAATTAGATGCAGCCTTATATCCGATGGTTCGAAAAATTATGAATAAAATGATTATTGCTGTAAATTCAAAAAAATAAATTAAATTTTTCATAAATATTTAGATATGAATTGTTTGAACTTTTTTAATTTTTTAACTTTAAGATTAATTTTTATAAAATTTATATTTCTTCTAAGTTTAATTGGTATTCTATAAAAATCTTTCTCTGTTGTTAATATCTTAAGTTTTTCTGCCTTTGCAATTTCTTTAATCTTTTTTATGTCTATTTTAGAATAATTATAATGATCTGGATAAACTAAATTATATTTATTTTTAATACGATATTTCTTTAATGTGTTTTTAAAACTATTTGGATTACCAATACCACTGAAAGCAAGATAATCATTTTTTTTAAATTTAATATAATTTGTAGATATATATTCTCCATTAAATATAGAGATATTAGGATTTATAATCTTTATTTTTTTCAAAAATTTCTTATTAATATTTGTACCATTTATAAATACAGCATCATATTTTTTTAAGTTATCAAGTCTTTCTCTAAGTGGACCTGCGGGTAATCTCATTTGATTTCCGGCTAATGATAAAGAACTAAAACAAACTAACTTAAGATTATATTTTATTTTTTTATCTTGCAATCCATCATCAAATATCGCTAATTCAAATTTGTTTGCTATTGCGTCTTTTAAAGATTTTTCTCTGTCTTTATTAAAGAATACTTCATTATTTTTTTTTAATAATTTTATTTCATCTAAATGACTTGGATATCCTTTTTTAATTATAACTGTTTTTAATTTATTTTTGAAAATTTTTGCTATGGCATCGGTTAGAGGTGTTTTACCCGTGCCTCCTAAATAGATGTTACCTACACATATAGTTTTAATATTCGAATATTTTTTTGGCTTAATAAAGAATTTAATTAAATTTCTTAAGTCCAAAATATAAGTTAACGGATAAAGAATTATGGACTGAAAAGTTAAATGTTGTTTATCCCAAAATTTTGGTTTTAATAAATTCATTTAAATTAAAACTCTTATTTTTCTAAAATTTTTGACTAAAATACTTTTACCTATTTTTTTAAATTTATTTACTTTTTTCTTGTTATTTTGTTCTTTTACCATCAGTCTAAAAATTATCTTCTTAAGTTTAGAGAAATTTTTAGCTTCAAATGCTAATTTGTTTTTGTGAAGCATTCTATAGATTTCTGTAAAGTTAAAAACATGTTTACCATGAACTATATTGCAACCATATCTTACTGGCTCTAATGGATTTTGACCACCTCTGGACACTAAAGATCCACCTAAAAAAACTACCTTGCTTATTGAGTAGAATGCTTTGCTTTCTCCATATACGTCAACTAAATAAACGTCTGTATTTTTACTCAATTTTTTATTTTCACTGTGACAAATGCAATTCAATTTTTTTTCTTTTAAATTTTCTAATATTTTTTGTGACCTTTCCACATGCCTAGGAATCAAAATTGTTAGCAAATTGTCTATATTTTTTCTTAACTTTAAATGAACATTCGATATAATCTCTTCCTCGTTATTATGAGTACTTGCAGCACAAAAAATTTTTTTTTTGTTAAAAAATTTAGGTAAAGTTTTACTTGTATTTACTCTTTCGGTTTCAGAAAATTTTAAATTTCCTAAAATTTTTACTTTTTTAACTTTGAAATATTTTAAATAAGTTAATGTTTCTTGATTTTGAGGGAAAATATAATCAAATATATTAAATATCTTAATTCCTGTTTCTCTAAAGTTTTTCCATCTTGCAAATGATTTTTTACTTATTCTCGCATTTAAAAGATAAGTTTTTATTTTTCTTGAATGTAAGACTCTTAACATCTCAGGCCAAATTTCTGACTCAATAAAAAATACAGCACATGGTTTCCAGTGATTTAGAAACTTACAAATTATAATCGGGTTATCTATTGGGTAAAATTGATGAATAGTTTTTTTAAATTTAAATTTATTAAATATTTTTGATGAACTTAAAGTAGATGTAGACAGTAATATATTTCTTATATCTTTCTCTTTTTCTAATTTTTCTATTAGAGGCACAATACTCAAAAATTCACCAACACTAGAGCAGTGAAACCATATTAGTTTACCTCGCCCCCTTTTTTTTTGCAGGAAACTAAATTTTTCTAAAAATCTTTTAGGACTTTCCTTTTTTTTAATGATCCTAAAAAATATTATTATAGGTGAAAATATTATAATGATACATATTATTAAATTGTATAAAAGCCTCATTAACTTTTTTGTATCTGTTTCTCGTAGAAATTTTTATAAACTTTAGAATTCTCCAAAAGTTCTTTATGATTTCCTTTTGCAACAACTTCTCCATTATCGATAACATATATTTTGTAAGAGTTTAAAATTGTGGATAACCTATGAGCAATTACTAAAGTAGTTTTACCTTTAGTTAAATAATTTAAAGCATCTTGAATTTTTCTTTCAGTTTCTGAATCTAAAGAGGAAGTAGCCTCATCCAGTAATATAATTTTACTTTTTTTTAAAAATGCTCTAGCAATTGACAATCTTTGTTTTTCACCACCAGATAGTCTTATTCCATTTTCACCTATCATTGTATTGTATTTGTTTGGCAATAAGTTAATAAATTCCTCTGAAAAAGAGAGCCTTGATGCTTCTCTAATTTCTTTTTCAGATGCATTTAAATTAGCATATTTGATATTATTTAAAACAGTATCATCAAATAAAGTAGTTTCTTGACTTACTAAAGATACATTATCCCTTACTGAGGATAATCTCCTATTTTTGATTGACTGGTTGTCAATTTTTATATCACCTTCAGTACAATCGTAAAAACGAGGTATTAAGTTCATTATAGTAGATTTACCAGCACCACTATGTCCAACTAATGATGTCATTTTACCTCCATGAATATTTAAATTGATATTTTTTAATATAGATCTTGAATTAGAATTATAATTAAAATTTACTTTTTCAAAGGTTATAGTGCCGTCAGATACGTTTAACTTTTCTAATTTCTCGTCTTCTAAAATATTGTGTTTTTGATCGATTATAGGAAGGACTCTTCTCGAAGCTGCTAAACCCTGATTAATTGTAAGATTTAAAGTAGCTAATGACCTTACTGGTTGGTAGGCTAACATCATTGCAGCTAAAAAAGAAAAAAAATTATTCACTGCAATTTCACCACTCATAATTAAATTGCCGGAATAATAAATCAAAATTGCTATCATAATTCCTGTTAATGTCTCCATTATAGGGGATGACCTTGCATAAATTATTGCTAACTTTTTCCCTTTATTTTTTGCTTGTTCGAATGCATTATTGGCTCTTGAAGTTTCGTATGTCTCTTTTTGGAAAACTTTAATTAATTTATGATTTCTAAAAATTTCCATTAATCGAGTATTTAAAACAGCAGCTAGATCCATAGCTTGCACTGTCACTTTACTAATTCTCTTACCTAAAAATCTGGCAAAAAAACTTGCAAGAGGTATCATTACAATTGCAATTAAAGATAATTTCCAATTTTGATAAAACATTACACCTAGTAATCCAATTAAAGTAAGCGAGTCTTTAAACAGATTTAATATTCCTACACTAACAAGTGTGGTCATAAAATTAACATCATTTATCAAATTAGTGATTAATTTTCCCGAGTGTTTTTTTTCGATCGTTTCTGTATCGGCTTTTATTAAATTTTTCGTCATATCTATTTGTATTGATTTTTTCAGGTCTTCACCGACAATTATCATTATTACTCTTGCCAAGTATAATGAGACCCCCTTAAAGGTAAAAGCGATAATAATACCCAAAGGTATTAGTAAGATTAGACTTCTATCTTTTTGTAGAAAAAGTTTTTCAATAGCTGGATCTAGCAACCAAGCGATCGAAGAAGTGCTTGCTGCTAAAATTAAAGTAAAAATTAAAGCCAAAAAAATTTTAGGAACATATTTTTTTGTATAATCATTAAATAACCTTTTTAAGATTTGAGTATCTGTCATTATAAGTTAATTTTATTTATTAGGATGTTTGCAAAGACCAAAAAACCCAAAAGATTATTACTTTTAAAGCTTTTTAAACATGATTTTGGATTTGAAATATCTAAACCCATAACTTGAAAAAAATATAAGTGCAAAGCTATAATTAAGGTTCCAATAAAGTAATAATAATCAAACTCCATAAATATTCCTGATAAAATTTGCATTAAAATAAAAATTAAATAACATAAAAAAATAAGTAATTTAGGATTTTTTTTAAATTTAATTGATGTTGATTTTACTCCTATTATTTCATCATCTTTAATGTCTTGAAACCCGTATATAGTGTCGTAAGCTAATGTCCAAAATATGGCTCCACAATAAAAAATGATTGGAATGTAACTAAATTCTGGTTTTATTGAAAACCAAGCCATAATAAGTCCATAATTAAAAGTAAATCCCAAAAACAATTGAGGCCAGTATGTATATCTCTTCATCAAAGGATAACTAAATGCAAAAGGCATTGATGCCAAACCTAATAGAATTGTTATAAAATTAAATTGTATTAATATTAGAAACGCCAGCGAGCATAATATTACTATATATACTAAACTTAAACTTACAGATATATCACCCGAAGCGATTGGTCTATTCTTAGTTCTCTCTACAAGTATATCATACTTCCTATCAAGAATATCATTTACAATACAACCCGCTGACCTCATTAATGTTGCACCTAAAAAAAAGTAAATTAAATATAAAATATATTGTGAATAACCATTAGAAAAATCATTTACTAAAGTAAGACCCCAAGAACAAGGCCAGAATAATAACATTATACCTATAGGTTTTTTAATTCTAATTAAATCAAGAAAAAGTTTAAAATCTTTCATTATAATTTACTTGTAAATAACAAAGCATCGATTCATAATCAAACTGATTCGTATGGATATTGATTATACTGTTACTGCTTTAATGTTTCCTGCAATCCCTTTAATTATGGGAGTTTATAGTAACAGGTTTCATACACTTAGTAATTTAATTAGAAAAATTCATGATGAACATGTATTTGAAAAACATACTCCACCTGAGTGGAAAGACCAACTTATTAATTTAAACAATAGAATAAATGTTTTAAAATACACAATTATGTTTTCTGCTTTTGGATTTTTGTTCAATATGTTAACAGTCTTTGCTTTATATTTAGAAAAAATATTTGTTGCTAGGATAATTTTTGGTTCATGCTGTTTATCTATGATGATATCTATTGTTTTTTTTATTAGAGAAATACAAATTTCTACAAAAGCCTTAAAGCTACATATTTCTGATATGGATGTTCAATTTAAGGAGTAATTATTGCAGGTCCAAGTATTTTACGTCCCTCAAGATCTTTATGTGCTTGTATTGAGTCTTTAAGATTATACTTTTTATATATTTCAACTTTTACATTGCCTGTTTTTACCATTTGAAATAGTTTTTCAGATGCTTCATCTAATTCTTTTCTAGTAGCAGTGTAATGTGCAATACTTGGTCTAGTTAAATATAAACCTTTTGGAGCAATTAATTTACCAACATCAACTGGATCAAGTTTTCCTGATGCGTTACCAAACGAAACCATCATCCCTCGCATTTTTAAACATGCTAAAGAATTTTCTAAAGTTACTTTCCCCACCCCATCATATACTACTGGCAGCCCCTCATCGTTAGTAATTTCCATAACTTTATCTTTAAAATTTTCTTTTGAGTAATTTATCACTTCATCACAGCCATATTTTTTAGCTAATTCTATTTTTTCATCAGACCCAACAGTCCCAATAATTTTACATCCTAAACTTTTTGCCCATTGACAAAATATTTGACCAACACCTCCAGCTGCAGCATGAAATAATATTGTTTGACCTTTTTTAACCTCATAGGTTTTGTGTAACAAATAAAAGGTTGTTAATCCTTTTGTCATTAAACATGCAACTATTTCAAGATCAATTCCTTCTGGAACTTTGACCAAATTTTTTGTTGGATATATTCTGTGAGTAGAATAGGAGCCTAATGGTGCAGCAGCATAGGCAACTTTATCACCCTCTTTAAAATTTGAAACATCTGGTCCAACTTTTTCAATAATTCCTGCACCCTCTAAACCAATTCCTGAGGGTAGCGGTACAGGGTATAAACCTGATCTATGGTAAGTATCTATAAAATTTAATCCTATTGCAGAGTGTTTAATTAGCACTTCACCGCTCTTTGGATCTTCAAGTTTTAACTCTTTATATTCAAGAACTTCAGGGCCACCAGTTTTTGAAAAAGATACACTATGCATTATTTAACAAATGTACCATTATGATAGTCATTAACAGCATCTAATATCTCTTTTTTAGTGTTCATCACAAAAGGCCCACCTCTTGCTATCTCTTCATTTAAGGGTTTTCCAGATATGAGTAAAAATTTACAGTCTGATGATGCTTTAACTTTTAAGTCTTTTCCATTATCAAGTAGTATCAATGTACTATCTTTAATATTATCGTGCACTTTGCTTCCAATTTTTATTTCTCCATTAATTAAATATATAAAAGAATTGTGTGTCTCAGGAATATCAAAATTAAACTCTTTATCTTTTTTAAGTTCTACATCAAAATAAATAGGCTCTACATTATGACCCTTTACTGGACCCTCTGCCTTTTTAAATTTTCCAGCTATAGTTTTTACTTGCTTGTCTTGATCTTTATGAATACTCATTTTATCTGCTTTAATATAAATATATTCAGGCTTGGTCATTTTTAATTTGGCTGGCATATTTATCCATAACTGAAATCCATGAAGTTTTCCCTCTTTCATAGCCGGCATTTCAGAATGAATAATACCACTTCCGGTTTTCATCCATTGGACATCACCAGCAGTCATTTTCCCTCTGCCGCCAGCACTGTCCTCATGCTCAAAATCCCCATTTAGCATATATGTAACAGTTTCAATTCCTCTGTGGGGATGTGGGGGAAATCCTGCAACATAATCTTCACTATTTTCAGAACCAAATTCATCTAACATTAAGAATGGATCATAATAATTTGGCTCAACACCAATACTTCTTTTTAGTTTTACTCCTGCGCCATCTGATGCATTAGTTGGTTTTATAATTTTGCTTACTTCAATCATTGGACTAGTTATTTCCTTTAATAACAAAATATAAACTTATCAGAAAGAGAAATATTTGCTCACTAGTGAAAAGTTTTGTTGTAAAAAACCAATCTGGATGACCAATAGCAAACACATTGATCATTATAATTGTAATGGTAAAAGCACTTAATCTTGTAAGAAAATTTCCAATAGGTCCTTTAATAAATCCACTTATAATTAATAATATTCCAGATCCAACTTCTGATATTGCAACAACAGATGATAAAAGTGGCGATAAACCAAAGTACTCTACTAGTCCAGCTGGTGGTAAAGGAAATTTAAAATAACCGTGGATAATAAATGCAACACTAAGACCCAATCTTAAAAACCAAGGTGCAAGAAAGTATAATTTACTAAAAAGTTTATCCATATTTATAATAGTTTTAATATTTCTTTTAGGTTATTTACCTCATTATGCGGAATATAATCGAGTTTGTCAAAAATATTTTTATTTCTATTTACCCAAATAGAATTAAAGCCGAAGTTACCAGCACCTGCAACATCCCAAGTATTTGCACTTAGAAATGCAATTTCATTTTTTGTGACTTTATATTTATCGATAGGCATTTTATAAACTTTTTCATCTGGCTTATATATTCCAACTTTTTCAATTGAGAATATATCATCAAACATTTTTTCTAGATTATTACTTTTTACCAACCCATCTAGTAGATCTGGAGTACCATTCGAGAGTATTGAAATTTTATATTTCTTTTCTTTAAGATTTTTTAATACTTCTTTTACTTCTGGAAAAGTATTTAAAATTTTATAAAGATTTAACAACTCTGATCTCATATTAGGATCAATTTTAAATGCCAACAAAGATTTATCTAAACTATCTTCTGTGACCTGCCAAAAATCTTTATGTCTTTTCATTAAACTTCTTAACCAAGTATACTCTAACTGAGTAGTTCTCCAATAATTCGCAAAGCTCTCCCATTTATCACCAATTTTTTCTTTACATCTTTCTGCAGCAGAATTTACGTCAAAAAGAGTACCATAGGCGTCGAAAATTATTACCTTAATATTTTTCATAAAAAGTTTAGTATCTTAATATGAACAATATTAGATTATTTTTTAAAGAAAGTTTATCTAATAATTTAACTGGTAAATTAAATAAAGATCAATCTCATTATTTGTCAAAGGTTATGAGAATTAAAAAAGGTGATAACTTTAATTTATTTAATGAAAACGGAGAATGGGTCGCTCACTTTGAAAGTATTAAATCTGGATTGATAAATTTTAAACTTGGGAAACAATTAAGATCAAAAGAACATCAAAATGAATTGTGGCTCGCTTTTTCCCCTATCAAATCAAACTTTTTTAATTTCATGATTCAAAAATCCACTGAGTTAGGCGTAACAAATTTTATACCAATTATTTTTGATAGAACAGTTGTTCGAAAAATAAATTTAGATAGGTTAAGAAAAATAATTGTTGAGGCAAGTGAACAGTCCAATCGAATAAATATTCCTAATATTGAAGAGCCAACAACATTAAAAAAATTTCTAAATAAAAATCAAGAAAATATAAATTTAATTTTAACAGATTTAAATTCAAAAACTACAAAGCTGGATAAGGATAAATTATTATCAAAATCTAATTGCATAATTATTGGCCCAGAGGGAGATTTTTCAGAGTCCGAAAGAGTTGAAATTGATAAATTTAAGGGTATTTATAAGTTGAGTTTAGGCGAAAATATATTGAGGGCTGAAACAGCAGCTATATCAGCGATAACTATAGTCAGTTATGAGTTAAATTGATAAATTGTCGCGAAATCTTAAGTGTAATTTTTACAAAATCACTTTATATAGATTAAAAGATGAAAAAAACTTTTTTTATATTATTAACCTTAATTTTGTTGCCTTCAAAAGCATTTGCAGACCAACCTAGAGATTGGCAGCTTGGATTTCAAGACGCTGCCTCACAATCAATGTACGAAATAGTTAGTTTTCATAATTCGATTTTACTTCCAATAATTATAGCAATAAGTGTATTTGTTTTATTTTTGATGGCTTATGCTTGTTTTAGATTTAGAGAGTCAAGAAATCCCAATCCTTCTAAGACAACACATAATGTTGCTATTGAAGTTCTTTGGACTTTAATACCTTGTTTAATTTTAATTGTGATGGCAGTCCCATCTTTTAAAATTTTATACTCTCAAGACACAATTCCTAAGGCAGATGTAACTATTAAAGCAATTGGATACCAATGGTATTGGGGCTATGAATATCCTGATGAGAATATAATTTTCGACTCCTATATGATTGAAGACAAAGATCTATTACCAGGTCAACCTAGATTGCTTGCAGTTGATAATGAAGTAATTGTTCCCGTTAATAAAGTAGTAAAAGTTTTAATAACAGCAAACGACGTATTACATGCTTGGGCACTGCCAGCATTTGGAGTTAAAAGAGATGCGATGCCTGGTAGGGTAAATGAAACTTGGTTCAAAGCAGACAGGGTAGGAACTTTTTATGGCCAATGTTCAGAACTTTGTGGAATTAAGCATGCTTTTATGCCAATCACTGTAAAAGTTGTAACAGATGAGGAATATCAAGAATGGCTTGAGGAGGCTAAAATAAAATTTGCAAAAGAAGAAATAACAAATCAAAATAATAATTTAATAGCGAGTAAATAAGACAATGAGCACTGCAGCTACACATCACGATCATCATACGCCAACAGGTTGGAAGAGATGGGCATATTCAACAAATCATAAAGATATAGGAACAATGTATTTAATCTTTGCAATAATTGCAGGATTAATTGGGACCGCGTTTTCAGTTTTAATGAGAATGGAACTTATGCATCCGGGAGATGGTATACTTGGTGGAGACTATCACTTGTATAATGTCTTAGTTACCGGACATGGATTAATAATGATTTTCTTTATGGTAATGCCAGCAATGATAGGTGGATTTGGAAATTGGTTTGTACCAATAATGATCGGAGCACCTGATATGGCATTTCCTAGAATGAACAATATTTCATTTTGGCTATTACCTGTTGCATTTATTTTATTATTATCATCAATTTTTGTAGATGGACCTCCTGGAGCTCAAGGTGTTGGAGGAGGCTGGACAATTTATCCACCACTATCATCCAAAACAGGTCAACCAGGTCCTGCAATGGACCTAGCAATTTTAAGTTTGCACGTGGCTGGAGCTTCGTCAATCCTTGGAGCAGTAAATTTCATAACTACTATTTTGAATATGAGAACTCCAGGAATGACACTTCACAAGATGCCTTTATTCGCATGGTCAATTTTAGTAACTGCATTTTTATTATTATTATCATTACCAGTATTAGCAGGCGCAATAACAATGCTCTTAACAGACAGAAATTTTGGAACCGCGTTTTTTGATGCTCAAACAGGTGGAGATCCTACACTATTTCAGCATTTGTTTTGGTTTTTTGGCCACCCAGAAGTTTATATACTAATTTTACCAGGATTTGGAATGATAAGTCATATAGTTTCAACATTTTCAAAAAAACCAGTTTTTGGATATTTAGGTATGGCTTATGCAATGGTTGCAATTGGCTTTGTAGGATTTGTGGTTTGGGCCCATCATATGTACACAGTTGGCTTAGATACAGATACTAAAGCGTACTTTCTTGCAGCGACAATGATTATTGCAGTCCCAACAGGGATTAAAATTTTTTCATGGATTGCAACAATGTGGGGAGGATCAATTTCATTTAAGACACCTATGCTTTGGGCACTTGGATTTATATTTTTATTTACTGTAGGGGGTGTAACTGGGGTAGTGCTTGCTAATGCGGGTGTTGATACAGCGTTACATGATACGTATTACGTTGTTGCACACTTTCATTATGTTCTATCTTTAGGTGCAGTTTTTGCAATATTTGCAGGATGGTATTATTGGTTTGGAAAAATGTCAGGATATCAATATTCAGAGTGGATGGGCAAACTCCACTTCTGGTTAACCTTTATAGGTGTGAATTTAATTTTCTTCCCTCAACACTTTTTAGGTTTAGCGGGGATGCCAAGAAGGTATGCGGATTATCCAGATGCATTTGCTGATTGGAACTACATTTCTTCGGTTGGTTCATATATATCAGTAGCTGGTGTAGTAGTTTTTCTAATAAATTTATTATACTCATTTATTGCTAAGAAAGCCTCATCATCTAATCCATGGGGAGAGGGAGCAACAACACTTGAGTGGACAGTGCCATCACCACCAAATTTTCACACTTTTGATGAACTACCAAAAGTAGATGTTTACGAAGGAGCAGAAAAATCTAAATCTTAATTTAAAAGTAATTAAATGAACGCCCTTAATTCATTATTAAAACGAAATCTACTTGGTGAGATTAAACTATTTAATGGTTTAATTGATCTTATGAAACCTAGGGTGATGTCCTTAGTAATTTTTACTTGTGCGGTAGGATTACTTACAGCACCAAATCAAATACCAATGTTTGATGCGATTATAAGTATAGGTTTTGTTACACTGGGTGCTGGAGCAGCTGGTGCTTTGAATATGTGGTATGAGGCGGATCTTGATAAATTAATGTCAAGAACATGTTTAAGACCAATTCCCACTGGAAAAGTAAACAAGTCACAAGCTTTAATTTTTGGATTAGCTTTATCTTTAATCTCAATTTATGGATTATATTATTTTTCAAATCTTTTATCGGCATTTATACTTTTTTTTACTATTTTCTTTTACGTTGTTGTTTATACAGTTTGGTTAAAAAGAAGAACGCCTCAAAATATTGTAATAGGTGGTGCCGCTGGTGCATTACCTCCAGTAATTGGCTGGACAATCGTAACAGGCAATTTATCATTAGAGGCAATTTCATTTTTCCTTATTATATTTTTCTGGACACCCTCACATTTTTGGGCGCTTAGTCTCTACAAAGCAGAAGATTATAGATTAGCAAAAATACCAATGTTGCCAGTTATAAGTGGAGTACAAAATACTAAAATAAATATACTTATTTATTCACTACTTATGTTACCAGTATTATATTTGCCATACCATATTGGTTTTGTAGGAAACTTTTTTGCAGTATTTTGTTTACCTTTAACAATATATTATAATTATATTTGTTTTGATCTTTACAAAGACGAAAAACACAAATTTAATATTTTAAAGGCCAAAAAAATTTTCAGTTATTCAATAATCTATTTGTTTGCAATTTTTGTATTATTTTTAGTTGATAATTTCGTATGATGGAAATAGATAAAAAAGTAAAAAAGAAAAACCTTTTAACAGGAATTGGACTTGTTATTTTTATAATCTTATTGTTTATTTTCACTTTATATAATGTTGGTGTATTTGAGAGAGTAATATGATATCAAAAAAAAAATTAACACCTCTATTACTATCTTTCATATTTTTGCTAATGCTAGGTATGTCATTTGCTGCTGTTCCGTTATATGACCTTTTTTGTCGTGTAACTGGTTTTGGAGGTACAACGCAAATTTCAAAGGATATACCAAAAATCGTAATAGATAAGCCCGTATCTGTAAGATTGGATACAAATGTTCAAACTGATTTATCTTGGAACTTTAAAACTGAAAATAACTTGGTTGATGTCAAACCGGGCAAAGTTTACAAAGTAAACTTCGTAGTTGAGAACTTTAGTAAAGATCCCACTAGTGGTGTTGCAAGTTATAACGTTTCTCCATCATCATTTGGTCCTTACTTTAATAAATTAGGTTGCTTTTGTTTTGAAAAACAAACTTTAAATCCTGGAGAAAAAAAAAGTTATTTCATGACTTTTTATCTTGATCCAGAAGTAGTAAATGATCCAAAAACAAAAAATGTAAGTGATGTTACTTTGTCATATACTTTCTTCTCATCAGATTATTATAAACAAACTAAGTTAATAAAATAAATGTCTGCAAAAGATCAAAAACATGATTATCATCTAGTAGACCCAAGTCCGTGGCCGATTTATACTTCATTCGCTACGTTAATTACTGCTATTGGTACCGTCTATTATTTTCACTCAAAGGTTATGTGGGCTATGCTTTTTGGTTTTGCTCTTTTAATTTATGGTGCTTTCATGTGGTTCAGAGATGTTGTTAATGAAGCAGAGCATCAAGGTCATCATACTCCAGTGGTTCAAATTCATCATAGGTATGGAATGACATTATTCATTGCGTCTGAAGTGATGTTTTTTGTAGCTTGGTTTTGGGCTTATTTTGATGCAAGTCTTTTTCCAGGAGAATTTGTAGGCAATGTTTGGCCTCCAAAAGATATTGAAACTTTTGATCCTTGGGACATTCCTTTAATTAACACTTTAGTTTTATTGTTGTCAGGCACAACGGTAACGTGGTCCCATCATGCTTTACTTGAAGATGATAGAAA